>JAQYWO010000256.1 GCA_029379215.1 Rhizonema sp. PD37
GTAATAACCCTATTTATGATTAGTAATTTCTATGAAAAATTACGGCATCTCATTTACTAGGCTGCATTTTTTACTAATTTCATCAAAGGTTGACCATCTACCATGAAATTCACTGAATCTCCTACTGATTATGGAGAAAATCTCCCAGAAACCATATTAGAGCCTCCACGCGAAAGACGAAGGTGGCTTTGGTTGTTATTAATACCACTGTTGCTAGGAGGAGGCTTTGTACTTTGGCGATCGCTTGCTCCGGCGAACAACGCATCTTCCCCTGCCAATGCGCCACCGCCTGCTGTCCCAGTTAAAGTAGCCACAGTACAACCGGGCACACTTGAGGATAGTTCAGAATACATTGCTAGTATAGAATCGCGGCAATCAGTGAAGCTACAGCCAAGAATTGAGGGTCAAGTTGTGCAGGTATTTGTCAGACCTGGAACTTCACTGACTGCGGGCGCTCCAATTGTCCAAATAGACCCCAGACAGCAACAAGCTGCAGTGAGTAGTTATAGTGCTGCAGTGGAATCAGCGAAGTCTCAATTGGAAAATGCACGGAGTACACTCAAATCTCTGGAAGCTGATCGCGTATCCAACGAAGCCGATGTGAAATTAAACCAGCAGGAATACCAAAGGTATTCTAATCTGGCAGACGAAGGTGCTGTATCTCGACAAATACGGGATCAGTATACCAATAAGCTTGCTACAGCGCGAGCTAAAATGCGTTCAACCGATGCTCAAATGCAAGCGCAACAAGCTAAAATTGTCCAAGCTCAAAAAGACATCCAACAAGCACAAGCCAATACTAAGCAACAGCAAGTTCAGCTACAGTACTACACAATTAACGCTCCCTTTGCGGGAACCGTTGGCGAGATTCCAGTGAAAGTGGGTGATTTTGTGAATACTTCCACACAACTCACGACTCTTACGAACAACAAACTTTTAGAAATAAACATCTCTGTGCCAGTAGAGAAGGAATCCCAATTACGGAAGGGAATGGCAGTAGAAATTATAGACGCGCAAGGTCAGATCTTAGGTATAAGTCGAGTATTTTTTATTGCTCCTGCCGTCAATAATAATGACCAATCAATCTTGGTGAAATCACTTTTTGATAACTCTAAAGATCAACTTAGAGCAGATCAAATAATTAAAGCTCGAGTGATTTGGAATCAGCGATTAGGAGTATCAATTCCAACTACAGCCGTGGTTCCTGTCGCTGCACTTAAGTATGTTTACGTGACGCAAATGCAACAAACACCTCAAGGAAAGTCACAATTAGTAGCTCGACAAAAGCCTGTGAAGTTGGGTGACATTAGAGGTAATAATTATCAAGTACTCGAAGGATTACAGCCTGGAGAAAAAATCGTTGTTTCCGGACTGCTCAATCTTCGAGATGGCGTTCCTATAATGCCTGAACCTGAGAAGTAGCAATTAGTAATTAGCGACCTTGCAATTCCCCATTCCCCATTCCCCATTTATATGTTTGCTGACTTCTTCATTAAGCGACCTGTCCTTACCAGTGTCTGTGCGATTATTATTCTGCTGGTAGGAGCAATTAGCATTCCTACACTACCTACAGATCGGTATCCGGAGATCAGCCCAACAACAGTAAACGTGACTGCTAACTACGTTGGTGCTAGTGCAGAAGTCGTCGAAAACACTGTCACGAGTGTATTAGAACGACAGATTAACGGGGTCGAAGGCATGAAGTACATGACTTCGAGCAGCAGTAACAATGGTACAAGTCTAATTACGGTGACATTTGATGCATCGCGTAACAAAGACATTGCAGCTGTTGATATCCAAAATCGCGTATCCGTCGCTCAACCGCAGTTGCCAGATGTGGTACAGAGAACAGGAGTCACCATCAGCAAGCAGTCCAGCAACATCCTGTTAGCAATGGGGATTTACAGCGATAAGCAGCAATTCGACAACACGTTCTTGAGCAACTATGTTGATCTTTATGTCGTAGATGCGCTGAAAAAACTTCCAGGTGTGAGTGATGCACAGATTTTTGGTGCCCGCCGCTATGCCATGCGTTTGTGGCTCGATCCCACTCGCCTAGCCAGTCGCAACCTTACTGCTCAGGATGTGATCAATGCTGTTAGCGAACAAAACGTGCAAGTAGGTGTTGGGCAAATCGGTAAAGCACCGACATTACCCGATCAAATGTACCAGATCGACTTACAAGCTGTCAGCCGTCTCAAAGAACCCTCGGAATTTGCGGATATTGTTATAAAAAATAATGCAGATGGCTCGTTAATTAAGATCAAAGATGTCGGTCGGGTTGAACTTGGAGCTGAAGATTACGGTTCTTTTCTCCGATTTAGAGGTCAAGATGGCGTAGGTATCGGAATATTTCCCACTCCAGGAAGTAATGCCTTAAACGTTGCCAATGAAGTGAAGGCTGAGATGAGACGACTCGCCAAAAATTTTCCGCCGGGGATGCAATATAGAGTCGCATTTGACACAACGGATTTTATTCAGGCATCACTTGTAGAAGTTGTCAAGACATTACTGGAAGCAATCTTTCTTGTGGTATTGGTGGTTTTCATCTTTTTGCAAGATTGGCGCACGACTCTGATTCCTGTCATTGTCATTCCCTTAGCGTTGATTGGCACTTTTGCCTTGATTAAACTATTTGGGTTTTCAATTAACACCCTGACCATGTTTGGTCTGACTTTAGCCACCGGACTCGTGGTTGATGATGCCATCATCGTCGTCGAGAATATCGCTCGCTTGATTGAGAATGAAGGCATGTCTCCAATAGAGGCTGCCTCCAAGTCAATGCGGGAACTGTCTGGGGCAGTCATTGCAATTTCACTGGTGTTAATGGCAGTGTTTGTTCCAGTTGCGTTCTTTCCAGGATCTACAGGACAAATTTATCGACAATTTGCATTAACAATTGCCTTTAGTGTGGCAATTTCTACTTTTCTTGCCCTTACCCTGAGTCCTTCATTGGGAGCGTTGCTCCTGCGTCCGGGACAAAAACCAGGCGGTTTGTTAGGCTGGTTTTTCGATCACGTCAATGATGTTATCGAGTGGACGCGTCAGACATTCGAGCGCAGTCTCAGGAGTTTGAATAGTTTCCGAGCGATCGTCGTGGTGTTATTTATCTTGTTCTTAGGGTTCACAGGCTGGTTTTACACCCGCGTCCCAACAGCTTTTCTCCCTGATGAAGACCAAGGTTATTTCATCACTATCATCCAAGGACCAGAGGGAGTTTCGCTTAACTATACCAGCAAAGTTATACGCGAGGTAGAAAACGAAATTCTCAAAATACCTGAAGTTGTAGGCACTTTTGCTTTGGGAGGTTTTGGTTTAGGTGGTGGCAACACTGCGAACAATGGTGCAATTTTTACAACACTCAAACCTTGGGACCAACGCCCCGAAGCAAGTCAGTCAGCACAGGCAATCATTGGCAAGTTAAGAGCGAAGTTTGGAGGAATTACAGAAGCAAGAGTATTACCAGTGAATCCCCCAGCAATTCAGGGTTTGGGGAATTTTAGTGGCTTCCAATTCGAGTTACAAGACAAGAGCGGTAATAGTGACTTAAATACAATGGTGCAAATCATGGGTCAGCTGCTCCAACGTGGTAACCAAACACCAGGATTGCAAGCTGTGTTTAGCACTTATGCGGCAAGTACGCCTCAGCTTTTAATTGAAGTAGACCGCAATAAAGCCAAGGCGCTGCAAGTATCTGTTAGCGATATCTTTAATACCCTACAAAGTTATTTGGGTTCACGATATATAAACGACTTTAATTTCCTCCGGCGAACTTACCGAGTGTATCTCCAAGCTGATGCTCAATTTCGTTCAAACCCAAAGGATATTGGTAAATTGTATGTTCGCTCTGCCACCAATCAAATGATTTCCTTAAGCAATCTGGTGAAAGTGACTTCTACCACCGGAGCACAAACAATTAATCACTATGATTTGTTCCGTTCAATAGAAATTAATGGTTCAGCAGCTCCTGGTGCCAGTTCCGGACAGGCACTTCAAGCTATGGCAAAACTTGCAGATGAGGTTATGCCAGTAAGTTTTGGTTACGAATGGTCGGGAATTGCAGCTGAAGAACAAACTTCTGGTGGTCAAGCACCTTTGATTTTTGGCTTGGGTCTTGTCTTTGTATTCTTGGTGCTTGCAGCTCAGTATGAAAACTACGTTGACCCAATCATTATTATGTTGGCTGTTCCCTTGGCAATCTTTGGGGCTTTGGCAGCGCAATCACTCAGAGGTCTACCCAATGATATATTTTGTCAAGTCGGTTTGGTAATGCTGATTGGTTTAGCAAGTAAGAACGCAATTTTGATTGTGGAGTTTGCTAACCAACTTCGAGTAGAAGGGCTGTCGATTTCACAAGCAGCAATCCAAGCAGCACAAGAACGCTTGCGACCAATTCTCATGACTTCCTTTGCTTTTATTTTGGGTATTTGGCCCTTGGTGACTGCAGAAGGAGCAGGCGCACCGAGCAGACAATCTCTGGGAACAGCAGTTTTCGGAGGAATGATTGTCTCAACTCTCTTAAGTTTGTTTATTGTTCCGATTCTTTACATCGTGATTAATAGGATTCGCCATCGCAGCAAGCCATATCGCCCAACTTACGAGTTAGAGTCAGTGGAGGAAGATGGTAAAGTGATTTCTGAACGCCACCGTCGGCAGTAACTGGTTGAAACACTGATTCTGTATTTCCTATTTCTCTAAAAACCATTCAATCAAACCACATGACCATGCAGCTTTACTTTTAACGAGAGAATTGCTATTTTAGCCAGAATCCAGAATTTTCGCTTATGATATCGGTGAGAACACAATACGGTTCAAATAAGACGTTGACTCGTCTTGGCTTGCTGTTACGCTGTAATGTTACAAAAAATGGAGAAGGTGCTTTAAGCCTGTTAACTGACAAGCCCTTCGGGCTTATCACACGTTTTTTGTACATTAGCCTTTGATGCGGCAAGCTGATCGTGGAAAAAAACTAACTTAATACTACAATAGACTACGATCATCCCAAAAAGTATCATAGTTATCCAAGCTGAAGCAATTTGCAACATCCAAAGACTCACTAAAACCAGCCCAATCGCATCAGCAATTAATACGATGAAACGTTCGGAAATTCTCCAATCTTGAATGACCGTTTCTTCTCCTAAATAAATTTTTACTCCGGCAAATAAGTTAAACCAAACCAGGCTTAGTAAAATCACAATTAAGCCGCATCCTATCCAAACTGATGATATATAAAATCCTAAAAGTTCTATAAAAATTGTACTAATAGTGATTCTGGAGAAAGTCTCCAAACGAATATCTTTTACTTGCGCTTTCGCAACCGCGATGTCTTGCAAATCCTTGGCTGCCATCCGGGCTTGCTCTATACTAAATAAAAACACTGCTGAAGCCAGTAGTTGATGTGTTAATTCCTGACTCCAAATAATTTGTCTCAATATACCAAGACTTGCAGGAAAGAAAAGTAAAAACATCATCCCACCGATTGGCAACATGAAATAGCTTCCTATTATGTAGAAAAGACAATAATAAGCTATTGCACCTTACTTGGCTATAGTACACTGCTATGTGCTTGCTACACCTGCTACCAACATTATCTAAAGCAGTGCAACAAAAGTTATAGAGATATGCCTGGGTGAGCGCCACATTTGTTGTGTGTGCGTAACCGGTTACTAAAAAATAGTCTCTTTCATGAATGCATTCAGGCTTTAATTCCCCTTTGGATCTCAAGGAGGAGCGAACGCACAGTAATTTAGGGAATTATAATATTTCGCCCCAATCTACAGATAGGAGACATTTTGATGAATCGGTATCAACATCCAAACCGTAGAGGTTTTCTCATGGCTGTGCTTTCTTTAGCAGGTGCAAGCCTAGTTAGCGTATTGAAAAAGAGTTCAGTGAAAGCAGACGACAATTCGAGTCAGGAAATCACAATTTCTATAGATGTCAATCAACCGGGTAGAGTTATTCCCCTTGATTTTACAGGCTTGAGTTATGAAGCCTCAACTTTGAGCAACACCACTCTGTTCAATGGTGATAACAAGATTTTCCTCAACTTTGTACGTCAGCTAGGCAAAAGAGGGATTTTGCGGATTGGCGGTAATTCTGTGGAAAAGACATTTTGGAAAGGTGGAAAGCGCACATCAGAAACAGACAAAACATCAATTACAGAGGATGATCTTGACCACCTGTTTGATTTTGCACGGAAAGCTGGTTGGAAAGTTATGCTAGGACTGAATCTTGGCCAATCAACTCCTGAGGTTGCTGCATCTGAGGCTGGATATGTAGCACGCATAGCAGGAGAGCAACTTTTATCTCTAGAAATTGGTAATGAACCGGATTTGTATAACAAAAACGGATTGCGTTCATCAACATATCAATACAGCGATTTCTTGCAAGAATTTACTACCTATTTCGACACAATTCGTGCTAGTGTTCCAGATGTACTATTTTCCGGATCGGCAACCGCTAGCGCTACAGACACTTGGGTTGTCCCCTTTGCCAAAGATGCAGCAACTCGTGTTATTTTACTAACGCAGCATTATTATCGCATGGGACCACCGCAGAACAGTAACGTCACAATTAGTAATCTGTTAAGTCCGGATAATCGTATTATCCAGATTGCCCAAAAAATTAAAATTGTAGCACAGCAGAAAAACTTGTCTTATCGATTTGCAGAATGTAACTCTGTATACAACGGTGGCAAACAGGGCGTAAGTAATGTCTTTGCCTCAGCACTGTGGGGAGCTGATTTGATGTTCAGCTTAGCACAAAATGGTGCAGCAGGCATTAATTTTCATGGCGGAGGTGCAGGAGCCTATACACCAATCGCTCTTTCTCAGGGAAAATACTCAGCTCGACCACTTTACTATGGGATGTTGCTTTTTAAGCTTGGTAGTCAAGGGCGTCTGCTGCCTGTCACGGTGAGTCAAAATTCTGTTAACCTGACAGTCTATGCTGTATTGGGAGATAGCGATCGCGTCCTACTAACAGTAATTAACAAAGATCGCTCTCAAAATGCTACCTTGGCGATAAATCTGGGACGCCAATTAACTCGTGCCTCAGTACTGCGTCTTACTGCCCCATCTCTTGACAGTACTTCAGATATTACTCTCGGTGGTCATAGCGTTGAATCAGATGCGTCTTGGCAATCTCCCAAGCAAGAACAAGTACAGATATCAAAAAATATTGCCTCAGTTGAAGTTCCTACAGCCAGTGCAGCGTTAATTACTTTGCAGTGAAGTACCTACAGCGACTACTAGGCGGTAAGCTGTATGCTTGGCGTACTAGGTGTCGAGAAATACATTTTTGTTGTTCTCCATCTATAAATAGAGGGACTTGAAACCCAATAGCCAGGGGAACTCCCGAATCTTTTCCCTCAGCAAGACTGCTAAGAACTCCCCTGCTTCGGTCACATTACTGGCTTGCAAGAGGTCTTTGATTTCAGCGATCGCTCGTTGGAGAAATCCCTGCATGACTTCAAAACGAGCGTGTCAAGCTAGACTGTAACCGTTGTCAAAATTTGAATTTGGAATTGCTGACCCCTAATGTACGATAGATGCTTTGCTCAGTCTTCGTACTATTTAACACATTTCATGCTCAAATTCTCTCCTGTACTTAAGTAATTCTAAAATTACCTGTATTTTACAGTACAAAATTAGATGCGATTACCCTGTGTAAATATTAGCAAATATGCTGATGTCAATATTTTTCTATAGTCATAAGATTTACGTTATCAGGGTTATGTAAGAAGAAAAAA
Source organism: Rhizonema sp. PD37 (assembly GCA_029379215.1). Lineage (GTDB taxonomy): Bacteria > Cyanobacteriota > Cyanobacteriia > Cyanobacteriales > Nostocaceae > Rhizonema. Next base: position 7,754 of record JAQYWO010000256.1, read on the forward strand.
TAAAGACATGACTATTCGACTTGCCAGGATATACTGTAATTCAACAGTGTATTGTGAATGTGCAGAGTTGGGCTTCGATTGTCCTTCCGATCTCAGTCCCTCAAACGTAAGTTTTTTTGTCGTGCATCCACTGATAAGCTGTTCGTAATCTAGTTTCACAGGGCAAACCCATCTAAATTAGTCTTGACAAAAACCTTAATTAGTGAATTGACTGGAGAATATAAATTTAAGCCAGCAGACGGGTTCAGGTGCTAAATGATCTTCTTAAGATGCGCGTCAGCTTCTCTAAGGTCGAAAAGTAGAGATAGTGTAACTGAAATCTAACAATAGTAAATTGGCATAGCTTCCACATCTTAACTTCTATAGTTATCATTGCATGATTCGTAAAAGATTATGTGTGATGTTTGTTTTGAGTTTTATTTGGTTACTCAGAGTATTTATGTACCTCTAATAGCCATCAAAAGTCATGAAAAAAAGAAGAATATGAAAATAATGTTAGTATGCACTTCTGGAGGGCACTTTGCGACAATGAAAAGTCTGAGTTCTTTTTGGTCGGAACACGAAAGAGTTTGGGTGAGCGATCGCAAAAAAGATACGATAATACTTGAAGAAAGTGAAAACGTACATTGGTTGCCTTACCAAGCACCAAGAGATGTATTAGCTCTGTTAAGAAATCTCCCTGAAACTTTGAAAATTTTGCGTCTTGAGAAACCGGATGTAGTCATTTCAACGGGAGCAAGTTTAGCAATCAACTTTGCATTTTTAGGTAAACTTCTGGGCAAAAAATTTATTTTTATCGAGAGTATTTCTCGTAGTTATGGACTTAGCATCTCAGGTAGAATCGTCTATTCAATATCAGATGAATTTTATGTACAATGGCCTGAGTTGTGCGAAAAATACAAGAAAGCAATTTTTAGAGGTTACGCATCATGATTTTAATCACACTCGGAACAATTTCTTTTCCGTTTGATCGTGCTGTTTTATGGTTGAGAATATTGTTGAATAGCAGAGTTATTTCGGAACCTGTTTTTTTACAGTCTGGAAATAGCGATATTTCTGTGGTTGCCGGACATCCTTTAGTTACTATAGAACCAATAGTTACTACCGACAAATTAAGCAAATTAGTTAATGAATCTCGCTTGGTGATTTCCCATGCAGGACAAGGAACTACAAGGATGCTTGCAGCAAATGGCGTACAATTTATACTTTTACCAAGACTAAAAGTGTTGGGAGAACATATAGATGATCATCAGTTATTATTCACTCAAGCAATTGCTAAATTTGGGATAAATTCTTGTGTATCTTTAGAGTATCTGCAAAAATTGATCTTAGAGCCACCTCCTAGTTTTAAAGGACAGCTATTTAGTGAGCCAAAATTAGCAAAATATCTCCTGAATCAGTATCCTCCAGAAAAGCAGATGACTCAATTAGTTTCCTGAAATTTTCTTTAATTCAGATTTAGTTTCTATAAATTTCGGAAACTTTATCTTTTAAGTATTAGATAGTAACTAATAATCTAGTCTCTTGCACTCGTCTTTTATCTAATATTTTTTGTTTCATGAATGCTTATTCTTTATTGTCTTTCCGGGTTACTAATGTGAAGATATCGGCAATTGTAAAAAGGCACTGGCTTCCTTTAGTAGCGCTGAATACTAGTATTTTTTGCTGCACAGGGATGATAGCTGTATTTGCACCAAGAACTTGGACAGCAAGCACTCAGCTGATCTTGCCTGATACTACGGCTAACTTAGATGCAAATTTGGGAACTTTAGGACAACTCAAAAACCAAGGAGTTGTTTTTAGCAACGAACTCAATCCTTTGCAAGTGCAGACTTCTATCATCACTAGTGATGATATAATGTATCCTATTTGGTTATCTGATCCAGAAAAGGATAACTTTGAAAACTTAATTAGTTATAAGAAATTATTCAAAGTCAAGCCAGTTGATCAATCTACAACTATTGGCATAGAAGTTAAAGGTTCATTACCCAAACTTGCAAAGAAAAGGGCAGAGAGATTAATTAATCACTATCAGAGTCGCTTGAATGAATTGCGTTTAGAAACATCCAATTCAAGACAGCAATTTAGCAAAAACCAATTAGAAGAGGCTGAACGTAATCTGCAAACTGTCAGGAATAAACTTGTAAAGTTCAAAGAGTCTACAGGTTTAGTTAATAACGAGGAACAGACAAAGAGTCTGGTTGAGGGGATAAATACTTTGAGTACAACGCAAACCGAGATAGCTTCTCAAAGCAAGGCAGCGCAAACTCGTTCTAGAGAACTTAGACAGCAGCTTGGTTTAACTCCGCAGCAAGCAATTGATTCGTTACGTTTGAGCCAAAACAAGGAATATCAGAATATTCGAGCGCAGCTATCTGAAGTTACTAAAAATATTGCTATTAATAAAGGAGTCGTAACTGAGCAAAACCCGATCATGATATCTTTGCGGGATAAGCATCGTCAATTAGTTGCTACACTCAATGATCAATTAGCCAAGATCGTGCCAAATGCAGAAAAGGTAGATACCAGCTTTGGTAGTCAAAACTTTGAAGATGCGACAACCAATTTAATGAAACAGATGATCCTAGCTGACAACGAAAGTCAAGCACTGCAACAGCAAGCCAGTCAAATCGCAACTCAGTTGCAGAGGATGAAAGCAGAACTCAGAGGAACTTCTAGCAAGCAAGCTCAACTATTGGATTTGCAAGGTCGGTATGACATTGCAGAAGGAGTCTACAAAGGGATTGTCGGGCAATTAGAGCAAGCCAAAATCAGTGCTTTCAATGCTTATCCAAATGTACAAATTTTAGATAACCCAACAGTTGATCCCAAACCAACAAGCCCGAAACTCTCTCTAATTGCCTTAGGTGCGATACTAACATCATTTTTTGGTAGTCTTGGGCTTGTTTCCCACCTGGAATCTCGTAATCCCCTGCTAAAACCCAAAGATTTACAAGATATCGAATTACCAATATTAGCGCGAGTTCCGGCATTCAAGCCTTCAACTATAGGGTTGAGATTAGAGTCGGCGACAGAAATCAGTTTTCAACGACTGGCTTCGACTTTAAGCTTAATGTCATTAGAAAACCGACGTCTAATGGTGAGTAGCTCAACATCAAACGAAGGTAAAACAACCGTAACTATCGGGCTGGCAACGGCTTTGGCTGCTTTAGGATTTAAAGTTTTGGTGGTAGATGCTGACTTTCATCAAGCGAAGTTGAGTAAGCATTTTGGCTATGTTTTACCAAGCAAATCAAATACTTTGCCATCAGTAGTCACAATTACAAATGAATTAGATTTATTACCTGTGGTACCAATACACAATAATAAAGCTGGAGAGTTTGTAGCTCGTGGGAATTTTGCCAAACATCTTAATCTTATTCAAGAGGCTGGTAATTATGATTACGTAATTGTTGATACATCACCTATTGGTTTAACCAGTGAAACCGCATTGATGGCATCAGCACTCTTTAACTTACTGCTAGTAGTGCGATTAGAAGTGAGCGATCGCTATATGGTTCAGGAAAGTTTGGAAATTCTCTCGCATCATAATGCTCAAATTATAGGTTTGGTAATGAATGGGGTTGAGCAGCGTAGTGAAGGATATGTGTATAAACGTGAGAATTCGCCGATTCGCTTGTGAACTATCAAATATCTACATTAAGATTTCTAAATTGATATATAGTCCGAGAATGAATTAAGAAGTTTAAATTGCTGACGTAACAATTTATCAAAATTTACAAATTAATCATTGAAGAATTCAACAGCATTAATTATATTGTTGTAGCTAGTTTAAAATGAAAAAGAAAGAATATTTATTCTCGGGTTTATTAATTCGATGGTCAACTTTAAACCAGCCTGAGAAGGTAGTTGTTTTTGCTTTTTTACTGATACCGATATGGTGGTTATGGGGTTGGAGACTGTTATTTTTTTTCCTGCTCTTAGGAATAGTTGTTTATGAATACAGACAGCAAAAAAAAGTTGATTTAAAATTCCCTAGCCTAGCAGCTTCAAGTGTGATTCTTTTCGGAGCGTATACTTTGATATCTGTATCTGTTTACGCGCAGCTAAGTAACTTCACATTAAGTAAAAACTCTATATTCTCACCAATAGATGAATGGATTTGCGCCGGGTTAATACTTTGGTATATCCAAAACAAGAACATACGTGTACGTCTGCAAGTTGTAGCTTGGTCTTGTTCTATCATTGTTCTAATGATGCTTGTTGCATGGCTAATTATTTACTTTGGTTTGCAACAAGCTCATTTCGTTCCCTCTCGTTCTATTTATGGTTTATTGACAGATAAAGGGGAAAGATTTATACCCGGATTAGGTAACAGTAACTACTTACTACCATACTTTCCAACAGACAAATCTTTACCCGGAATGGTACGTTATGTCTATTTCTTTCATGGTCCAGAATCACTGGCTCTCTTCGTTGGTTTTATCTGTTTACTAGCTCTAGACATTAAAAATCGTCTTTGGTCTTTACTACTTTTTATTGCCTCGTTTTTTCTCTTACTTACGAGTGGAACTCGGGCTGTTTGGGTGGCTTTACCTGTTGTATTATTTATACGTTATTTTTTTCAAGCTGCTAAATTATCTGGTATCTGGTTACTTTGTGTATTGATTGCCATAATTAGTTACACCACACTTTCGATACCAGCAGTAACTGATTTAGTTTTGAATCGTGTGACAAATACGACTGACGCTACTGGAAATTTACGAAGAGATTCAACGGAAGTTCGTGCAAAGATTTATCACAGAACATATGAGGCAATTATTGAAGATTCAGATTCACTTATTTTCGGTCATGTATTACCTGGAAAGACAGTTTTACCAGGTTATGCACCAGCAATGGTTGGTACTCATAGTTTTATTTTAAGCTCATTATTATACAGATCTGGCTTAGTTGGTACAGGAATATTTTTTACTTATTGGATATCACTTCTTTGGTGGTTATATCAAACACGAAATACTAGACCAATGTGCCTCTTAATTTTTGCTCTTTTCAGTTTGACTTTTACAACCATGGAATTTGAGACGACTGTAATGCCTATTAGCTTAATCTGTGTCATGTTGGATAATC
>JAQYWO010000257.1 GCA_029379215.1 Rhizonema sp. PD37
TACAGCAATTTTCAGGTAAATAGACCACAGTGGTTGAACCAACCGAAGGCATCATCTTCGGTAATGTAATTTACAGCAAGAGCCATGGCTTGGTCGAGTGATTCAGGGGTACGTGCCTCACAGGAACGGAGGAATTGCTTCAGTTTCGACCAACAAAGCTCGATAGGTGATAAATCAGGAGAATAAGGGGGCAAAAACTTGACTTTTGCACCGACGGACTCAATGGCAATTCTGACACGCTCGGCATGATGAACCTTCAGATTATCCATGACCACAATTGCCCCTTTCCATAGCTGAGGCAGTAAGACCTGGGTCACATAAGTAAAAAACACCTCAGTATTTGTACTTCCTGGTACAGTCATCGACGCAATCAGTCCATCAATGTTCAAAGCGCCAATCAAAGAAACGTTGCCACTCTTACTTCCAGGGATACTACCAACGGCTCGTTCGCCATCTACGGCTCTGGCAAACAAGCGCGACATTGACAAATTTATTCCCGCTTCATCGATAAATATTAAATTTCTCACATCAATCTGATCTAACCAACGCCGATATTCATGTCTTAACTCTTGCACTCTTGGGGTATCTTGCTCGCTGGCATAAAGACTTTTTTTTTACAGCGTAAGCCTAATTTTTCTACCGCACGATGCATTGTTGGGATACTTACCCTAATCCCTGTCTTTTCTTGATAGCGATCGCATAATTCTCTAAGCAACAAATCATTTTTCTCCTCAACCAGAGATTGGAGCCAGCTCAGATGCTCGGTTTGAATTGTTGGCTTTTGGTATCCTCCACGTCGTTTCGCCTCAATTTGTCCATCTTGACGATAATGACGCAACAGATTTCGCACAAATGACAAGCTGACCTTGAATCTTTCCGCCAACTGACGTTGAGAGCCTTCCTTTGCAACATACGCTCTAATCACGCGACGACGCAAATCACCTGAGTAAGATACTGGCATCGAATATAACAATTACTTTACTCCCACCTTACCGTATTTTGTGGTTCAATTACCTGAAAATTGCTGTAAGCCGATGTAAAAACTACTATGTCTTCTCTGAACGCGCCCATATTCCTTAATCCTACCGACATATTTCTACACGTTATGAAACTATGTCCGCAATCTCTGCACAAGAAGATCTGACTGAAAAAGAATGTCCCTTTTCTACCCGTTCGTCATAGCTAAAAGTTATACCATCACTGTTGAATCGCGATCGCTTAAGCAAACCAAGTTTTGACCTGCCTATGAAGTGTAGGATGGTTAGCTTTAAGGGACTTCCAGAAAATAAAATATACAGATTATAAAAATGATAATCATTATAAAGCAGGGAGAGGTTGCCGACGGCAGCCTCTCCCTGCCCCTTTTGTAGTAAATTTAGTGATGATTGAATTTTTGGGTGGAGAGAAGTGTCTATAAAATTAACGGATTCACTGAAAAAATTACTGAAGCAAACCGCAGAACAATTAAAAGGTGCGGTCAGGCGTAAATTTATAGCACAAACAGTTATGGCTCTAGGACAAGGAGGACAGTCGCTGGCAGAGCAAGAGTTAGGATGGAATCGCGTAACGATTAGTAAAGGAATTAAAGAATTAAAAAGTGGGATCACTTGTGTGGATAATTATCAAGGTAGAGGGCGTTATAAGGCAGAAGAAAAACTCCCAAATCTTTTAGAAGATATTAAAAAGTTAGTGGATTCACAAAGTCAAATAGATCCAAGTTTTAAAAGTCAAAGACTTTACACTCGCCTGAGTGCGACTGAAGTAAGACATCAATTAATTGAGAAATTTGATTATGAAGATGAAGAGTTACCAACTTCAGAAACAATTCGCGTCAAGTTAAACGATTTAGGATATCATCTCAAACGGGTTGCCAAAATTCAACCTCAAAAAAAATTCCGGAAACTGACGCAATCTTTGAGCAGTTAGCTATAGTTAATCAAGAAGCTTCAGATGATCCAAGTATTTTACGCTTAAGTTTGGATGCTAAAGCTCGTGTAAATATTGGCTCGTTTGACCGTGGTGGTAAAATAGAGTGCCGACAGAAACTGATGACCATGACTTTCACCCAAAAACAACCGTGGCTCCTTACGGTATCTTTCTTCCAGAGCTTGATGAGCTATTTTTGTATTTTACAGAATCCAAAGTAACTAGTGATTTTATCGTTGATATTTTATCAGATTTTTGGAAATCAGAAGAGAAGCGATTTCCCCAAATAAAAACCTTGGTTATTAATCAAGATAATGGAGGAGAAAATGGTTCTCGACGTACCCAATTTATGAAACGTATAGTTGACTTTGCTCAAGAATACAAATTAAATATACGTTTAGCTTACTATCCTCCCTATCATAGTAAATATAATCCAATTGAAAGAACTTGGGCTGTTTTGGAGAATCATTGGAATGGTAGCATTTTAGATGAGGTTGAAACCGCATTACAATTTGCTAAAACTATGACTTGGAATGGTAAGCATCCAGTTGTTAAGCTAGTTACTGAAACTTACTCTACCGGGGTTAAGCTCACTAAAAAAGCCATGAAACAAATTGAAAATAAAATAGAACGTTTGACTAATTTTACCCAGGAAAATTTACCAAATTTAGGCAAGTGGTTTATCGATATCTGTTACGGAGCAATGTAATTTTCAAAAATTTAAACTGGCTTTCATAGTTAATAGAAATTTTGTTCACTGTACTCATTGATTACTCTTGAGTGCAAACATTTAATCTTGCATATTTATTGGGGGAAAAAGCGGTTGCCTTTAGCAACCGCTTTTTCTTATTTAAAATGATTATCATTTTGGTTAATTGTATATTTTATTCTCTGGAAGTCCCTTACCAACTGTTGCAGTTCTGAGCGATGCCGCCAAGGGCGGCTTGCCCCCTCGGGCTAACCATCGTTCAGATTTAATACTTTTGGAGCTAATCGTGCCACACCAGGTTCCCTTATTTCAGCCTAAACTGCTTTGACTCTACTTTCTTAGTTTCTCATAATAATGGTCTGTTTATTTACGCCGTGCTGTACTAGGATGATTATAAAGGCTGCCAATAACGGACTGCGCGAGTCTCAGCTGTCAGCCATAATCATGGCATCCCAACAGGTACTTAACATTCAACAAACGCATTGCAAGTTTTTCTAGCCCCATTGAAAAAGAGTAACACGCGCTAGTCTCTATCCTCCCCAGATTTACCCATAAATTGCTGGATATTTTATGCTTTTACTAGAAAATGACACAATCGCTACATCTCTATTAGACATTCTCAGCTATAGAGCGCAATCTCAGTCTAACAAGCAAGCCTATATCTTTCTCCAAAATGGAGAAACTGAGTCAGCGAGTCTGACCTATGGAGAATTAGACAGACAAGCAAGAGCGATTGCAGCCCATCTCCAATCAATCCCAGGAGAGCGGACGTTACTGTTATATCCTTCTGGTTTAGAGTTTATTACAGCTTTCTTTGGTTGTTTGTATGCAGGGGTTATAGCGGTTCCAGTTTATCCTCCCAGACAAAATCAGAAGTTGTTGCGCCTACTTTCTATCGTTAATGATGCTCAAGCAAAAGTAGCACTGACAACTACGTCAATATTGGCTGATCTTGAGAAAAGGTGGGAAGAAGAAGCAAAGTTAGCGTCAGTAAAGTTAATAGCAACGGATACTATTGAAACTTCAGAGCCAGAAATTGTGCCTCAATCAGTGACACCAAAAACCTTGGCGTTTTTGCAATATACTTCTGGTTCTACGGGAACACCCAAAGGGGTAATGGTGACTCATGGAAATATTATCCACAACCAGCAGTTGATTCATCAAGCTTTTAGTCATAGTGAGAAGAGTATCGGTGTTGGTTGGTTGCCTTTATTCCATGATATGGGATTGATTGGCCATGTTTTGCAGCCTATTTATCTGGGATTTCCCAGTGTTCTGATGTCGCCATTAGCGTTTCTGCAGAAGCCCATTCGTTGGTTAAAAGCGATTTCTAAATATAGAGCGACTACCAGTGGTGGACCGAATTTTGCTTACGATTTATGTGTAAAAAAAGTTCAACCAGAACAATTAGCTCATCTTGACTTAAGCAGTTGGGATTTGGCTTTCAATGGGGCGGAACCAATACGGGCAGAAACTCTGAAGCAGTTTGCGGAAAAATTTGCTCCTTGTGGCTTTAAATACAGAGCCTTTTATCCTTGCTATGGAATGGCGGAAACAACCCTGTTTACTACGGGTGGGGATAAGAATCAAAAGCCAGTGATTCAGGGAGTTAAAGCTCAAGATCTAGAACAAAATGCTGTAGTAGAGAGTGAGATTTCATCGCCTCTCAGTCGAGTGTTTGTGGGATGTGGTCGTCCTGACACGAACACAACTGTAATTATCGTTAATCCAGAGTCGTTAACTCGTTGTAAAAAAGGACAAGTAGGAGAGATTTGGGTGTCAGGTGAGAGTGTAGCTTCTGGGTATTGGAATCGCCCCTCAGCAACACAAGAAACCTTTCAAGCTGCTCTTAAAGATACTGGAGAGGGACCATTTCTTCGTACAGGGGACTTGGGATTTTTCAGTAATGGAGAGTTGTTTGTTACAGGAAGGTTAAAGGATGTAATGATCATTAGAGGTTGCAATCATTATCCCCAAGACATTGAATTGACAGTCCTGAAGAGTCATCCAGCACTACGAGCTGATTGTGGAGCAGCTTTTTTAGTGGAAATAAAGGATAAAGAACGACTAGTGATTGTTCAAGAAGTAGAGCGGAGTTACTTACGGAACCTAGATGTGCAGGAGGTAGTAGGGAATATCTTTGAGGCTGTGAATGCACAGCATGGCTTACAGGTTTATGCTACTGTCCTACTTAAGACTGGCAGTATTCCTAAGACTTCCAGTGGAAAGATTCAGCGTTATACCTGTCGGACTGCATTTCTCAATGGCAGTTTGAATGTGGTGGAAGACTGGAGTGAAAAACCTTCGCAAAAGGCAAAGTTTCGGTATTTACAGACTGATATCCAATCTTTGTTGGAGAAAGTACAAACTGGCAAATAACCATGAAACCAAAACTCAAAATATCTAATTGACCTGTCCGGAATATTATCCAGGGATTATTTATGTTAAAAATTGACACACTATTTTTGCCAGTTTTATAAAGATTGTAAATATGGGGTATGTTATGAATTAGTTATCAATATTTTTACATATAGTTACTATCAGTAACTATATCAAATCCTGATTCTTACGTTGGCTCTGACTCATATTTACGCCGTGCAAAGCCAGACAGGAAGAGCTTTGCAAATTTTCTGACAAGTCTAATGGAGTGAAAGTTGATGCAGGTGAATAACACAATACAAGAAAAGTCTCTTAAAGATTCATCAAGTAAGAAGCGGAAAATAACGATAGCGAACGATTACCTACAACAACTACAACAGCGTTTTGCCTTTGCCACTATTTTAATTCCTTTTATAAGTTCAGTTTTTGCAATTGGATTCTTTAGGCTATCAGACGTTGGAGGAGTAGAGATAGGGCTATTGGTCAGTATGTACGCCTTAACTATGGTAGGAATTACTGTGGGTTTTCACAGACAATTCGCACACAGTGCTTTCAAAACTAATATTGTTATCCGAATTATCCTTGCTATTCTTGGTTCTATGGCGGCTCAAGGTCCTGTTATCCACTGGGTTAGCAACCATAGACGCCATCATCAGTATAGTGACCAACCTGGGGATACTCATTCTCCCTACGTTTATGAAGGGCAGAAATTTGCTCAGCTTCGCGGATTATGGTACGCCCATATCGGCTGGATGCTAAACAGTGAAGTTACGAATTCTGCCCTTTTTGCAAGAGAGTTGCTGCAAGAGCGTGCCATTGCCAAGGTCAATCAACTATACCTAACTTGGGTAATTCTAGGTCTTGCCATTCCTGCTTGTTTGGGAGGAGTTATGACAGCAACCTGGATAGGAGCCTTGCAAGGATTCCTATGGGGGGGGCTTGTCCGAATTTTTTTGGCACATCATGCGACTTGGAGCATCAACTCCATTACCCACCTGTATGGTAGCCGTGCTTTTGATACCCGCGAGCACAGTACAAACAATATTTGGTTAGCTATCCCCACAGCTGGGGAAGCATGGCATAACAACCATCATGCTTTTCCAAATTCAGCCAAATTTGGGTTACAATGGTGGCAAGTTGATTTAGGTTATTGGATCATCAGTGTTTTGGAAGTATTTGGCTTAGCTTGGGATGTTAAGGCTCCAACAGCAGGAATGATAGAGGCTAAAAAACCTAAAGTGGTAAAAGAGCAGTATTGGTTTACTAATCAAGAATAAGAGAGTTTTAAGGAATGGAAAAGCAAAATATTCAGTCCAATCAGATGCCTACAGTTTCAGCAAGTAACGAAGGTAATCGCAAGTTCATGACAGCAAGAGATATTCAACTTTGGTTAGTTTCATACATAGCCGAGTTGCTAGAAATTACACAGGATGAGGTTGACCTTACAATTCCCTTCGACAAATACGGTCTAGATTCCTCAGCGGCAGTAGGTATGATTGGTGACTTAGGAGATTGGCTAGGAGTTGAGGTTGATCCAACGCTGCCGTATGATTATCCCACCATTAAGGCTTTGTCCCAAAAGTTAGCAGAAGAAGCTCAAGCCAAGACATGAGAAAACAGGGAAATTTCATAGATAAATTTTAGGGGTTTCAAACACAGAACCTAAAGCAGATGGTAAGAATCCTGATTTTCCCAATATCTAATATCTGAGGCTTTATGAGTAACTTCACAACTCAAAATCCTGGCACATCAGTTGAGGCACTTCGACATCATTACTGCAACGTTGGTAACGAGTTTTACCGTTTGTGGCTCGATCCTACTTTGACCTACTCGTGTGCGCTTTGGGAAGAGAATGAAGGACATAACAACCTTCAAGCGGCACAATTACGAAAAATTGACTTTCATATTGCTCAGGCAAGGGTAAAAGGAGCTAAACGAGTTTTAGACGTAGGCTGTGGTTGGGGTTCAGTATTGAGACGTCTTTTAGACGTTCACAGTGTCGAGCATGCCATTGGAATAACTATGAGCGAGATTCATTATGAATGGATCTCAGCGTTGAACAACTCTAAGCTAGAAGTTCATCTAGAGAGCTGGATGGATCACTTTCCAAAGGAACCTTATGACGGGATTATTTCGCTAGAAGCATTTGAACACTTTACCAAGTTAGATCTGTCTCAGCAAGAGAGAATGAGAGTCTATCGTGAGTTTTTTTCGCGTTGCCACAAATGGCTAAAACCAGGTGGATGGATGTCACTCCAGGTCAATGCACACGGGAACTCGCGCAGAGAAGACTCTAGTAAGTTCATTTTCACTGAGATATTGCCCGAATCAGATTTCCCGACTCTTGCCGAAATCGCCCAAGCGAGCGAGCATCTTTTCGAGATTGTCATGCTTCGCAATGACCGCCAAGACTATGAAGTCACCTGCAAGGCTTGGCTATCCAGGCTAAAAGCAAACCGTGCCGCAGCAGTCGAGTTAGTTGGGGAACAAATAGTTAGCAACTATGAAAAATATCTCAGCTTTTCGCTTATTTGTTTTCACCAAAGAATCAGTAATCTTTTGCGGTTTACCCTACGCCGAATTGACAATCCCTGTAAGCAACGAGTAACCCCATCAGGTCAGTAGTGCTTGCTCAATTTACTTTAGCTGTAGAGAAGGAATAAGACAACCAATGAGTAAAGTAAAAAATCCAAATATTGATACCTTGACTGAGGAAATCCAGAATAGTAATTATAAAGGTGCATCTGCGGCTGAAGTTCAGTCTCATTACGACATTAACGATGTCAGTGATGATTTTTATAGGCTCTGGTTAGGTAAAACCTTTGCCTATAGCTGCGCCTTGTGGGAAGAAAATGAAGGATATGATGAGCTTGATCAAGCACAAATGCGAAAGCTAGACCTCCATGCTGTTCAGGCGAGAGTCAAGGGTGCTCAACGAGTTTTAGACATCGGTTGTGGCTGGGGCGAGCAATTGAGACACCTTGTAGAAGTACATGGTGTTGAAAAGACAGTAGGTCTAACCTTAAGTAATTCTCAAGCTAAGCGGATCAAATCATTGGAAAATCCTCGAATTGAAGTTCGTTCAGAAGGCTGGTCTGAGCATTCTCCGGAACAACTTTATAATGGGATTATTTCGGTGGGAGCGTTTGAACATTTTTCTAAATTGGAGATTTCCCAAGAAGAAAAATTAGAGGGCTATCGTAATTTTTTCAAGCGCTGCCACGAATGGCTGGAGCCAAGTGGATGGATGTCTCTCCAAACAGTGACCTATCAAAATATGTTTCGAGAAGACTTTAATTCATTTATTATTCAGGTCTTACCTGGTGTAGATTTACCAACCATTGCCGATATAGCTAAAGCGAGTGAGAGGCTTTTCGAGATAGTTACTCTTCAGAATGACCGCGAACACTACGAGCGCACCTGCAAGGCTTGGCTTTCTAGACTGAGGGCAAATCGTGCTACAGCTATCAATTTGGTTGGGCAGGAAGTTGTTAGCCGTTATGAGAAATATCTTACTTTGGTATGCCTATCTTTTCATAGTGGAGCTAATGGTCTTGTGCGAATTACTATGCAACGGATAGATAATCCTCGATATTGATAGGCTGTAACGTATGAAAACTCAAAACCTTGATACTTCGACTGAAATCATCCAACATGAATACAAAGGTACATCGGCTGAGTCCGTCCAGCATCACTATGATGAGGGTAACGAATTTTACCGACTTTGGCTAGACGATACCATGACTTATACCTGTGCCTTATGGGAAGAAGGAGAAATGTATGATGCCCTAAAAACAGCACAAATTAGAAAACTTGACTTCCACATCAAACAAGCAAAGGCAAAGGGGGCTAGACGAGTTTTAGATATCGGCTGTGGCTGGGGCGCACTCTTAAGACGCTTGGTTGAAGTACACGATGTTGAGAAAGCAGTCGGTTTAACCTTGAGTAAAGCTCAAGCCGAGTGGGTTAAATCTTTAAAGAACCCGCAGATAGAGGTTTATTTAGAAAATTGGAGCGATCATTGTCCGGAGAATCCCTATGACGCTATTTTGGGGGTAGGAATTCTTGAGCATGTCGCCAGACTAGAATTATCTGAAACGGAGAAAGTAAAGACCTATCGTCATTTCTTCCTTCGCTGTCACGAATTGCTCCAGCCAGGAGGGTGGATGTCCTTACAAACTGGAGTATATGGGAATATGCGCCGAGAAGACTTTAGTCAGTTTATTGCTACTGAAATATTCCCAGAATCAGACTACCCTCGTCTAGCGGATCTTGCTAAGGCTAGCGAACAACTTTTTGAAATTGTAGCAATCCGGAATGATCCAGAACACTACGAGCGAACCTGCAAAGCTTGGCTTTCCAAACTAAAGACGAACCGTGCTGCTGCGGTAAACCTAATTGGTGAAGAAGCAGTCGTTCGTTATGAAAAATATCTCAACTTTTGCATCATAGGTTTTCACATTAGAACTATTAACTTGGTGCGAATTGCCATGCGCCGCATTGACAACCCTCGTAAAGCTGTCTCAACAAGCCAGGAGGAATGATATCAATTCAAACCATCGTATACGAGAATTCTACTAAAGAAGACTTTAGCCAATTCTTCGCAGAGCAAGTATTTCCAGAATTCACTACCTAAAGTATAGAGAAATACCTAAATCCTAAAATATAGTTAAGTCAATGAGATTTAGAATCGAGCCCATAGCAATTATTGGCATTGGCTGTCGTTTTCCTGATGCCAAGACTCCAGAAGCCTTCTGGTCTATGTTGCGTAATGGCGTAGATGCTATTACTGAGATCCCATCAGAACGATGGGATATTGACACCTTTTATCATCCACAAGCAGCTACACCTGGAAAAATGAATACTCGCTGGGGTGGGTTTCTGGAACAAGTGGATCAGTTTGATCCCGGTTTCTTCGGGATTTCTCCCCGTGAGGCACAGCAAATAGACCCCCAGCAAAGACTGTTATTAGAAGTAACCTGGGAAGCTTTAGAAAATGCTGGAATCGTCCCAGAATCCTTGGCTGGTAGTCAAACTGGTGTATTTATCGGTATAAGCAACGCCGATTATCACAGGCTTCTCTATAAAGATTTATTACGTATAGAGGCGTACAGTGGTACTGGTACTACCTCTTCAATTGCTTCCAATCGCCTATCCTATGTGCTAAACTTATCGGGAGCAAGTGTGGCGATAGATACAGCTTGCTCGTCATCTCTGGTGGCAGTACACTTAGGCTGGCAGAGTTTGCAGACTGGAGAGTCTAATCTGTGTTTAGTTGGGGGAGTAAACTTGATTCTGTCTCCAGAAGCAACTATCACTTTCTCTCAAGCTCAAATGATGTCTCCTGAGGGTCGCTGCAAGACATTTGATGCCAGTGCCGATGGTTATGTTCGCGGAGAGGGATGTGGTGTAATTGTTCTGAAGCGCCTTTGTGATGCTTTGAGGGATGGAGATAACATTCAGGCAATTATCAGAGGTTCAGCAGTTAACCAAGATGGTCTAACTAACGGACTGACAGCACCTAATGGTCCTTCTCAGCAGGCGGTTATCCGTCAAGCTCTAGAAAAAGCGCAAGTAAGACCAGCGCAGATTAGTTATGTTGAAACACACGGTACTGGCACATCTTTGGGAGATCCCATCGAAGTGAACTCCCTTAAAACTGTGCTGATGGAAGGTAGAGACGTAAATCAAACCTGTTGGATTGGCACAGCCAAAACCAATGTCGGTCATTTGGAAGCCGCCGCAGGAATTGCTGGTTTAATTAAGGTGGTGCTATCGCTACAACATGGGGAGATACCACCTCACTTGCATTTTAAGCAGTTAAATCCCTACATCAAAATTAAGAACACTCCCATAAAGATTCCTACTGAACTCCAAAAATGGTCTGCTGGTGAGAAATCAAGATTAGCTGGTGTCAGTTCCTTTGGTTTTGGTGGCACCAATGCCCATGTAATTCTGGAGGAAGCACCTTTACAAGTCAAAAGTCAAAAGTCAAAAGAGCGATCGCACCATATATTAACTTTTTCTGCTAAATGTGAAAAAGCGCTGCAACAGCTAGCACAACGTTATCAGGAATTTTTAGGGAATAATTCCACAGCAGCGATCGCAGATGTTTGTTTCAGTGCCAACACGGGGCGATCGCACTTTAATCATCGTCTAGCTATTATCACTTCTGACAAACAAGAATTAGTTGATAAATTAGCAAAAATTAGTGCAGGAGAACAACCTTCAGATGTATTTTTTGGAAAACTTTCTAGTAACAGTAAATCCCCTAAAATTGCCTTCTTGTTTACCGGACAAGGTTCTCAGTATGTGGGGATGGGACGGCAACTTTACGAAACGCAACCCGTCTTCCGTGGAGCCTTAGATCAGTGCGAACAAATTCTACAATCTTATTTAGAAAAATCTTTTTTAGACGTTATTTATCCGGAGAATACTCAAGAATTAAATAGTTGTGTCATTGACCAAACGGCTTATACCCAACCTGCCCTATTTGCCATTGAATATGCCCTAGCCCAGTTATGGCAATCCTGGGGAATTAAACCAGATGTAGTCATGGGTCATAGTGTTGGGGAATATGTAGCAGCAACAGTAGCAGGAGTATTTAGTTTAGAAGATGGATTAAAACTGATTGCCCATCGAGGACGCTTAATGCAAAAGTTGCCTTCTGGGGGTGAGATGGTAGCTGTAATGGCATCTGAGGAGAAAGTGCGAGAGGTGATTGAACCACTCAGTGAAAAAGTATCAATTGCAGCCATTAACGGACCAGTTAGCATAGTAATTTCCGGGGCTGCTGATGCCATCCGCACTATCTGTGACAGATTGACGAGTGATGAAATAAAGACGAAACCATTGCAAGTATCCCACGCTTTCCACTCTCCCTTAATGGAACCGATGCTGGGATCGTTTGAAGCGATCGCATCAGAAATAACCTACAATAAACCTCGTATTCCCATCATTTCTAATCTCACGGGAGAACAAGCAAACGTTGATATTGCCACTCCCCAACACTGGATAAATCATGTGCTAAAGCCAGTCAAATTTGCTAATAGTATCCAGACCTTGCATTTGTATGGATGTGAAGTATTATTAGAAATTGGCCCTAAACCAATTCTGCTGGGAATGGCACAGCAGTGTCTCCCACAAAATACAGCATTATTCTTGCCTAGTCTCCAAACAGGACAAGAAAATTGGCTACAGTTACTACACAGTCTAGGGCAAATGTACCTTCAAGGTGTAGCGGTTAATTGGACTGAGTTTGATCGGCATTATCCAAGAAGCAAATTAGCACTACCTACCTATCCCTTTCAAAGACAACGATATTGGATAGAAAGCAATCATACAATCGCCAATCAAAAACAAAGTTGGCAACTACAAAATCAAATTAAACAACATCCATTTTTAGGTTATAGATTAAAAGACTTAGCGTCTTTCCCAAATACTTATATCTGGGAAACAGAGATTGATGAACAATATCTTTTGAATTTCAAAGATTATCAGGTTTGGGACAATGTGGTTATGCCTCACACGGCTTATATAGAAATTGCTTTAGCTGCTACAAAAGAAGCCTTGGCAGTTAAGTGCAACCATTTAACTAATTTGCAACTCCATCAGCCTCTATTCTTATCCGCAAAAAAAGACCAAAAAATCCAATTTGTTTTAGCCTATAATGCTAATAATAAAATTTATTTTCATGTTTATAGCTGTCACATCAATCAACAGTTTTCATCCCCAAAATGGACTTTATATGCTACTGTAAAAGTTCACATTTAGACAT
>JAQYWO010000258.1 GCA_029379215.1 Rhizonema sp. PD37
CAAGATAAATTTATTAGAAAAAATCTTTATCGATAAGTTAAAAAAAGGTTAAGTATATTTCGGACATTTTTTAATAGTTGATTACTGGATAAGATTATCTTTTTTAAGTACATGCGTAATGAGATGGACGTAATCCAGATTGAGAAATGATATGAGAAATAGATGGTCAATAATGTTCAGAAAATTTAAAATGCTCACTCACTATATAAGAAATTTCTTTCCTACTTTTTTTCTCAGAGCGGGAAAAAGGTTGAAATTATTACTTGTTTTACTTGCTGGAACGACAATTTCGCTGGTAATTATGATCGACATGGCGGCAAGAGTTACGCCAGCTGTAAATACATACACAACATCTTGGATAGGTAATACTTTTGGCGGTGGGGAAAAGTGGGTGCAAATCCATATAGCTGGTATGTATGTTGCTCCCGATGGAACAGTTTATACAAATAGCCCGTGGGATGAAGGTGGTAGAGAGGTAGGAATTTATAAAAACGGAGATGTTATCGGCAAGGCTGATGACTTGCATGGATGGGCAAGGCTTGGCGGAGTTGCTGTCACAGCAAATCAAAAATATATTTTTGTAGCTATGCAACAGTCTCATGGAGGGAGTCAAGGGGGGGACGATCCACCAACGGGGACAAATTGGCATTGCGTGAGACGCTATGACTTATCGGGAAAGCCTGCACCGTTTCCTGAAGGACGTGGCTGGGATAAAAGTATGTTAATAGTCAGTACTAAAAGTGAAGTTACGGGATTAGCGACTGCACAAGGAGTTTTGTCTGTGAGCGATCCAGCAACCAATCGGATTCGTCTCTATCAGATTGACACGATGAAGGAGTTACGTAGCTTTTCTGTAACCAATCCAGGACAAATAGCTTTTGATCGACAAGGCGATT
Source organism: Rhizonema sp. PD37 (assembly GCA_029379215.1). Classification (GTDB taxonomy): domain Bacteria; phylum Cyanobacteriota; class Cyanobacteriia; order Cyanobacteriales; family Nostocaceae; genus Rhizonema. The sequence goes on from JAQYWO010000258.1 coordinate 897, forward strand.
TGTGGATTATTCAAAGAAAAAGTAGAAGCACACAAGCGAATATCGTGCATTATTCCAAAGAAGGAAAACTTTTACCTTCTGTAGTAGCGAATGTTGAAAACCCGACGGCGATCGCAGTTGATCGTCAAGGTAGACTTTTGGTAGCAGAAAATGGTTCACGCCAGCAAGTGCTGATTTACAGTGGTACAAAGCCCGTACTGACTGGGACGTTAGGTATCAAAGGCGGCATTTATACAGGTATTCCTGGTGAAGTTAAAGATAAAAAATTTTACGGTCTGAGTGGAGTAGGTACAGATGGGCTAGGTAACATCTATATTAGTAATGATGGTTTTAACCACTCAGGCGTGGATTTGAGGAAATTTTCCCAAGCGGGAGAACTACAGTGGCGGTTACTAGGTTTGCAGTTCGTAGATAATGCTGATGCAGATCCTGCAACAGATGGAGTGAATGTATATACCAAGCACGAACACTTTGTGATGGATTACAGCAAGCCGGCAGGTTCGCAATGGACTTACAAAGGTTACACTTTGAATGCTTTAAAATATCCTCAAGATCCACGCCTGCATACGGCACCAGATGCACCCTTTTTTCGCCGCATCCAAGGTAAGCCTTTTTTGTTTCTCACAGATATGTATAGCAGTGGGCTGCAAATTTATCGTTTCCAAACAGCCACAGATGGGGAAATTGCAATTCCATCTGGAATGTTTGTTGGTACTAATGCAGAAGGTAAACCAGCGATTCAGGGAAATTGGCCACCAAACCAACCGACTGCGGGAGAGTGGATTTGGAGGGATAATAACGGTAATGGTGCTTTTGATCGTAGTGAATACGATAGCAGTAAAGATTATCCTTACATCGGAGGATGGTGGGTAGATAGTAAAGGCAATGTATGGAAAGTTTTGCGAACTCAAGATGGTATTGGCATTAGGAAATTTCCTTTACAGGGATTAGATGCCAAAGGTAATCCTATGTATACCTATAGTTCTATGCAAAAACAAAAGACTCCCAGCATGATGACCGATTTGCGGCGAATCGAGTATATCCCTGATACAGACACCATGTATTTGTCAGGGTTTACCAAAGAACATCCCGCAAACGGTGATGATTGGGGAGTTGTTGGCTCTGAAATTCTACGTTTTGATAATTGGAGCAAGGGTAATCGCACTCCGAAGTGGCGGACAGTAATTCCCTACGACGTTACTGGCAAGCGTGAAGTGTATACAGAAGCGATGAGTATATCAGGAGACTATGTATTTACTGTGACAGGTAAAACAGCAGAGGTGCACGTTTACAAGACAGAGACAGGAACACAAGTACGGAAGCTGAAACCAGGTACGGAAGTTGCAAGTAGTAGTGGTTGGATCGATATACCCTATGGTATCCGTGCTTTTCACCGCTCAAACGGTGAGTACTTGGTGTTTGTTGAGGAAGATGAGAAAGCAAAAATAATTATGTATCAGCTACCAAAATGAGCGCATATCTAAATAGGACTGCGGGCGGTCTGTGTATTTGATTAAGGTAATTACACCATACTGTAATCTATCTACTACGTTTAAGAATAAGGAGTCTTCTTAAGAGAGCTATATTTTTAAGCGACAAATCGTGACAACTTTACCCACGACTGCCGCGCGATCGCCGAGATTGAAAACAAAAAGGGTGGTTATTGTTTGTTAACAACAGAATCACCTCGCCTTTTTGCCTTTGCCTTGGTATCGAAGAGAAGGTTGTCTCTTTTTGCAATGTCCTAAAATTCCGTCATGAAAACTGTCTCAAAATCTAAAAAACAGTATTTTGATCTAGTTGACTAATTTACACTAATTCAGGTTATAGTATAATTTTCAACTTTTCGTTTTATGAATTAAGCCCAGTTTATCGATTTTTATACATACAAATATTTACTAATAAAAAATAATAGTAATATTTTGTACATTTTTATTTTGTCATAAGTAATGATTGAATGAGCATTATTTTTAAGTATGAGAATTGGTATTACGAAGAAAATAATTGCTATACACACAGAGAAAAAGATTAATGTGCTGGAAACTACTTTGATTGGGATAAATTGGAATGCATATATTACATTTAATTAACCATGTACGAGAAATTGGTAATGGGATTGTCAATGTTGCAGTGGATATAGCTTGTTTACAAGCAAAAGATGGTCATAATGTTGCTATAGCATCTGCTGGTGGAGAATATGAGATATTATTAGCACGTTATAATGTCAAGCATTTTAAACTAGATCAGTCGCGTAACCCGCTGAATATAACTAAAGCAGCTTGGTATTATCGGGCGATCTTGCAAGAATTTCAACCGGATATTGTTCATGTACATATGATGACGGGGGCAGTACTAGCACGGTGTTTAAAATACGGTTATAAATATAGTTTAGTTGCTACTGTACACAACGAATTTCAGCGTAGTGCGGTACTAATGGGTTTGGCGGACTTAGTGATTGTAGTTAGTCAAGCAGTATATCAATCAATGGCACGGCGCGGTATTCCAAAGGCAAAAATGCGAGTCGTAGGCAACGGCACATTAGGGAGCCCCCGTTGCTCTCAAATAAAGGAGTATCAGCCGATCCTTCTAAAACGTCCGGCGATCACTACAGTGGCAGGGATGTATCGGCGTAAAGGAATTGGGGAATTAATTGATGCTTTCGCTTTGATTGCCAAAGATAATCCCGAAGCCCATCTGTATCTGGTAGGAGATGGGCCTGAACGTAAGTCCTTGGAGACACAGGCTTTAAACACACCGTTTGCAGATCGTATTCATTTTGAAGGCTTCCAATCAAAGCCTCAAAGCTATATGTTGGCAACGGATATATTCGTCCTCGCTTCACATTATGAATCTTTTGGTTTAGTTATCCCAGAAGCGCGGGAAGCAGGCTGTGCAATTATTGGCTCAAATGTAGATGGAATTCCCGAAACATTGGACGATGGGCAGGCGGGTATCCTTGTCCCAGCAAAAGATAGCCGTACTCTAGCAGCAACACTGGCACAGTTGCTAAATAATCCCGAGTTACTGCAAATGTGGAGAAATCGTGCAACTCAAAAGTTAGAAAGGCTAAGCGTTAATCGCGTGTACATAGAAACATTAGAAGTATATCACGAGTTAAAGCCACATCATATTTATCCTGACAAATTTGTTCAAGCCACTGTTAACTCTAAATAAAGAATTAAGTCTATAGTTTATAAACTAGGTTAAACCATCTACCTTATCTGTAACTGAGTTGAATTAATTACTTTGCTGATGCTAAATACCTTTTATTAGTTAATCAAAATTCTTGTATATTCATAGTATTCAAAAGTCATGAAAATCTTTTTGTGCAAAAAATTTGAGCGAAGCGGTATAAACAGCAGACAACGCTTTCAGACTAATTTTCTTAGACTCGCGTCAAGAAAGCTACGCAACATCTTTTCATTTGATTTTTATGATGACATCTTAAGAGTAAATTAAAATGAATTACATCAAAAAAGTTATCAAAGAACTACGTCTATCACTAATTAACAGTTTGCCTGTAAAAGTCGCAAATCAGCTACCATTCGGTGCACTGACAAATAAACAACGATGGTCAATAGGAATTTATATAGGTGAATCTCCTGTTGATTTAGCGACTCCTAAAAATGTAAAAAATCCTGTCTTAACTCGTCGAGATGTAACAGATGTCAGAGCAGAATTTGTCGCCGATCCTTTTATGCTCAAAGTTGAGCATACTTGGGTGATGTTTTTTGAAGTACTAAATCAACAGCCGTATAGAGGAGAAATCGCATTAGCAACTAGTGAAGATGGAATGAATTGGAAGTATGAGCAAATTGTACTTGCTGAACCATTTCATTTATCCTATCCATATATTTTTGAATGGATGAATGATTATTACATGATTCCAGAAAGCAATGAGGCAAATGCAATTCGCCTCTATAAGGCGTCTCATTTTCCTTCTGAATGGTGTTTTATTGGTAATCTCCTAACTGGTTTACAGTTTTCAGACGCATCTATTTTTCATTACGCTGGCAAATGGTGGTTATTTACAGAAACTAATCCTCAAGGTAATTTTGATACTCTCCGACTGTATTATGCAGAAGAACTGCTTGGCCCTTGGTTGGAACACCCGAAAAGTCCAATTGTAGAGGGTGACGCACATATTGCTAGACCTGGGGGTAGAGTTGTAGTTACTCATTCTCAGATTATTCGCTATGCTCAAGACTGCGAGCCTGAATATGGAACTCAGGTGCGAGCATTTGAGATTACTGAATTGACAACTACAACTTATCAAGAACGAGAAATTAGTCAAAGCCTATTACTCTCACCAACTGGATCTGGTTGGAACGGTGCTGGTATGCATCATATCGATCCTCATTTTATTAATGAAGGAAAATGGATCGCTTGCGTCGATGGTCGAGGTTAATATTTGGTGATCAACACCAGTTTGGAAACGCTGTAACTTCTGCGTTCATCAATTTTTTTTGTCAAAAGTAAAAAGTTGCAAATATGTGAAAATGATAAAGTTTTATATAGGTACAATAAAGTGTGTGTATTAGTCACATGCTTTATGAAATACTTTATTACAGTGCAGTCAAATTTTAGAGAATTTATTCACGTACACTCGGAGAGCTTAGAAATACTGGCTTTTTTAAGTTAAAATTCTGCGTTTAATCAATAAGTTATTGCCAGCTTGGGTACATCTACTAGTATAGGTGTTTTCGTAAAATACAATATCCATACAACTCATATAAATAGCTTAAGGGATTAAATATGCCAAAAACAAGCTTTTTGCTCAATAGAGAAATCATTCTCAGTGATTTAATAAATATAAAAATGTATATGAGAGCTTTAAAAGTAATAACATATACACTTTTGGGCAAAGAGATGCCTGTGATTTCTCCTGATCGTAATGTACTTGAACAAAAAATTCTTCCTTATTTTACTCAAGAGAAAGAGTTTAATAAAGTGCTTTTTGCAGGATGTGGTTCTTACACCAAGCATTACGAGAAATGGTTTAAGCACAAAGAAGAGTATTCGACTATCGATATTAATCCGTTTAAAAAACTGTACGGAGCTAAGAAACACATTGTAGACTCTTACTCTAATGTGGGAAATTATTTCCCAGAAAATTATTTAGATGCTATTGTTTGTCATGGAATTTTTGGCTTTGGATGGAATCAACGGGAAGATGTTGAACAAGGATTTGCCGGTAGCTTTAAATGTTTACGTGATGGAGGTATCTTGGTTGTAGGGTGGAGAGATACACCAGCAACAAAACCTTTTCCGCTTGAAACTTGCCAAAGTTTGAGTAAATTTAAGCCATTTGTTTTTCCACCTGTTTCAACTTCACAATTAGTACTAGAGAATTATCTCAATATTACAGATGGAAGTGAAAAACATGTATTCAATTTTTACATTAAGTCACCCTGATTAACTACACGCATCATTACAGCATCAACAATCTATCACTAACCGCTTAGGCGATGTAGTGGGGCTTGAAAGCATATATATAGAGGCAATAAGTATTGAAATAGCTACCACAGCCTATCTTGCTGTCTGTTTGCAAGAAAGGGGTCTGTAACTGTACCTAAATTATTGGATAACCATTAATATTGTTTCCGAAATGGGTAACTATCGAGCTGTAGTCTAGATGAATTCGGCTCAACATGATGTCAGGGAAGGATAAAGTTTAGGTAAATGTATTATAGAATACTTGATGGGCACCGAGATATTTCCTAAGATATGCATGTGCAATACAACTAGATAGTGAGGTCATGATGCCAGAAGCAAACTTTTTAATTAATCCAAGAGTAATTTTGAGAGACTTAAGAGATCCGAAAATGTATATGAGGGCCTTTCAAGTTATCAAAAATTTTATTTTACGCCAGGAGATTCCCTTAGTTACTAATGACAGACGTATATTGGAGCAAAAAATTATTCCTTATTTTGTTGACAAAGAAGAATTTACGAAAGTGCTATTTGTGGGATGTGGTTCATACACAAGGCACTACGAGAAATGGTTTAAGCATAAGCAAGAATATTGGACTATTGACATCAATCCATTTAAACAAATCTTCGGATCCAAAAAACATATTGTTGACTCCTCAAGTAATTTAAACCTTTACTTCAAAGAAAATTATCTAGATTTAATTATCTGCAATGGAGTTTTTGGGCATGGATTAGATGAGAGGGAAGATGTAGATAAAGCATATGGTGCTTGCTACCAATGTTTAAGAAATGGTGGTGTCCTGATCATCGGTTGGAATGATGATGCAGAACCTTTTCCACTCGGTACTTCTGAAAGCATAAAAAAATTCAAGCCATTTATTTTCACGCCTTTATCAAATTCAAGTTCACAAATATCAGTAGCACAATACATGAATGTTACAGACAGAAGTGAGTCACATGTGTACAATTTTTACATTAAGTAAGTGAAAATAGCTTCTTTGTCTAGCTTTTTAAAAAGGGCGTATTGAGTTTTGTTGATACTGATGGTACTTCTTGGCAGCCATAGCAAAACCAAGAAAGCCCCACAATACTACTCCAGGGACTGAAGTCATCAAGCTACTAAAAATTAACTGGAAGACGATTGCAAGACCAATAGAACGAGCAGCATTGGCAAAGGGATCACTTTTGGCTACAGAACTTTGGTATACAGTGTACAGTATTAAAAATAATCCTCCAATGTAGGGGATACCTCCAAGCCAGCCCAGAGAGAATAAAGTATCGAGAACACCGCTATCAAGAACAATTGGTACTAGCTTGCCATTGCTATCTACAGTCCATGTACCTCCAATGCCATTGCCCAGAACATTAGTCAGGGCAAGATTGATGTTGCGATTGTAATTTGCTGAGCGATCTTGATAGCTTTGGTCTTTTTCAATATTTGAGAAAGATTCAAAACGCTTGTTAATAACTGTGGCGAATGGCTCAATAGTTACTAATGGTACTATAGCGATTACCATCACCAAAATCGTCACCATCAAACGCTTTTGAAGCTTGGGTTTAAGACTACTTAGCATGCTAATTAACCCAACTAACCAGCCTCCCCAAGCAGCACGTGCCATACTAAGTAGGAATGACAAATAGCCAGCAATCGAGGCTGGGATACGCATTGAACTTTGACTGCTGAACAACAATATCAGTCCCGCCATCATGACTGCTGCAAAAGGACCTGGAGAGTGCATGGTACTCCAGACACGAATCCCCAATGGTTGGGGGGTTCCAAAGGTTGTCAATTTCGTCTTCAATAACCAAAATCTATCCCACTCTGGTGCTATGAGGTATTGCACTACACCATACGCACCTGTTAATAGTACACCCCAAACAAAAACAGTTTTGGTGTTTTCGCGCATACTGGGATAACTTCGCCAATTCACAAATATGTGAAAACCAAACAGGACTGGAGTAAGCCAGTCCAGCATTGTACGGACTACGACAATAGGTGGGAAGTGAACTAGTCCAATTAAAAAACCATAGATGACGCTAAAAATAGCTAAGATAAACGGTAAACCACCCATGCGGTAAGACTTGGGTAATTGGCGAATAAATGTATAAAAAGTGATTAATGTTACTAAAAATGGTGTTACTAGTATTGGACTAGGCTCTACCCAACCGCTCTTAAAATCTATTAGGCGGCGAATCAATGCGATGAGAAACCAAATCCACCATGTGTAGCCGATATAGAGTGTGGGATATCGTGCATAAAGGAAAACTCCCACAATAAAACTCGCTACCGGAAATATTTGACGCAGCAAACCACCTGCACCGCCGAAAATGCCGACGACAGTGAGAATTATTAGCCCGCCAATTGCTAGCCAAGCCAATGATTGCTGTTGCGGCGAGACGTTTTGATTCGGAAAATCTTGGCTTAGGTTTTCTCTGTAAGTCACTCAACGTCTCCTAGTGTAATTGAGGTTTGCGGAATAATTTTTGGGCGCGATAGCGAAGCGCTGCTGCCAAAGGCAGATCGCTGCCATGTACAAAAGCCCTGCCATCTTCCACGTATCGAGGCGAACCACTTTGCAACAGCTAAAGTTCCTTCGCGGGGAAACAACCTTAATAACTGCACGAAACCTAATGCATCTCGTGTTCCAATTAACATTGACCAGACTACAAACACAAACCTTTGTATTGGCTTCATGTGTTCTAGCAAAGCTAGAGTTTCATTGTGTATTGCATTAATCAACGCAAGATCATTAAATTTGTTTCGTTGATCTTCGTCAAAACGCTGTGCGGGATAGTGATTCACCGCCACATCAGGATCGTAAATCAGCTTCCAACCTGCACGTTTCAAAGCTAGACAGAACGCGAGTTCAAAATGTACCTGTGCTCCGGAGCCGCGCATGCGTTCATCAAAACGCAATCCGGCAACTGCCTGACGACGATAACTCACATTTACTCCCTTGAGCACATCTACCTCGCGCGGTTCTCCAACTCCTAAATGATGATTGCCGATCGCTCGCCCAAACCATTGCAACTGCCCCACCACTTGCTTGGCTCCATCTAGCAGTTGATTGCCTTGATGCACCCAATCGCGTCCACCTACTGCACCAATGCGACTATCAGCGAGAAAGTATGTTTCAATGCGTTGCAGCCAATCTGGTAATGGTGCAGCATCGTCATCCGTAAATGCAATAATGTCCCCATTGGCTGCATCAAGCCCTGCATTCATTGCTGCTATCACACCCGGTATCTTTACCGTCACGGTTTGCAATTTTGTGTAGGTTTCTTTATTGTCCTCAAGAAATTTCCAAGTTTGAGCATCCGTATCACGTACCACCACCAAGACTTGATCGGTTTGCCGAGTTTGCTGTTGCAGCGCTGACAGGCAACGTGCTAGGTCTTGGGGCCGGCAATAAGTGGGTATGATAACAGTTATGTTCATGATAAATTTAGTAATGTGAACAACGCCAGTTAGTTTACTGTTACCGATCCTTCAGGCAAAGTCACTACGAGGGAGGGTGCAGAACGTTTAACCGACTTTTCTTCTAACTCCTCGAATAGATCTACATAGGTTTTTGCCATAGTCGCCCAGCTATATTGTTCTGCAACAGAGCGAGCTGCAATCCCCATCTGTTCTCTGTGTGCGCGATCGCTTACCAAAGACAACAGTGAGAAAGCCAAAGCATCGGCGTCGTCTGAGTTGGGTAATACGATCCCACATTCTGGTGTCACCAATTCTGCACCCCCTGTTGTCGTTGAGGTAACCACGGGAAGTCCTGAAGCAAGGGCTTCTAACAGTACCAAGGTACAAGCTTCATAACGAGATGGAAACACAAATAAATCCACCGCCTGCATAATCTGTGCGACATCACGTCGATATCCCAGAAAATGCACTCTGTCATTTACCCCTAATGACGCTGCTAACTGCGGGAAAGGGCTACCCTGAGTATTACCTAAAACTGCCAGATGTAAATTTGGCACTTTTACTAAGGCATGAAGCACGGTATCTAAATTTTTACGTGGGGTGCGGATATCCCCTGCAAATAATGCTATCGTGACATTTTCTGGCAGAGCAAATTTTTGCCGCTCTAGCTTTCCTGGCGTAAATTCTTGCAAGTCAACACCATTTAAAATCACGCGAATCTGAGTACGCGGCACGCCAATGTCTGACAATTCTTGTGCTACTTTCTCCGATACTGCTACCACAACTTTCGCTCTTGGAAAAGCATGTTTTTCCCTGTTAGCATTCCATGATGTATATAACCACTGGTAAAAACCATATAAATCTCGACGGATGCGGGAAACATGTGCACGCGAACGAAGCCAAGAACTATGGACAAAATGTACAGCATTAACATCAGCATCAGCATCAGTAATTGCTCCGTTGACTTTTACCAAATCAACTTCCGAGCGATGCTGACGCAACCAACCTGCACTTTTTTGAGTAAATATGAAATTACGAATAAATTCAGTAGCCCATCCTTCCACAGAAATTGAAATCCAATTTACTTCGCTACTCTGCTGCAAGTCTGGGGCTATTTCACTAGCTAACAATGTGAGATGATGACCTCGACGAAGTGCTTCCTTGGCAACTTCATAGTTCACCCTCCCCTGCCCATCTCCTTTTTTTACTTGATGGGTTACAATACAAAGTTCCACACATTACCTTCCTTCTAAAATAATTTCCAGTTTTCGCTTAACAGTGGTTATTTGAACGCTCCTGCTAGAAATTGATTAATTGTCTGTCGCCGAGTGAAACTGAGAATCAGTGCTATGATAGTTAGCTTTCTTAAACTTCTGTTTACTTGTACCACTCCCAATACCGTTCGGTTAAGAAATTTATTCGTTAAGGCTGGCAGGGGAGGCAGCTCTTGAGTAGAGGTGCAGTTCTAGGGAAATAATTGATAGACAAAACGTCCCTCCTACATACCTGTTTTGCCGTCCATCAGCACTAGGAGTGGCAGTATAAATTTTAATGATTGGTAGCGCATACCTGTCTAGAAGCTATATCGATTGCACTGACAAACCCATGTTAACTCAATCATGTCAATATACAAGTGTCTATCCTTTATTGGACACCTGTAACAATACATTATTCTCTAAAATTTCTCATTTAGAGGCATTTATCAACTGACTCGCTAACTGCTGAGGAGTAAAACTCAGCATAAGTGCTGCCATAGTTCGCAAATTAAACTTTTGTTTACTAATAGCACTCAAAAGATAAGGACGTGCTTGAGATTTATTTTCAGTTCGCATTAAGCCAATCGCTAAAGTCGTATGAGCTTCTAACCATCTTTGCTGGAAATACAATTTAAATTGAACAAGCCGCTCATCTTCCATAAACTGTTGATAACAGAATATTTCACTTTTGGCTTTGCGGATTTTTGCCTGAGCATCTTTGCTACCACTTCGCATCGTATCCGTTGATTCATGCTCGCGGTATAAAGTGAGTTTTTCCGGCTCATAGTAAGCTCCATAACCAGAAATGCAACAAAGGTAAGTTAGATACAGATCCCACATACCACCCACTTCTGAAGGAATACTATCCCAGTCAATAAACTCGTTGCGAACTACGCAACCTGCCGCAGTCGGGACAGATTTATGTACGACTCCAATTTCAGAAAAAGGTTGATGTATTCCTTTCTTCAGCGTGTTTCGTTTGTAAGCTTGTGTATTCTTTTGAGTACCAGCATCATTAATTCTGCCCTGTGCATCCATAATGTATTGGTCACAAAAAGCTAAAATTAGATTGGGATTTTCTTCTAGTGGTGGAACAAGCTTTGTTAAAAACTCCTCGTTCCACATATCATCGTCATGAAGACTGGCAACGTACTTACCTTTACCCATTTTGAAGGCGTACATTTGATTGGCGAACATTCCCAGATTTGTAGGCTGTCTCCAAAATCGAATGCGAGAGTCTCGAAAAGATTCAACTATCTCTTGAGTATTTTCTGTACTGCAATTATCACAAACAATAATTTCAATGTTTTGATAAGTTTGCTTGACAGCACTTGCGATCGCCTGCTTTAGATATTCTGGTCGATTGTAGGTTGGTATTACGATGCTAACTAATGGTTGTGTGGGTTCGTTATCGATCATATTTCTCAATCCTAATGCTTATCTTGAGCAAAGTAGTACTCACTTATTCTTTAGTACTACTACCCTATTTACAGTTATTTATATTGTGCGATTAAATTCCTTTAAAGATAAATATAAATATAGTTTTCTCATAAATTTTATGTGAATTTTTGGTATTAATACTCACTCTAAATATTTATGTAAGGAAAGTCTATACTGCTTCACTTATGCATTAACTTTTCCGATATTAAGCTTTTTATATCTTTAAACGTTTCAATATTCAGTTAAGGCTCGATCCCTTCAGAGT
>JAQYWO010000259.1 GCA_029379215.1 Rhizonema sp. PD37
ATATAAAAGTCTTGACTTATGTTAATTCTGAAATAACATAAATGTTTTCAAAAAAATGCATTTATTTCCCAATATATATTAGCAAAAAACTTAAACACAGTATCTAATAACCTACTATGTGGCGAAGTCCATTTGCTAGTCATATGATGAATAGAATAAGACATTTTCTTGTCTTTCCATTTGACAATTTTCCCATTTATTTCCATGGGTGCATCAGGTTCAAAAATATATCCTGGACAAACACGAACTGTGCTTTTTTCGTGATATTTTTCTGCAACTATGCAATCATTCAATAATATAGGTCCAGTACTATAGCATACGGATTGTTTACTAGTGCCAAGTGAGTTAAATGGATTATTTTTTTGAGGTATTCCTGACTTCCGTTTATCTAATTCTTCAAAAACTTTATACCAAAGTGGATTTTTAATACTACTGCCTATAATAGCATTATTAAATACCACAAGTTTTGAAAAAATTAACTCATAGTCTTCTAGCAAATCGTCCATAGGTTTAAGAAATTCTATATCCATATCTATATAAAAACCCCCATAGTGATACAGAAGAAAATAGCGAATGGCATCGCAGCGTTGAATAAAAGATGTTGGATACGAATCATATACTTCTAAAAACCAAGGGTAATTCTCTTGGAGAAAGCTCCGGCACTGCTGCTCATCCCAGAAATAATACTCCCAACTAGGGTGAAGATCTAAAGCAGTTTGGCGATAGCGAAGATAATCTTTTGGGATAGCTGCTTCGCCTTGATAATAGATCTGATGAATAACTTTTGGAATCTTACTCATAATTTAGACTATCCGACAATAATGTTATTCTTTCTTGATTAGCTAGTGATACCAATTTTCTACAAATGTGAGCTTAATACAAAACCTTCATTAACTATTAATTTCAGTGGACGAGTCATTATCACATACACTTCGTACTTGTATGTCTTCAGATGAAACTAACAGCAAACGCTTACCATAGTTATTAAGCTCATTACTACAGAGAATTGATATTACAAGTATTTTCTTTATCTTGAGCAATTACAAACTTAAAGTTGACCACTTAGGTATAATTGATCGCGAGTAAGCAACAATTCTTGATAAGCTGGTATATACTCTAGCACTTGAGTGATTTTCGCTTGTTGCTCTGATGTTAATCCTTTTGCTTGTTTCCACTTAGTCGTAAGTTTATCTATGTTAGTGTGGTCTAATGATTTATGTGACTGTGTCTCATGCTGTCGATATTTATACAGCTTCTTAGGTGTAAAATGAGCATCACTTAGTAATGCCATCTGGATAAATAAATCTTGTCCTTCATAACCTTGTCCTAACCACTCAGCCCACCCAGATGTTTTGAGATAAACAGACTTACGTAGAACAGTTCCGGCTTCCCTACATATCCCGGTAGCAATCGAGAAAAAAGGAGTTTCTGGTATATCAGCAGGAGTTTCTTCAAATCTTCCATCTGAAGATAGAAAAAATCTTGCTGGAAGAGGAGATAATTTTGAACATAAGACTTTATCTTCGCTATCAATCAACCATGTATCGCTGTGAAGCAAACCAACGTGAGGATGTTGGTCAAGGTATTCAACCAGAACCTCCAACATTTCTGGTTCGATGCAGTCATCCCCGTCCAAGAACATTAAATATTCTGACTCGGGAGAACAAGCTTTAAAACCGTTATTACGCGCATTACAAACACCTCTGTTTGGCTGTTTAATTAATTGTAACCGTGATTCTTTTTTAAGATATTCTGAAATAATTTCAGTTGATTGGTCGGTGCTACCATCATCTACAATTACACAATCCCAATCTTTAAATGTTGAAGCAATTACGCTATCGATTGCTTTAGAAATATACTTTTCTGTATTATAACATGTGCATATAATACTGATTTTAGACATCACTTTTCACCTTCTGGATTTTTTCTAAAAACTCTACTCAGATTACTTCTAGCTATTTACAATGTTCCGCAATACTTTTTCGATTTTTTGAGATAGCAATAATTCTATCAACGAAAGCTCGACTCCAAAAATCTTTTCAATACTAGCATACATTTATGCATGCAGCTATCAAATAATATCTTCTCATCTCAAATTTTTTCAACTGATTGTTTCAGATCAGCGCTAATACTTCTTCTATTCCACACGCATATTAGTTCCATGCGATTGAGCATCGATAAGCGGAAATATGCACCGCGAGGTAGGAAGGTTCATCAGCTTGCTAAACTGATTTTGATTTCAGATTTTGACGTTGATAAGGCTGCATGTAGCTGTCTTTGAGTCAAGGTGTAAACTAATAAATACAACCATAGAACCATTGCCAACGCCTCTTTTTTTTCTGGCAACTTCAGAAAAACACTTCTACCGCTTTTTTTTGGTGTTTTTATGTTGAGAGACAATGACCTTAGCCTTAGTATAGCTCATGTTCTCGCCATGAGAAGTACGTTCGAGTACTTCAACCTTGTCCTATTTAAGTGGTGGAAGGGGCAGTGATAACGTAGAGATTTGAAGCAGAGCAGTTCAGATGCGTAAAATTTACGCATTTGAACTGCTTTGTAACCTGGATAAATTTAGTGGTGGCACCACTCCAATTCAACTTAAACTTAAACCAATTTCCGAAATTTTTATATGTCAAATTTATTTATTTAATTTAAGTTATATATAATATTGCTTCCACTTACTGAATGTGTAAACTTTACACATTTGAATATCACTGCTTTAACTCTCTATTTGAGTGCTGCCCCTTCCTTATACATCCAAAAAGGCAAGAGTTGAAGTACTCGCACGCACTTCTCATTGCAAGAGTATGGACTATAATAAAGACAAAGCAATGTTTCTCAATATGGGAAAACCAAAAAGAGAACGGCAGAATTAAAAGCCGCCTTGCTCAAGTCTGACAATTCAGTCATCGTTATAGAACTTACACATTATGAAACTACATCCGCAATCTCTTCATTTGGAGATATAACTGATAAAGATGTGATCGCAGTCTTTGACAATGTTTGAAAACAAGCAGATTGCAAGCTAATATTGAAGATATAGCTAAAGATACCGCACAGATACCAATAAAGATCGCAAATCTAGCAGAAATTTATCATTTCACATCAGATATACTGCTCGTTGAAATGGTAATTAGCATCAAAAACTTAACGTCAGAGCAACTAACAAGGATGATTATCTTAGCAGCTGATACCAGATGGAACGAGTATCAATTCTCAGCCATAGTCATGACATCTCAGTACTCTGGTTGAGGTATAGGTATACTCTATCCCTGTTAAGGAAAGTACTTTTACTAAATGATATATTTAGAATGGAGACATAACGAAACATGGGAAGCAGACAAATTGTCACTCAGTTATTAATGATTATTGGACCAAAAATCTGCTCTATCACTGCGGGTATTTTATATCGCTTTTTATACTTTAAAAGTCACCCAGTAGCAGTTAGCCAAAAATCGGCAATGGTTTTTTCTCCTCATCAAGATGATGAAACTCTAGGCTGTGGGGGTATGATTGCCCTCAAACGCTCATTAGGAGTGCCTGTAGAAGTCGTTTTTTTGACTGATGGACAATATGGTAGACCAGAATGGATTACACCGGAAACAATTATCGAGATTCGTCAGCAAGAAGCTGTGAATGCCCTAGCTATTTTAGGAGTTGCCATCTCCGAAACTCATTTTGTTAATCAAATAGATGGTTCTTTGCAAGATTTGCCTCACTCTCAACGTCAATATGTAATCAATCAACTCGTTCAAAGACTACAGTCGTTTACACCAGGAGAGGTTTACGTCCCCCATAGCAAAGATATTCACGGCGATCACGAGGCTACTTACAAGTTGGTTCAGGAGGCGATCGCCGTATCCGGAATCCAGACTGAACTGTTAGAATATCCAATTTGGATGCTTTGGCAAGATCCCATATTTTTTGATTTAAAGTTTAAGGATATGGCTAATGCTTACAGATTAGCGATTGATTCTGTTAAGGACAGAAAAAAACAAGCTATCGAAAGCTACACCTCCCAAACGTCCAGCTTACCCACAGGCTTCCTAAATCGTTTCTTTCTACCATATGAAATTTTCTTCAAAAATTAACTCGTCACAGTTGACAACCAAAATATAGTCGAGATGTCAAATGAGAAAAGGATAGGTGTAAAAAAGCAAGATAAAATGTCAAAATAGACCTATGTTATCTCTCATTTTATATTCTTTTAAACAAAGCCATCCTTTAGCTTCTCTATCAATGACTTCCACCATTTTTTTTGAGAATAGGTGTTAACTATCAATGTTAGCCTGATGATTTCCGAATATCTATTGGTTAAAATAGTCAATATCAGTTGCCAGCCGACAGAAACTGACTACTCTTCATTTTTCAACTCAAACATAGGAATTTCAACAAATGGAAAATCATAGCGATACAATTTATCTGGTTGTCGTTAATCACGAAGAACAATATTCTATCTGGCCTAAATGGAAACGAAATTTACCATTAGGATGGAAAGCTGTAGGAAAAGAAGGTTCTAAAGAGCAATGTTTGGCATACATTGAGGAAGTATGGATAGATATGCGACCACTCAGTCTGCGTCAGGCAATGAATGAAAAGCTGTCTCCAAAATAGTTGCGTGTAAGAACCACGAATAATAATCTTTCTGGCGTCAACTAACTGAAGTTTAGATTAATTTCTATTTCTTCAGTTAACTTTGGATATTTAATCGATAGTTTGGCATACTATGTATAAAATCATCGAAAATATTATTCTAGATACTACCTTTGTTGATATTTTAAATACTAGGGCACTTCATCAACCAGAACAGACAGCTTATACTTTCTTGGTAGATGGAGAAACAGAAGAAATTAGCCTCACTTATCAAGAATTAGATAAGAAAGCACGAGCCATTGCTACTGTGCTACAAAGCATGAAAGCAAAGGGTGAAAGGGCACTTTTACTCTACCAACCAGGGTTAGAATTTATTGCGGCTTTTTTCGGATGTTTATATGCTGGATTGGTGGCAGTTCCTGCTTATCCACCCCGACGTAATCAAAAAATTTCCAGATTACAAGCAATAGTATCGGATGCCCAAGCGGTGGTGGCACTGACTACAGAATCTCTATTACCAAGTGTACAGGCTGAATTAAGCGAAAATCAAACATTGGCAGGCTTGTCATGGTTAGCTACTGATAACATTAACAACGACTTGGCGTTAAGCTGGCAAAAACCATCAGTAAACAGCGATACACTGGCTTTTCTTCAGTACACATCAGGTTCTACTGGTACGCCCAAAGGCGTGATGATTACCCACGGCAACCTAGTACATAATTCTCAACTAATTTACCAATTCTTCGGACATACACCAGAAAGTAGAGGTGTAATTTGGTTACCCCCATATCACGATATGGGGTTAATTGGTGGAGTATTGCAGTTTCTGTATGGCGGCTTTCCGGTAACACTCATGGCCCCAGTAGCTTTTCTGCAAAAGCCTTTCCGCTGGTTGCAGGCGATTTCTCGTTACAAAGCTACTAGTAGTGGAGGACCAGATTTTGCTTATGAGCTAGCTTGTCGGCAGATTACTCCTGAGCAGTTGGCAAGTTTGGATCTCAGTAGTTGGGATGTTGCGTTTACAGGGGCAGAACCCATACGTGCCCAGACTTTAAAGCGTTTTACAGAAACTTTTGCACCTTGTGGTTTCCGTAGAGAAGCATTCTATCCTTGTTATGGCATGGCGGAGACGACTTTAATTGTATCTGGGGGGTTAAAGTCCCAAGCTCCTATTATTCGAGATGTGCAAGCCGCCGCCTTGGAAAAAAATCAGGTGGTGAATGCTACTGATAAAAATGATGTCAGAACAATTGTTAGTTGCGGTCAAAGTCACCCAGATCAAAAAGTTCTAGTTGTCGATCCTGCATCATTCACTTCTTGTGCAGATAAGCAAGTCGGAGAAATTTGGGTATCAGGACAAAGTGTCGCTCAAGGTTATTGGAATCGCAGCGAACAGACAAAGGAGGCTTTTCAGGCATACTTAGCTGATGGTAAGACAGGACCATTTTTGCGTACAGGGGATTTAGGATTTTTATGGAATGACGAGTTGTTTATCACAGGTCGTCTGAAAGATTTAATTATTATCATGGGTCGTAACCATTATCCCCAAGATATTGAATTCACTGTTGAAAATAGTCACCCAGCCCTGCGTCCCAGTTGTGGAGCGGCATTTGCAGTGGAAATCAACAACTCAGAAAGGCTGGTGATAGTCCAAGAAGTAGAACGGAGTTACCTGCGCAAACTCAATACCAATGAAGTCATTGGAGCAATTCGCAAAGCAGTAGGGGAAGAACACGATCTCCAAGTTCATGCCATTTTGTTGCTCAAAACTAATAGTCTCCCTAAAACTTCCTCTGGTAAAGTCCGCCGTAGTACTTGTCGTACTGGTTTTCAAGAAGCTACCTTGGATGTGGTCGCAGATTGGAGTATTAATCCTGAGAATAAAAGCCAATTCCGGCATTTGGAGTCAGAAGTTAAATCTTTGTTGCAAAAATTGCAAGATGGTGATTTACAAGCAGTCACTTCTAAGAGTGAAAATTTAGTAGTTGCACAGCCACAGATAAACCAAACACAAGTAACTGTTGATTCTTCGACATTAAACAGCAGACAAAAATTAGCAGCCACAGCAACGGATGTCAAAACTGTAGAATCAATTCAAGCTTGGTTAGTTGCTAAAGTCGCCGAACAACTGCAAGTTCCTCCCCAAGAAATAGATATTTGCGAACCCTTAGCCCAATATGGACTTGGTTCCCTAGCAGCAGTAAGAATTTCGGGGGAACTACAGGAATGGTTGGGACGAGAAGTTGCACCGACTCTTTTGTACGATTACCCCACAATTCAAGCTATAGGGCAATATTTGGTAGATGCCGTTCCTATTTCCAGAGTGATCGCATCAGCAACAGTAGTATCTCAAAACTACAAAGACAATGAAGCGATTGCGATTATTGGTATTGGTTGTCGTTTCCCAGGAGCTAACAATCCAGAGGCTTTTTGGCAGTTACTCCGGGATGGAGTGGATGCTATTACTGAAGTGCCTGCTTCGCGTTGGAATGTTGATACTTTCTACGATGTAACTGGCAACCAACCTGGTAAAATGAATACTCGTTGGGGTGGCTTTTTAGAGCAAGTCGATAAATTCGACCCTCAATTTTTTGGAATTTCCCCGCGAGAAGCAGAATTAATGGACCCACAACAGCGGCTATTGCTGGAGGTAAGTTGGGAAGCTCTTGAATATGCTGGTATTGCACCAGAAAAGCTGGCAGGAAGCAATACAGGAGTCTTTGTAGGCATTAGCAACTTTGATTATTCCCAGTTGCAGTTCCACCAGACTAAGGGATTGGATGCCTATACGGGTACGGGCAACGCCTTTAGTATAACTGCTAATCGCCTTTCCTACTTATTAGATTTGCATGGTCCTAGCTGGGCGGTGGATACAGCTTGTTCTTCATCCCTGGTAGCAGTTCACCAAGCATGTCAGAGTCTGCGTCAGGGAGAGTGCGAGCTTGCTTTAGCTGGTGGTGTCAATTTGATTTTGACCCCCCAAGTCACCATTACTTTTTCCAAAGCTGGGATGATGGCTGCTGATGGTCGTTGCAAGACCTTTGATGCTGATGCTAATGGTTACGTCAGGGGAGAAGGTTGTGGTGTAGTCATTCTCAAGCGTCTTGCTGATGCGAAGAGGGATGGAGACAATATCCTGGCAGTTATCAAAGGTTCGGCAGTGAACCAAGACGGTCGCAGTAACGGACTTACAGCACCTAACAGCCATGCACAACAGGCAGTTATCCGTCAAGCTCTAGAAAATGCTCATGTCATGGCCGCCGAGATTGGTTATGTGGAGGCGCATGGCACAGGCACCTTTTTAGGAGATTCCATTGAGTTAAATTCCCTCAAAGCAGTCACAATGCAGGGACGAATGCCAGAACAACCCTGTGTGATCGGTTCGGTTAAAACTAATATCGGTCACTTGGAAGCTGCTGCCGGAATTGCTGGTTTAATCAAAGTTGTCCTGTCTTTGCAACATGAGCAAATTCCACCCCACCTGCACCTGAAGCAAATTAATCCCCATATTTCTCTAGCAGAGACTCCATTATCTATTGCCACCCAACTCCAACCTTGGTCTTTAAGTGAAGGGAATCGCCGTTTAGCTGGTGTAAGTTCCTTTGGTTTTGGGGGAACCAATGCTCATGTGATTCTAGAGTCAGCTTCAAAACTATTACCTGTGACATCAGAGGTTGAGCGTTCCCAGCATCTATTCGCCCTCTCAGCCAAAAGTGAGTCAGCTTTACAGGAATTGGTACAAACTTATCAAGTATTCCTCGCATCCAAAAAAGATGTATCCATTGCGGATATCTGTTTCACTACCAATACTGGGCGATCGCATTTTGCCCATCGTTTGGCTTTAGTAGCAGCACAACCAGCACAAATTCTAGAACAACTGACTAATTTTACCGCAGGTGAAGTATCAGGTCAGCTATTCACAGGGCTTGCACCACTCAGTAATAAAACAAAAATAGCTTTTTTATTCACAGGTCAAGGTTCTCAGTATGTGGGTATGGGACGAGAGCTTTATGAAACCCAACCGACATTTAGGAAAGTTTTACAAGACTGCGATCGCATCCTCCGCCCTTATTTAGAAATACCCCTATTAGAAATTCTGTATCCAGCCAATCCCGAGAACTCACCCATCAATGAAACCGCATACACTCAACCCGCCTTATTTGCTTTAGAATATGCCCTTTATCAGTTATGGAAATCTTGGGGAATCACCCCAGATGTAGTCATGGGTCACAGTGTGGGAGAATATGTAGCCGCAACTATAGCAGGGGTGTTCAGCTTAGAAGATGGGTTGAAGCTGATTGCCGAGCGGGGACGATTAATACAAACAGCTTGCCCCTCAGGAGGAATGGTAGCAGTATTTACAGACATTGCAACTGTTACAGCAGCCATACAATCCTATGAAAATCAACTCTCAATTGCCGCTATTAATGGTCATCAAAGTACAGTCATTTCAGGTGAACTCTCAGCATTAGAAGCAGTCACAGCCACCTTACAAGCCAAAGGAATCAAGACCAAACCATTAAAAGTGACCCGTGGGTTTCATTCGCCATTAATGCAGCCCATATTACAAGAATTTGAACAAATTTTACGGGAAATCACTTACTACACTCCACAAATCAAAATTATTTCTAACGTCACCGGCACAGTAGCTGACGAATCAATGGCGACTCCAGAATACTGGTGTCATCACTTACATAAACCAGTCTTATTTGCTGCCAGTATGGATAATTTTGAGCAGTCGGGCAATTGGGTGTTTGTCGAGATTGGTGCCCAACCTACTTTATTAGGCATGGGTCGCCACTATCTACCACCGGGCACAGGTTTATGGGTGCCTAGTTTGCGTCCGGGACACTCAGATTGGCAACAACTTCTCACAAGCCTAGGAGAATTATATGTGCATGGGGTGCCAATAGATTGGTCTGGGTTTGAGCAGGACTACCCTCGTCGCAGTTTGCAGTTACCAACTTATCCTTTTCAGCGACAAAGATACTGGAATGAGCATCCTCAAAGTAAGTTCAATGAAGCTATAAATCCTAATCCTCATCCCTTACAGGGTCAACGCTTACAATTAGCAGGTTTGGAGGATATACGCCTCCAGTATCAAATTAGCCCAGATGCTCCCGGCTTTCTTCAGCAGCATCGCATATTTAACCAGGTGATTGTGCCTACCACAGTTTACCTAGAGATGATTTACTCTGCTGGGGTCATGGTTCTCAAAACCGAGAATTTAGTTTTGGCAGAGATCGGCATTCAACAGCCCCTGATATTAGCAGAAAATGAAGTTAAGAGTTTGCAAATGATTTTAACCCCTCAAGGTAAATCAGCATTTTCCTTCCAGATTTTTAGTTTGACAACCCCAGTAGAAGAAGAGAATGAAAACTCAACTTGGGTTCTACATACATCTGGAAAGCTGCTTGTGAGGGGTGAAGATGAAAAAGCCCCTCCAGCAGACTTAACTGTTGTGCAAACTCTCTACCAACAAGAAATATCAGTTCCAGATTATTATCAGCAATTGCAAAGGCAGGGTATTGACTATGGTTCCAGTTTCCAAATCATTAAACAACTCTGGCGGGATTCAGAATCAGCCTTAGGTCAGATTCAATTGCCAGAAGCACTGGTATCAAAATCAGACTACCAATTACACCCAGTACTGTTGGATGCCTGCATGCAAGTCGTCGGGGCGTTATCAGGAAAGGCAGAGGGCAGGAGGCAGAAGGCAGAAGGGAATTCTGACTCCTGTCCTCTGCCCGTGACAAACGGGAACAAGGGTTTAAGACCCCCACTGAACCCTTGTTCAGTGGCTGTTGTACAGGAGGGGGGAAGCGAGCCTACCAGAGTACTCTGTCCGGCAGACTTCTCAGAATCCCCTTCTGTACAAAACCTTCTGCCCTCTGCCCTCTGCCTTCTGCCTTCTTCAATCGTTCAGGATGGCAAACCAAATACTTATGAACACACTGGTATAGAAAAAATCACAATATTTAAACGTCCGGAAAATCGATTGTGGAGCCAAGCACGGTTGCGCCCAGTCAATGGTTCCCACTCGCACAGCCTGAGTGCAGATGTGCAGCTGTTTACTGATGATGGACAGTTGGTTGCAGTTGTGGAAGGTCTACAACTCCAGCCAATTAATCCCTCCTCATCTTACAGCAATTGGCTGTACGAGATAGAATGGCGTCGCCACCAGTCTCAACCCAAACCACAGCAGCACTTCGCCAGGAGTTGGCTGATTTTCGCAGATACCCAAGGCATTGGCAAGCAGTTAGCGGCACTGTTATCAGCTAGGGGTGAATTCTGCACCCTAATTTTTCCAGGAAATCAGTATCAACAGTTAACTGAACATCAGTATACTATTGACCTGACAAATTCTGCTGACTTTCAGCGATTGCTGCAAGATTTGGTGAACTCTAGCAAACCGCCATTATATAAAATAGTGCATTTGTGGAGCTTGGATGCAGTTGGGGAAGCACTGACAGCAGCAGACTTAGAAACTGCTGCAAGCATTGGGTGTGGTAGTACTTTGCATTTAGTGCAATCCCTAGTTAAGATGGGTTTGAGCACACCTCCTTCCCTATGCTTAGTCACCAGAGGAGCACAGGCGGTAGGTAAAACATCTACCCACTTAGCAGTAGAGCAATCACCCTTGTGGGGTTTGGGTAAAGTCATTCACATGGAACATCCCGAATTCAACTGTATGCTCATGGATTTAGATCCATCGCCCCATGAGAATCAGGTGCAAGATTTATTTACGGAAATATGGTCAGCAAATTCTCATGGTCAATCCCTACTGGCTTGGCGTCAAAAGCAACTCTATTTAGCTCAGTTAGTGCATAGTCGCAAACAATATCAGTCACAGCCTTTAAATTTACAGGAGAATAGCACCTACCTGATTGTGGGTGCTTTAGGAGGAATCGGTTTACACATAGCCCAATGGATGGTAGAATGTGGAGCTAGTCATTTGGTACTTGTGGGTCGTAGCGGTGCTGATGCCCATGCTAAAGAAATCATCAAAAACTTAGAACAGCTAGGCACTAAGATTGTAGTTGCTACTGCGGATATCTCCCAAATGGAGCAAGTCGCCAAAGTGCTAGCTGATATCAAAGTATCCATGCCACCGTTGCGGGGCATAATTCACTCTGCAGGTATCTATGATGATCGGCTGTTGCGGGATCACAAATGGGAGCTGTTTATGAAAGTGTTCGCTCCCAAAGTCTCTGGTTCATGGAATTTACACATGCTAACCAAAGATATGCCATTAGACTTTTTTGTACTTTTCTCCTCTGTAGCTTCGATGATAGGTGGTCCTGGGTTAAGTAACTATGTAGCCGCCAATACCTTTTTAGATGCTCTAGCTCATTACCGACAAATGCAAGGTTTGCCTGCACTCAGTATTAACTGGGGACCTTGGGCAAAAGTGGGAATGGCTACAACTGTGGGTAGTGGGCGCGAGGCTCAGTGGTTAATACAGGGTTTAGAACCGATGCAACCACAGCAAGCACTCTTAGCTCTACGGTATCTATTGTCACAAAACACTGCTCAAGTAGGAGTGATACCAATCAACTGGTCTAAATATTTAGAGTTTTTCCCCAATATCAATTCTGACTTTTTAGAGGCTATAATTGATGCTATACCCCTAAGAGCAAGTACTCAGGCAGATGCAAATCAGCCAGGGAGAAAATCAAATATTTTACAACAATTGCAAGAATCTAAACCTAGTAAACACTTGGATTTGTTGGTCACTTACCTACAACAATATGTTTCTAAAGTCCTGGGATTTAAATCCTCTACAAATTTAGAAATACAACAATCTTTATTGGATTTAGGTCTTGATTCTTTGATGGCTGTCCAAGTCAAAAATTGGATTTCCACCGATCTAGCTGTAAATCTACCAATAGAAAGGTTTATTAATGATTCCAGTCTTCTGAAATTAGCAAAATTTTTACAGTCACAGTTAGCTTTATCAACTAATTTAGAAGGTCAATCTAACTCCCATATCTCGACCTTGACCGTTTCATCAATTCACAATAATTTATTAGAAGG
>JAQYWO010000260.1 GCA_029379215.1 Rhizonema sp. PD37
ATACTACTTTGGTTTCACTGTAATTTCTCAGCACTCCAAAGTCTAAACCCTTTTTTAAAATTCAATTTATATTACCTTACTTTATAAAATCCATGAGCATAGCTGATTACTGAATGCATATGTATTTCTTACTTTAATACTATTTGATTTTTTCTGCTAAGTGTCTTAGTAATTTACAAGATTTAATTATCAGCATTCAGACTTTAGCTTGAGAGTCTATATAATCTGTACATAGATCTATTTTTCACCCATTTCTACAAAACAATTCTCATAGCTGATAGAGAAGACCCTATGCTAACTGAATTTACATTTAATTATAAACTCGGGCTACACTCCTGCGAAAATATTTATTATATAACATAATACCATCTATATATTAAGTAGAAATGTTGGCTGTGGAATTAGGAGATAGCTCTTCAAACCAAAGCTAGTTTTGGTGCGTTGCTAGGAGGATTGATGTACTATTATCCAAATGGACTGAAATCAGTCAGCTAATAAACTCAGCTATCACCAACACCTCTGTGTTGTAGCAATAGCTACTGTCTTTGCTGTCATGAAACCTAAGTCTACACCAACGAAAGTCCGAACATCCCGATCAAAATTAGGATATCACGGCTTTAGCCCTCTAATATAGAGAACTGGGTCATGGAAATAAGGGAGAATCGTAGGCAGCACGGAGAGACTTGGAGGAGTTGGGATACTCTCTTGGCACAACGCTAGAGTTCGTACTCCCGAATACGCTCCTCGCTGTTGGAGGAGCAGGTGCTAGTAGCTTTGGCTCAGCCAGTGGATTCCTTTAAGAGCGTTGAAAATCTTTCTATAAAGCGCTCTTATCCCCTACTCGGCAGTTCTTACGAAATAATGAAGCGAGAAGAGGGCAAGTGTTTTAGACAAAAGCGTAAACACTTGCCCAGTATAGCTCCGGAATTACTAGTCATAATAAATACAAAAAGTCGAACACAAGCATGAAAGTCATTCAGGAGAAACTTCCCGCAAGTCAAATTGGTCTGGAGATAGAGATCGCGCCAGAGAAGACTAAGCAAACTTATGAACAAGTCGTTAAAAACTTAGCCAGTACTGCAAATATTCCTGGGTTTCGTAAAGGTAAGGTGCCTCGACAGATTTTGTTACAACGTCTTGGCGCAACCAGAATCAAGGTGGCAGCACTGGAGGAATTAGTTCAAGAAGGAATCACGCAAGCAATAAAGGAACAAGAAATTCCAGCGATCGGTCAACCGCAATTGCTATCAACCTTTGAAGAGTTGATTAATATTTATGAACCGGGCAAACCCCTGACTTTTTCTGCTGCGGTTGATGTGACACCATCCGTAAATTTGAGTCAATACACGGGTTTGCAATTCCAAGCAGAAGAAGTTCAATCCGATCAGTCGCAAGTTGACAAAGCACTGGAAAAAGAACGCCAAGAGATGGCGACGTTAGTTCCTGTAGAAGGACGGGCGGCACAAATAGGCGATATTGCCGTGGTGGATTTTAAAGGTGTCATAACGTCAGGTGAAGGAAATGAAGTTGCTTCAACAGCCCAGGAAATACCAGGGGGAGAAGCAACAGATTTTCAAGTAGAGTTACAGGAAGACAAATTTATTCCCGGTTTTGTTACGGGTATGGTGGGGATGAATCCTGGAGAAACTAAAGAAGTTTCTGCCCAGTTTCCAGATCCATACGCAAATGAAGAGCTAGCAGGAAAACCAGCTCTGTTTACGGTGACGCTGAAAGAACTGAAGGAAAAAGAACTACCAGAGTTGAACGATGAGTTTGCCCAAGAAGTCAGCGATTACGAAACTTTAGCCGAGTTTCGTAATTCTTTAGAAGAACGCTTTCAAAAAGAAACCGAACAAAAAATTAAAGCGAATAAGCAGGAGGCTTTACTGGTTGAACTAATCAAACAAACCTCTGTTGACTTACCAGAAACGATAATTCAGCAGGAAGTGGATGCCATGCTGACACAAACAGCAATGCGACTTTCTCAACAAGGCTTGGATGTCAGAAAGTTGTTTACCCAAGAGATTATTCCCCAGTTACGAGAACGTTCACGTGGTGAAGCGATTGAACGTATTAAGCGAGCGCTTGCTCTACAACATGTTGCCGAACGCGAATCTATTCAGGTTACACCAGAAGAAATCGAAGCTAAAGTTCAACAAACTATACAGGAATACTCAGATCAAGACGTTGACCAAGACAAACTGCGTTCAATGGTGGAAAACGAACTGTTAACTGAGAAAATTATTGATTGGCTTTTGGAACACTCAACTGTCGAACTTGTCCCTGAAGGTTCTTTAAGTACGGATTCTTCAGAAGAGGAACTTTTAGAAGCAGATGTTGCGACTTCAAGTGAATCAGAACAAACTGCGGCAATTGTAGAAAATTTGACTGGAGTCGAGTCTGAACCCGTTACAATCACGGTAGAAAGCTCAGTAGTACACTCAGAGGAGAACGAAAGCTAAAAGCAGACGGTTTTAACGAGCAATTAGCCGACTCTACTCCTGCATCCGGCTGATTGCTGCTAAGCCCAAGAGCGAAGAATACATCCTTTGCTTTGAGACAGGAGTCAACAGGATGATTCTGTAAGACAGGCAGATCAATCTTGGTAAGACAGATCCCGATTGGATCATAAGTGAAATTTCATAACGTTTTTCGTGAGTGAAAACCTCTGGCTCTCTTGCTTGCCTTCAATCCTACTCCTGTACACACTTAACTATGAGCGCCATAATAGTCAACTCCTGTCTGCTGTCTCCTATGTTTGTTATGCGCCATAATAATAATTAACCGTCTTCGTCTTTTGAAAAAGCGCGAAAGTGTCAAATGAGGCATAATGGTCAACAAATCGCTAAGATAAAAATTGAGGATCTTCAAAATAAGTAGTTATAGCCGTATAACTCGTTGTCCTAATTAATTGTCAAAAGTTCTTTTATGCTTGTATCGCAGTCGGGAAATTACGAAATTAGCAGTTCGAGTCAATTGAAAATTAGCTCCCATTACAGTCCTAGCAACATCGTCCCGATGGTGGTAGAACAATCAGGTGTGGGAGAAAGGGCTTTTGACATCTTCTCACGGTTACTGCGAGAGCGCATCGTTTTTATGGGAACGCCAATAGATGATGCTGTCGCTAACTCAATTGTCGCCCAGTTGTTATTTCTAGATGCTGAAGACTCAGAAAAGGATATCCAGATATACATCAACTCACCCGGTGGATCTGTGACTGCTGGTATGGCAATTTATGATACCATACAACAAATTCGTCCTGATGTTGTCACAATATGCTTTGGCTTAGCCGCAAGCATGGGGGCATTTTTGTTAGCAGCAGGAACTGCTGGTAAGCGAATGTCTTTAGCTGACTCCCGCATTATGATTCACCAACCGCTAGGTGGTGCTCAAGGGCAAGCCATTGACATTGAGATTCAAGCCAGAGAAATTCTTTATCATAAGTCCAAGTTAAATCAGTTGTTGGCTAAGCACACAGGTCAACCATTGGAAAGAATAGAAGCCGATACCGAACGGGACTTTTTCATGTCGGCAGAAGAAGCAAAAAATTATCGGTTGATCGATCAAGTTATCTCTAGGCAAAATCTTCCCACTGTAGGGGAAAACGTCACGATTCTGAAATAAGAGGCTGGTATGTCTAAGTACGACTCCCATTTAAAATGTTCGTTTTGTGGCAAGTCCCAGGAGCAGGTGCGCAAACTAATCGCCGGACCGGGAGTATACATCTGCGATGAATGTGTTGACTTGTGTAATGAAATACTAGATGAGGAGTTGCTCGACACGAATGGGGCGGCATCATCGCAACCAGCCCCTAAGTCAGAACCACCACAAAAACGTCGTGCCCGCACAGCCAGTCTCTCGTTTAATCAAATGCCGAAGCCACGAGAGATTAAAAAGTATCTAGACGAACACGTCATTGGTCAAGATGAAGGCAAGAAAGTGCTTTCAGTCGCAGTCTACAATCACTACAAACGATTGGCAGTTGCTCAATCTAAAGGCAGTGGCAAAGGTTCAGTAGATGATTCTGTAGAACTGCAAAAGTCCAATATATTGCTTATAGGTCCCACTGGTTGTGGCAAAACTCTTCTAGCGCAAACTCTGGCGAAAATTCTGGATGTACCCTTTGCTGTCGCTGATGCGACGACTTTAACTGAAGCAGGCTATGTCGGGGAAGATGTAGAAAATATATTGCTGCGCCTGTTACAAGTCGCCGATTTAGATGTAGAAGAAGCGCAGCGAGGAATTATCTATATTGATGAGATAGATAAAATTGCTCGCAAAAGTGAAAATCCTTCGATTACACGCGATGTTTCTGGCGAAGGCGTACAGCAAGCTTTGTTAAAAATGTTGGAGGGAACAGTTGCCAATGTGCCCCCTCAAGGAGGACGCAAACACCCTTATCAAGATTGCATCCAAATTGATACGAGTAATATCCTATTTATCTGCGGTGGAGCCTTTGTCGGGTTAGAAAAGGTCGTAGAGCAGAGAGTTGGCAAAAAGTCAATAGGATTTATCCAACCTGGAGAGGGACAGTCAAAGGACAAGCGCACAGCAGATACTCTCCGCTATCTAGAACCAGATGACCTAGTCAAATTTGGCATGATTCCAGAATTTATTGGACGAGTGCCAATGGTGGCAGTGGTAGATCCTCTAGATGAAGAAGCGCTGATGGCAATTTTGACCCAACCGCGTAGCGCTTTGGTGAAGCAATATCAAAAGCTACTGAAGATGGATAACGTTCAGTTAGAGTTCAAACCAGAAGCTTTGCGAGCGATCGCTCAAGAAGCCTACCGCCGTAAAACTGGTGCAAGGGCACTAAGAGGTATCATAGAAGAATTGATGCTAGAGGTCATGTACGAATTACCCTCTCGTAAGGATGTAACTCGCTGCATGGTAACGCGGGAAATGGTAGAGAAGCGATCCACTGCTGAACTGCTTTTACATCCATCTTCATTACCCAAGCCAGAATCAGCATAAATCAGTGCTGAGGAGCCAGCGCCGTGCGGTGAGTCCAGCGCTACAGGCGGGAAACCCGCCGTAGGCGACTGGCGATCTTCGTAGCGGTAGCGAGTCTTCTCACTCGGGGAGACGCCAAGGGCGAACGAGCGTCACCCGAAGGGGGGTTCCCCCCGTTGAGGCGACTGGCGTTGCTGAGGAATAAGAAAAGTTAGGAGTAATGAGTAAGGAATAATAGTTATATACTTTTAATTCTTACTCCCCCTCTCCCCCTCTCTCCCTTCCCCCTACCAAAATGCCATACATCAATGTTCGTGGCGTAGAGCATTACTATGAGTGGATCAGAGGATCATCTACTGAAGCTAAGCCAGTGATGGTTTTTATCCACGGTTGGGCTGGTTCCGCAAGGTATTGGAAAAGTACCGCCAATGCTTTATGCGACCAATTTGATTGTTTACTCTACGATTTGCGGGGATTTGGGCGATCACACGGGAAACCAACTGTACATGGCGCGAGTGAATTTGTGATCGAGTCGTCTTCATCCAGTGAAGAATCCAACGCAATTAGAGAATTAACGTATGAGTTAGAGGAATACGCTGAAGACTTGGCAGTTTTGCTGGATCGGATGCAGTTGCCGCGTGTTTTTCTCCATGCTCATTCAATGGGCGCTTCTATCGCTACTTTGTTTGTCAATTCATACTCTCACCGGGTGGAAAAGGCAATTTTGACTTGTAGCGGCATTTTTGAGTATGAAGAAAAGGCATTTGCCGCTTTTCACAAATTTGGGAGCTACGTTGTCAAATTTCGTCCCCGGTGGCTTGTGAAAATACCGTTTGTTGACTCTATGTTTATGGCTCGATTTCTGTATCGTCCCATACACGCGGACGTGCGTCGGGCTTTCTTGCAAGATTTTCTTCAAGCCGATTATCATGCAGCCTTAGGTACAATTTTTACTTCTGTCAGTAAAACAACAGCAGAGTTAATGCCGCAGAAGTTTACAAAAATAACAGCGCCTTCACTGCTGGTAGCTGGGCAGTATGACAAGATTATTCCCGCACAAATGGGACGTCTTGCTGCAGCACTAAATGACAAAATTGAATTTGCAATAATTTCCGACACTGCTCATTTTCCGATGCTAGAGGATGCTGCTACCTACATAAAGCTGGTAAGAGAGTTTTTACAATAATTAGTTGGTTGTAGATAGTGGTAAATTAAATAACCAATGATTAACAATTAACCACTAACTACTAACTATTATCCCAAACCTAATTCTCGCTTCAGCAAGTTGATAGAATTAATACCAATATAGTTGTCGGCACAAATTAGTCTAGGTGGACGAATAATGTCTTCCATCGCGACTTGTAAAGCTGCTTGCACTGCCGCAAAGCTTTCTTTATCGGTGCTAAAAATTACCTGTGCCCGCTTAACCATAGCTTGAAGCTTATAAGCATCTTTTGGCTGCGAAGTCATGACGAGTATTTCATCCCCCCGTAAACCATGAAGGATGACTTCCATGGCTCGAAGAATTCCAGGGCTGAGGCTAGTTATGCCAAGACAACTATCTTTTGGCAGATTTTTAAACTGGTTTAACTCTTTGCTATAGTCTTGGATGTCTAAGGGAATGACGCGCACGGCTTTTGGTGCGGCGATTATTTCCACTTGTCCAATGAAATACCGACTTGTAACCACTGTCGCTGAGGAAGTTTGATCTAGCACACCTGCTAATTTTTCCATTTCTACCAATTGAATTGGTATTTTTAGGGCCTGTTCCAACTCACACACCATTAACTCTCCAACACCGATGTCCTGAGAGGGAGCTGCAACTAGCACTCGCGCACTACAACGCAAACGCCAGTCAATTTCTGCTAAAAATAGCTCACGCGCTTGATTGAGCGAGCAGCCTTGAGAAAGTAGATCGTCAAGTGCCATCTGTACAACTTTGTATGCCTGAGGATGTTGCTTGAGAATTGGCGATTGTAGTTTACTACCACCCTCATGGCCTTGAGCACGAACGTAAATCCCTGAACCAGCAAGACTTTCTACAAATCCTTCCTCCTCTAATTGACGATAAACTTTACTAATAGTGTTACGATGCAAACCAGTTTGCATTGCTAACGCCCGTGTTGAAGGCAATTTATAAGCTGGCGGATATTGCCGAGAAGCGATCGCATACCGAATTTGATTTAACAGTTGGGTAGATGCGGGGATTTCACTGTCTGGCTGAATACGGAATTGAAGCATCACCGAACCTCATGTGTACTAATGGCGATGTGTTAAGCTGTTACACATTTAGATTGGACATTAACTTGTGAGTATTGTTCTCAGTCATTGGTGAGAGCGCAAAGAGTGATCTTGCTTGTCCTCAAGAAAGCAGCGTGCGGCGACGCCAAGAGCGAATAAGCGTACACTCTTAGAGTCACTTGGGAAGACTTTTAAAAGCAGGCTTTTCATTAGCCGAGATACTGGAAGGGCGTTTGTGTCTCCGACAAAAAGAACTGAGCGAGTTTCCCGCGCACTCGTGAGCCCTGGAGATCTCGTTTGTCACAAAGGACAAATGACTAATGATAGTCTTCAGGCTTCAAGGCGTGCAATATAGATGTGCATGGTTGTTACCAGGTGCAAATGTTACTTGAGCAAATATTTTTCGCGCGAGCAATTCCTTTGTACGTTTGCTACTAGTATATTGATAATTTGATCGGACATAGCCTTGAGCGAAACATCACACTAGTAAAAACTATTATGACAGAGCGAGTAATCGACACTATAACAGTTCAACTTCCGCAAAACGATGTGCAAATATCAGCTTACTTGGCTAAGCCTTCGGCTCCCGGTTCCTATCCGGGAGTTGTGGTGTTGCAGGAGATTTTTGGAGTCAACGACCATATTCGGGAAGTGACAGAACGTCTTGCCAAGGAAGGTTATGTGGCGATCGCACCAGCACTCTTTCAAAGAAATGCGCCTTCTTTTGAGAGCGGCTACACAAACCAAGATATTGAGGTTGGCAGAACTTACGCCATGCAAACCAATGCCTCAGAGTTACTGAGCGATATTCAGCTTAGCATCAACCACCTCAAAACTCTTCAATTCGTGAAAAAAGATGGTTTCGGTTGTATTGGTTTCTGCTTTGGCGGTCATGTAGCATATCTTGCCGCCATCCTACCAGACATTAAAGCCACTGCTTCCTTCTACGGTGCTGGTATTGCCACCCGCACCATTGGGAGTGGTGCTCCCACCATCACTCACACAGGTGAAATCAAAGGCACACTCTACGCCTTCTTTGGGGTGGAAGACGGCAGCATTCCCAGCAACCAAGTAGACCAAATTGATGCCGAGTTAGAAAAATACAAAATTCCGCATCATGTGTTTCGCTACGATGGAGCTGATCACGGATTTTTCTGCGACCGTCGCGCCAGCTATAATCCTAAAGCTGCAGCCGATGCTTGGGAGCAGGTAAAACAACTGTTTGAACAATTAAGCAGCTAGGTAGTCAAGGAATATCCGTTTAGACCGCTCGTGGCTAACGGTTAATAGCAATTAGCTGTTAGCAATTAGCAATTTATCTTTAAATGTCATGAATTCTGAAGCGAAAATTTCTCAATTAGCTAATTCGTCCTTTACTATGGACGATTTCGCCAAAGCACTAGAAAAACACGACTACCAGTTTCAAAAGGGACAGGTTGTACATGGTAAAGTTTACCAAATTGACTCAGATGGAGTCTACGTTGATATTGGTGGCAAGTCATCAGCTTTCGTCCCCCGAGATGAGGCTTCTTTGAGAGCAGTCATAAATTTATCAGAGGTGCTGCCTTTAGGAGAAAGCGTAGAGTTTTTGATTATCCGAGATCAGGATGCAGAAGGTCAAGTCACTCTTTCGCGGCGTCAGTTGGAAATTAAGCACATTTGGGAACGTCTGGCACAAATGCAGGAAAATTCTCAAACGGTTCAAGTGCTGGTCACTAATATGAATAAAGGTGGCGTAACTGTTGAGTTACAGGGTTTGCGGGGATTTATTCCGCGATCGCACTTGGTTGAACGAGATAATTTAGAGGCTCTCAAAGGTAAAACTCTCACTGTTGGTTTTTTGGAAGTTGATCGCAATAACAATAAACTTATACTTTCCCAGCGCTTGGCAACTCGTTCTGCCAGCTTCAGTGAGTTGGAACTAGGTCAGCTAGTGGAAGGTAAGGTAACTGGTATCAAGCCTTTTGGCGTGTTTCTAGATTTAAATGGTCTTAGTGCCTTGCTTCATATTAAGCAGGTGAGCCAGAAATTTATTGAAAATCTGGAAAAGGTTTTTACAGTTGGTCAACCAATAAAAGCTATTATCTTGGACTTGGATGAAGGGAAAGGTCGAGTTGCCTTGTCTACTAGAGTCCTGGAAAATTTTCCTGGCGAAATGCTAGAGAATATGGACGAGGTAATGGCCTCAGCTGAAGCTCGTGCAGAGCGAACCAGAACAAAAGTTACGGAGCAGGAACACAGTTAGTTGTTACTCCCCTGATTAAGCGTAAGATTATCGGTCTTCTCTATTTTCTTACAAGAGTGTTCACAGCGAGGGAGCGGTTTATCTTAATAGGTAATCATTTCTTGTGGTTCGGGAGTAGTTGTTGGTTGTCTATTAACCACTAACTACTAACCGCTCACCACTTTAAGACGTGCTCTTCTAAAACTTGAACGCATCTCTTGTAACGTCGATTCGGTGAAAGCAAATTTGATTAATCCCACTAATGAGCCCTACAAAATGGCATCTGATAAAGATTGCCAAAATTGATGGAAAAAAAATTCTGCCCACCACTTAGGTGCCTGCAACATTGAGAAGCATCGTTTTGTTTTTGCCAGCGCTTGCGCCACATCGCAATTTCTGCGGGACTAGGTGGCTCAACTCCCAAAAGTGGTGGAAAAGTTCAAGGCAATGGATGAACATTAAAGTTAGTGAACAGGTAAACATTCTCAGAAGAAGTGGCTAGAGCAATCAGTCTGAGTTTTCACAGTAATAACGACAGAATTGGTATTTCAGGCTTTCTCAAAACTGCGTAGGCGTAGCGTGTCGTAGACAGAAAAATTACCTACAAAAATTAAAATCTTGAACAGATATAGGTTTTATGAAAATCGAGCAGATTTGAAATGCAGGAGGGAACCGACAGTCAGAAAGCTCCATATGTTATCACTCATAGGAGCGATCGCCTATTAAACCTACTAAAAATAATTAAACGGAGAGGGGGAGATTCGAACTCCCGGAACCTTTCGGTTCATCCGATTTCAAGTCGGACGCAATCGACCACTCTGCCACCTCTCCAATAAAGCTGTCAGCGCTTAGCTGTCAGTTTTCAGCTAAGATTATGCTGACCAATTATGTATTGTATCTCATCTTTACGCAGATTGCACTACTTGATTGGATTGTTGATAAAGAATTTCTTCAGATCCGACGTTAAAATCCGTGCCAACCCAAATCAGGGAAACTTGGGAGACAACACCGCCTTCAAGTAAGACAATTGAGAAGTTGCGCTGCTTCTCACCTCCATTTTCCAAAATTCTCGGTACGCTCGCTGCATTCAAGTAGATAGTGCCATATTGATTTCTAGAGATCCGCTTTCGCAGCACTTTCTTGGTGTGGCGTAGGCTATGGTGCATGTGACCAAATGTAACGAGGGAAATGGTTTTACCAGCATTCACAGTCTGAGAGAGTGCCTCGGCAAAATCTGGATCACCAAAGTCGCCACCAGGTGGGTTCCAGTCTTTTCCACAAGGGTCTTCAGGGTGATCGCCCAAGCCTGTAGGACCATTATGACCGATAAAAATTATTTTCTCACACGTCGCGCTGTTTGCGGCAGACACAATGCGGGCTGTGGAGTCGGAAAAACCGATCACTCCATACCATTCTTTGTAGAAATCACTATATTTCCACTCAGGTCCACCCCAAGAAAAGGGACGACTGCCAACGACTGTTAGATTCAAAGCCGGAAAATCGAGTTTACCATAACCGACATGGGTTTCACCTAATAAATCTAGTTGTTCCTTGACCCGATTTTCTTTGGTGCGATCATAGGGACATTTCTTACGTCCCCATTCTGTAGCAGTGTACCAAGCATCATGGTTTCCCATCACTGCTGCTCTAGGGATGTCCATTGAAGCGATCGCTCTTACCACTTCTACCGACTCATTCCCAAAATCCCCGACAAATAGCACTAAGTCAACACCCAGATGCTTGAGTGCAACGCTATCCTCTTCTTCCCATTGATCGTGAATATCTCCGACTACAGCAATTTTCAATATTTTTGAATTTGTTTTCTGAGTGCTCATGCCACAATCCTAGCCTTGTGTCTCCAGCATAGAAAACTCATGGGGGTTTTGACACCAAGATGAGGAGGATTACCCGCCAGCTATTTTTGGTAAAAACTACTATAATTGAATCCACCAGACAATAAATTGCAATTTTACGCAACCCCTACTGTGTTTACAACTGCACTCGCTCAACGAGATAAGACCCAATCGGGTGAAGTACCACTGGATTTATTTGCCGCCATTGAGAGTCTCAAAAAAGAACTCAATGCTGTGATTTTGGCACATTACTATCAAGAGCCTGATATTCAGGATATTGCCGATTTTATTGGCGATTCACTACAACTGGCAAAAGTCGCCGCTCGCACAAATGCAGATGTGATCGTCTTTGCTGGTGTTCACTTCATGGCAGAAACGGCAAAGATTCTCAATCCTCATAAAATAGTACTTTTACCAGATTTAAATGCTGGTTGTTCTTTAGCCGATACTTGCCCACCGAAGGAATTTGCAGCTTTTAAAGCGGCGCACCCAAATCATGTGGTAGTATCTTACATCAATTGCTCTGCTGAAATTAAGGCGATGAGCGATATTATCTGTACCAGTTCCAACGCTGTTAAAATTGTGCAGCAAATTCCAGAGGATCAGCCAATAATTTTTGCCCCTGATCGCAATTTGGGACGGTACGTTATGGAAAAGACTGGACGAGATTTGATTCTATGGCAAGGAAGTTGTATTGTTCATGAAACATTTTCGGAAAAGAAAATCGTACAGCTAAAAATTGCTCACCCAGAAGCTGAGGCGATCGCCCACCCAGAATGTGAGACTAGTATATTGCGTCATGCCAGTTTCATTGGTTCCACAGCAGCTTTGCTTAAATATTGTCAAGAAAGTCCTATCAAGGAATTTATTGTGGCGACGGAGCCAGGTATCATTCACCAAATGCAAAAATTCGCACCGTACAAACGCTTTATTCCCGCACCACCTCTGAATAACTGCGCTTGCAATGAGTGTCCTTTTATGAGGTTAAATACCCTGGAAAAACTCTACTGGGCGATGAAAAATCGCACTCCAGAGATCACTATGTCAGAAAATATTCGTCTATCTGCTTTACAACCAATTCAACGGATGCTAGAAATCAGTGCTTAGCAAATGGGGAATAGAGAAGATGTAATCGTGACTATGCTGGAGGCAGCTATGCTCCCACACTGAAAAACGTGGGATTTAAGTCAGGAGACCTTGTATAATAACACCATGCGTGTCGTCCCAGTATCTTTTTAAAGTGGGCTGTATACCCACCTACAGCGCTTTTGAGGTATCTGAGGTACACCAATTGTAGGGTGGCTTTTAAATCT
>JAQYWO010000261.1 GCA_029379215.1 Rhizonema sp. PD37
CGGGTGACGCTCGTTCGCCCTTGGCGTCTCCCCGAGTGAGAAGACAAGGGAGATCTGTCGGGAAAGCCGTCATTCGCGCTGGAATCACCGCTCGCGGGGAGCGGAGACAAAGCACACCGAAAAGCGGGGTGGGGTTCTTCGGTATTAAGGTTATAATATCGGCGGACATGATATAAGACAACAAATAGACCTTGCTATTATCACGGGTAGCAAGGTCTATTTGTTGGCAATTATGGATACTTGCACGTCATAAGTCATTGACGACGACAAATGACTATAGAGTTTCTCTTTTTAGTCACATACAAAACGCTTTCTCAAGAAAGCCCCTCTCCCAACCTTGGGAGAGAGATAGGGGGAGAGGGCGAGAGTGTAGAACGGTTATAGAATACCCCGTCACGCTTGTTTAATATTGCCAGCAGTCTAGGTGTAAATCGACACCCTCCACAGCAATAGCAGCAACGGAATTTTGCTCAGGAACTAGTTCTAATAAACTCCACTGTTGCTCTGTGACGAGTTTTGCTTTTTCTCCTGGAGTCAGTGAAATCTCTATTTGCTCTAGTTGGGCAAGTCCGACTCCGGTTGCTTTTAGATAAGCTTCCTTGCAAGTCCAATAGCGGAAAAAGACTTCTTCTACTTGGTTGGGAGGGAGCGATCGCATCACGTCATATTCTCGAGGTGAAAAGTACCGTTCAGCAAGGGTGAGAACGTCGGAGATCGAACGAACGTATTCTAAATCTACACCAATCGGGCGATCGCAACTGACTGCACACAAGGCTAATCCTTGAGAGTGAGTCAAGTTAAACCATAGCTTACTTTCACTAAATGTATCAGCCAAGACTGGTTTGCCGAGAGGTTCGTAATTAAACTGCAACTTTTGGGGATCGACATTTAAGTAACGACCTAATATTGTTCTGAGGATACCGCGACCGGCTATAAAACGCTGACGATGTTGCTCTTTATAGAACCGCTTCGCCCGACCAACTTCGTCGCTAGAGAGGGTTTCTGCCAAGTGTTGCAGTTGTGCTTCTGGGCGATCGAGGTTAATGCGCCAGACGTGAACATCATTCTGCAACAAAGTTAAATCTGCCGGTGTGGGCAGCCACTGATTATTATTAAGAGCAGTCATTGAGTTAATTAGTAACAGTCAGCCAGTGCGTGGAGGATGGATGCTTGCTCGGATAAAGATAGGAAAACGACGATTTGCCTTGTCCTTCCCCTGTAAAATGTTGTCTCCAATCTACAATCCGATCATTGGGTACACCCTTAACAAATTGCTCGGGTTTGGGGTAGGTTTATCCCGACTTTCGCCGGGATAGGAAATGTGAAATAATCTAAAATCTCAAATTGTTAGTCGAAAAGCGCTTTTGCTTTTCTCGGGGAGAAAATGCTTTCCGACTTTCCCGTAATTATACAATTTTTTAGAAGCTTGCGCTCATTGTCTAATAACATTTGTCAGGGATCGATAGAAACAGAGAATAGGAGTGTAGGAACATATTAATGGGTAATGGGTAATAAGTAATAAGCGTAGGGTAGACAGTACCTCAAAAGATTTTAATCCATAGAGTTGACCAAGATCTCACTCCCCACCATCCGAAGCGCCGAAATCAAATCATTAAACTTTTTCTACATCTGTGTGAAAATTCACATTGCATATATGATAATATCTGTCAATGCGTAAGTTTTACGCATTAAAACACAAAGATTTCCTACTCTCTGTCTTACACGTGAAATGAAATCCGTTTAAATAGTGACAATGATTAATCCTCTCCAGGTGCGTCTGTCTCAACTTTGGAGAGGGGTGGAGCGCGAATAGCGTCCTGGGGAATTATGTATGTGACCTAAACGAAAACCGCTATATATTTAGAATTGCGGTGTTATGTCACGAATTATTGACAGAAAAACACCACTTTGATATGATTTTTGGGAATTTAGAGGAATTCTGCTCATGAGCAAGTCATTTTGTAGTGTTGTCATCGGTGGAGTGGCTTTTATCGGTGTTTCTTCATTTTCGATATTGGCTGAACAGACTCCTGCATTAGCAGTTTGTCCCATACCTGACTCCGTATCAGATCAAACTACCGTGGTTGCATCCTTCCTGAATTCTGAATGTACAAAACAAACTCTCACGCAAGACACAACTTATTACCGTTATTACAATGATGATAATACTTATCTTTTTGGCAGATATTTAACAACTAAGTTTTATGACAGTAGTGATACGAAAACCACATTAGATGTGATTCGAGAACTGGCTCTAGCTCAATATTTTGGCCCTCCACCAAATTTAGCACAATTGCGAGAAAGAGTAACTTTGCCAGCAGGGTTGGATGTTTATATCGGAACTGCAGGGCCTCAACTTCCCAGTGCTTGCTACCCAGGTGGGGCGGAACAAGTATTTGTAGAAAATACAAGAACTCCAGGTATCTCATTTGTTTTTGATGGCAATGTACCTAATGGAGGTTCTTTACCTACAAATTGTTACTCTGTTGGAAGTTCCGCTGTTGGGAAACAGATTCCTGAACCTTCTGCTTTGTTTGGTATCAGTGCGCTCGCTACAACATTTGGTTTGATTTCTATCTTCAATCGAGGTTCATTAGAATCTAGAACTAGACAGACAGCTAATAGTTAAGACTTGCATAAGGATTACCCACATTCACGCTCCAATTCGCTCATTCACACCGCGCTCCTTCTAGCCTGAATCCGCATCTATGAGTGAGCGCGGTGTTGGCTCAATCATAGAAAACTATTGCGTCGTTCTGTTCGTATCTTAACTGAACCGTCTTGAGAGTTATATCATGTTCGCCTGAATATTTATCATCACCCCACCCCAGTAAAGCTGTGCTTTACGTCCCCTCCCCGCTTGCTTCGAGGGGATAAAGGGGTGGGGTTTTATGCAACACGAATAATAACTAATTAACTGAACTTGATATTACTAGTAGTCCACCACATAGACGATAGCTTGTAAAATTACGTAGTAAGCACTTTAGTGCTTAAAATTGAGCGATAAATCGCTCACTACAAACCCATCACAATCAATGTAGTGAAACACTAGCCATTTTGTTTATTTAGCCAATATAGTAGAAACTAGTACCGCTCCTGTAAGGGACTTTGCGGTAAATACGTGATCTAAATTTTAAAAACATACATCCCATGCACCCTCGCGTTTCCTTAATTGGTAGCTCTATTTCTGCTTGGATGTAATATTAAGCCTGTTTCAACATTTATTTATCAGTATGTACATCTCACCTCGGGTTGCTCAGCTACGTAATCTTTTAGTATCTTTTTTCAATGGCAGCATTACTCTTGTGATTTTGTTAATCGCCCCTTTAGGACTAGCAGCAGTGATTATTAATACCTTATTAATCACTGTTGCGACTTATGTTGTTTGCAATGTATCAGACAGGGTGATTGCCTGGATGGAACCCCAACAAGAAGCTCAATTGTCGTCTCAGCCAGAACGCAGAAGAATCAATCGCTCTATTTGGAATTCTTCGTTAAGAAGACGGAGAGATGAGAAATTCCAAATTCAAAATTACAACAACTAAAGTAAAAGAAACACGTCTTTTTGCCTCAAGCATAGATACATTAGCGATCTTCCTTGTCTTCTCACTTAGGGAGACGCGCAATCATACGTGGCTTGCTTCCCCTTCGGGGTATGAGCGCGACTCGGCTTGCCAAAGACAAGGCAGCGCTACAGGCGGGTTTCCCGTCTTAGGCGATCGCCATCGCACTGAACACATTCATTGTGGTCTAAATAATTGAAAACTACTGTAAAAAAGAAAACTTTTTTGAGTTGGAGGGAATGGCATTCGTGTAAGTAAGTTGGTGTGAATAAACACAACTTTACATTAAGGCATCATCTTCCGGACAGAGGATTCTGTCCAAAGAACTTTGTGCGGTTAATGGAAAGAGAGTCACTCCCCTTGCTAAAAGCCGTTACCTCACTTCTCAAGCCAAAATTAAACATTTTTATGAGAACGCTTTACGTTTCCCAGCAAAATTGCTATGTTCGTCTAGAACAAGAAACCCTAATTGTCAAGCAGGGAGAGACAATTTACGGTCAGGTGCAGTTGCCATTGTTAGAGCAAATCCTCATCTTTGGTAAGTCGCAAGTCACCACCCAAGCTATTCGTGCTTGTCTGTGGCGAGATATCCCAATTGCCTATCTTTCTCGGATGGGATTCTGCTACGGGAGGATTTTACCAATTGAGCGAGGATACCGACAATTGTCTCGCTATCAGCAACAACTGAATCCAGTCGAAAGGCTGATTACTGCTAGAGAGATTGTGCGGACTAAGTTGAAAAATAGTCGAGTTATATTGCGGCGACAACGACAGCGACGGGAGTCGGAAATATTGGACAGAGTCATACCAAGTTTGGATCATCTGGCATCCCAAGCAACTGAAGCTGACTCTTGGGAAAGGCTGATGGAGTTTGAAGGTGCGGGTGCGGCTCAGTATTTCTCAGCTTTTGGCGAGTGTTTGACAAATTCGGAGTTTGTTTTTACCGCACGTACCCGTCGTCCTCCTGGAAATCCTGTCAATGCTATGTTGAGCTTTGGTTACCAAGTACTATGGAATCATCTCCTAGCCATGATCGAACTTCAAGGACTCGATCCCTATTATGCCTGTTTGCATCAAGCTTCCGAACGCCATGCTGCACTAGCCTCAGATCTGATTGAGGAGTTCCGCGCTCCTATTGTTGATTCTCTGATATTATGGTTAGTCAACAGTAGAGTTGTAGATGCTCAGCAAGATTTTGAATACCGCAATGGCGGGTGTTATTTGAATGACTCTGGAAGGCGAAAGTATCTCAAAGCATTTTTGCAGCGCATGGAGGAGGAAGTTCAAACAAATTCCCCTGAACAACAGCCAAGATGGGATTTGCTCACCCAGCAAGTTAAGACTTACAAGCAGTTTGTCTACAATCCTACTCAGCTTTATCAGCCATATCAAATTCGTTAAATATAGCAATTTTCAGCATGTTTTTATACGTCGTTGCTTACGACATTCCCTGTGACAAGCGCCGCAAAAAAGTATCTGATTTACTTGAAGGCTACGGCAAGCGAGTTCAATATTCAGTGTTTGAGTGTTTGCAACAGGGAAAGTATAAAGAACTTTGTCAAAGACTGAAGAAAAGGATCAAGCTTGCAGAAGATAGCATTCGGTTTTACCCACTATCGCGGCATACCTTAGGACAGGTAGAAACTTGGGGTGCTGGTCCACCTGTGACAGAAATACCAGGTTCTGTTATTATTTAATAATTGACCTGCCAAAATCAAACTTTTCGGCGAAAAAGTATTATTATCATATTTAACAATATCTGTCAATCCTTAAGTTCTATGTATTGAGAATACAATACTCCCTATTCTCTGCCATAACGACTGTCTATACACCTGAAAATTGTTTTGAGAGCGAGGGGGTCAGCCAATGGCTGAAATGCTGATTATTTCGTCAACCCCCTCGCTCCCTTGTCCTGTAAGCATTGGAGCGATTTTTTCTGATTATTTTTCACCCTTTTCGGCTCTCAAATCTGACCCCCTCGCAAACCGCCTCTGGACGCCTTACTGGGTCAAGGTTTAAGATGGTGGGGTCCCTACTCGCTAGGGAAACTAATCGAATGGAAACATTAGCCGCTACTAACTTAACTACTTCACTACGATGCGTCCCTACTCGCTAGGGAAACTAATCGAATGGAAACCGAGTTATCCTTGAAGCGATGGTGGATTACACTACAGTCCCTACTCGCTAGGGAAACTAATCGAATGGAAACAAACCCTTCTTCCACGTTTTCTTCTATTTTTCTATAAGTCCCTACTCGCTAGGGAAACTAATCGAATGGAAACTTGCGGACGCCCTCTACGGCGTCACCATGCGCGGTGACAGGTCCCTACTCGCTAGGGAAACTAATCGAATGGAAACCAGACCTTCGCGCTTTATAATAAAAGCAATATTGGCGTCCCTACTCGCTAGGGAAACTAATCGAATGGAAACAACAATAAGTCATGATGAATGCTCCGCACTTTCTCTCGTCCCTACTCACTAGGGAAACTAATCGAATGAAAACGAAGCACAAAAGTAATCAGAAGCTGGCAACTTTAACGTCAATCATTCGTAAAAAACAAGATCCCCGACTTATAGAAGTCGGGGATCTTTGTCTTCAATTTTCACAAATCAAATAGGATTGCTGTAATCATGCTAAAATAAAGAGATATCTTTCAATACAGGAGCTATACACTGCTCTTAATGTAATGAAAAAACATAATTAAAATAGAGGTACACACTATGAAAAACATTAGTTCAAATATTATTAATTCAAATGTGATAACTGATAGATAATTCAAAGCGTTAATTAATCAATGAACTGTTAATTGAAGAAATTTCATTGGTAGCGATCGCTCTGCTAATCTAAGAGGTTAAATTACTACTATGCAATACTACCACAGTCAGGTTATGGATTATCGAAATATTATTACAATCGAACCAGGAAAACGTGGTGGCAAGCCTTGTATTCGAGGAATGCGAATCACGGTATACGACATATTGGAATATTTGGCAGGTGGTATGACCGAGGCAGAAATTCTACAAGATTTTTCTGAACTAACCTCAGAAGATATTAAAGCTTGCCTTGCTTTCGCACCTGACCGTGAGAAAAAGTTATTTGTGGTATCGCTGTGAAACTGCTTTTTGATGAAAACCTCTCAGATAGAATTGTTTGCCAGATTCTCGATTTGTATCCTGATTCTGAGCATGTCAAAACTTTGGTATTGACAAATACTGATGATGAAATTATTTGATAATATGCAAAGGTGAATGATTTTGCGATTGTTTCTAAAGACTCTGAATTTCATCAACGTAGTTTGCTTTATGGTCATCCGCCCAAGTTCATTTATCTTCGTATTG
This sequence comes from Rhizonema sp. PD37, assembly GCA_029379215.1. Classification (GTDB taxonomy): domain Bacteria; phylum Cyanobacteriota; class Cyanobacteriia; order Cyanobacteriales; family Nostocaceae; genus Rhizonema. The sequence goes on from JAQYWO010000261.1 coordinate 6,903, forward strand.
GTAACAGTCCAACTTCAAAGATTATTCAGATTCTGAGAGATAATTTTGACATAATCATTCAGTTTGGAGATAAAGGATATGAAATTACCTTAGTGTTGGCATAGTGCAAAATATTTATAACCTTACTGAAATGTACAAGTTCTTAATTCTCTAACCCATTTATCAACAACTCAGACATCTCCAATCAATTGGGGTTGCAGTTCTCATTAGAGGAATAGAATTGGTTTGAAGTCCCCAACGTGCTTCATGGAAAAGAAAATAAAAGTTCTTTTCTAGCGTCCAAATTAAATAGAACGTGCATTTATTTATAGAGATTCTCTTTTGACTTTTTAAGGGTATTGCTTCTAAGCACGAATAACAGTTATAGAACGTTGATTTTTTGTATACACAATGTGAGTTGATAGACGTTCTTCTATTGGGGGTGCTTTTTCACGTCGGTCGAATACGAATAACCAGCCAAAATCTACTCCTAATCTCGCTAAGTATGAATCCAATTGTTCAAGACCAAGAGCTTGGGGATCGCCCCTCTTCTCACGCCATACTTTTAATTCTATCCCTAAAGTAGTAGAACCGTATCTTAAACATAAATCCATACGGTCACTTCCAATAGCATATTCACGTTCGAGTGTTCCACCTCCATTAACGATACGATGTAAGAACGCCATTAACACTAGATGTGGTGCTATTTCATGGTATGCTGCACTAGCTAATAACGGTTCACCATGCTGTCGCCAAAATCTCAAAAATGCATCTAGTAAAGCATCAGTATTTAATTCACCTTCTTTAGTTAACCAAGTAGGGCTGATGTGAGGTAAACTGTCTTGAGTGCCTTGCGCTAAGATACGGGGAATGACCTCGCGATAAATAGGGTTAGCGATTACGAGTCCTCCTGCGGGATCGCGCCGCAACAATCCTAAATCAATTAAATATTGTCGGTCATCAGCAGGAGTATCACCTAATGCAAGTCCAGCCAGCATCGGTTCAATAATGGCTTTGACTCGTTGTTCTCGAAGTTTTTCTGCGAGCGAGTCCAAATGGGTATCTTGACGGGCGATTAATATTTCTTTCGCTTTGAGAATATGTTCATGGGTAATTGCTTCCCTTCGATCTTTTACCATTTTTTCCACAACTTCCTTAGCAAGGGCATTTACTAACCAAGGTTGTCCCTGAGTCAAATCAAATGCTGTTGATGAAGCTTTTTGGGTGAAAACTTGCCCAGTATCGTCAGTATGTTGTTGGTATAATTCTGCAACTTCAGTGGCGTGAAAATTTCTCAGGGTTAGGGAACTAACCTTAATATTAAAGGGACTCGCCGTGTTTAACCTATCGCTACCACCCGACGCTACTTTATAATCGCGCACATCCCGCAAACCAATCAAACCCACAGACAATGGAAAGTTCTTGGGACGGTTGGGAAAACCATCGCGTAACTGGCGTAAAACAGAAATTAAAGTTTCATTTTGTAGCGAATCAATTTCATCTATAAATACTACTAATGGTCGTACTGAAGCCTGCGCCCAAGCTCTTAAAGAAGCTCGAATCCTCCGCCCTGGTTCTTCAGTACCCCAAACAGGTGGTTGTAAGTCTTTGGGTAATCGGTCTGCAATTGTATCGCGCCAAGTTCCCAGAATCGCTAATTCTGCGGCACCTACATTATGATTAAACGCGCTTCCGACTTCTGCTGATACCAATATTGCCGCGTAGCGTCCACTTTGTGTAAGCTGCTTCGCCAGTGCTAGCATCGCGGTTGTTTTACCTGTTTGCCGAGGTGCATGAACGACAAAGTAACTACGCTGTTGAATTAGCTCCTCCAAATCAGGCAACCGAGCAGTTGGCGATAGCATGTAGTGGATATCGTCTTGGCAGGGCCCTGCGATGTTGAACCAACGAGACATGCAACAAAACTACGTTCAGACGGGTACTCTTCAGTGTACTTGATTGTAAAGCTAATCACTATTCTAAGACTTACGCAAAAGTTGCCGAAAGACTTAATTTATTGAACCGCCTTAGCGTTCGCGCAGCGTCTCGTTGGCGCAGTCTCTCCGACTGGAGTTGAGAAGCCATGCCCGTACTGCAAAGCAGAACCCGTTCGCGTAAGTCCTATATTCTTCATATTATGATAACTATTTATTATATAGTCAGTATTATATAATACTTTCTTCTCTGTATTCATTTGTTGCTGAATACCTGCAGCGTGTGTAGTGATGCCCTTGGTAACGGCTTCCATCCGTATCGCCCGAGCGAGAAAACTTTTTGGTTTACTGTTAATGAACCTTATTGGGATATCTTCCTAATGGGAACAATTTTCACTTTCCCAGCCTATCAGTTAATAGGTAAGATTTTTCGTGAAGCTACCAGATCGTTCACTATTTCTTATCTGAGTACTTCCCACAGTCTCATAAGGCTCGCTTAACTAACTCAACTCAGATTTTCGGCTTGCTAAGTACAGCGTTTCATTAATACGAGCGCGAATTTCTCCATCATCTGCGCGACTGTATATGACCATTCGATGGGTTTGGCAGACTCGTTGTGATAGACAATAAAATTAGTGATGGTTTGCTGTAAGGTCTTGAGGTCAGGAAAATCATTTGGGGTCAGTACTTTTCGTTGTAAGATGCTGAACCAAATTTCAATTTGACCTAACCAAGAGGCATATAACGGTCACGCCAGACCACTTCCACCGAAAAACTCCAACCTTCCTCTTTTTGCTTCTGATTCAACCAAGCTTGTAATTGTTTTGGGGCATGTGTAGAACCATTGTCGAGAATTAAATAAACGTGGCGTACACCCAAGGCGTTTAGCTTCTGGTATCAATACTTCCAACAGAAATGCCTGAAAATCAAGGAATGTTTTTGTTGGACGACAACAACCATAAATTAAACCTTGGTGGCGTGGTTCTACTCTAACACCTGAGAGTGATGACTCATTTTGGAGCTTACCAGATACTCCTAAAAAGTTTCAGCACTTATTTCAGCAACGGTTGCAGGACTTCTACACAGGATTACAGTTATTAGGGGCATCTTTTGAGTACCGATCGCCCAAAACTTGTGGCTTAGTCAGTAAAGAGCATTGGACTGAAGCCGTTGATAATAATTGTCGCATAATCGTATGTGCTGGAGATGAAGACTTTGGCAAGCCGTATGCATTAGCGGTTATGCACGGTGAAGATTTAAAAATCCAAGATGCCGGCGGAAGTAAGAAATGTGACGGTAATCTTTGCGGCAAGGTTGGTAGGGAAGTGAAACTATCACCCGTGTGGATTGCAGATTTAAGTGATTATCAAGTGGTGACTGTTTTTGGTGCAACCGCAGATCCACGCAGAAAGTATTTACAACACTTAAGCGCTCGTGCATCTGGGACTCTATCTCATCGCTTAGGAGGTTTAGCGGAAAAAGAAGTTTTTAAGGCTTGGGATGTGACTAACTCAGAACAATGGCAGAAAAGAGTACTCAACTGCTTGAATTTAGTCACGAAGCAGTCTTTTAAAAGTCTATCTCAAGCAAGTAGTTTCGCTCAGATACATAACCAAGTTGTGGCAGAGATCGCGCAACATGAACTTAGAGCGTGTTTGAAAAGTTTTTAGAGGTCAAACTTTATGCCAACCGCCTCACCATAATACGGATCATGGCCAAGTAGATAAAAGTCTCTGAGGTTTTTGGCAATAACTCGTAGTCTCTGAACTACCTATTCCCTAATGATGTTTGTTGGGGTTTCTGGAGTGAAGGTTAAACCGCGATAGACTTGTTCAATGGGGAAATTGAGGTTAATGCTTTTGAGTTCGATTGTGTCGCCTGCTTTGTAGTTGATAATCAACCAGTCGCCTGCGTCGTTTTTGTGATACAGGTCGATTTCGATGCTGGTGGAACTGACTAGTAGGTAATCGATTAAGGCTGGGTTTTGGCGGTACATTCGGAATTTGCCCCCTCTGTCGTAGGCTTCGGTGCTGGCGGAGAGGACTTCGACAATGAGGCAGGGGTATGTGATGTATTGGGTGGTTGTTTTATCGCGATCGTCGCAGGTGATGCTGGCATCTGGGTAAGTATAGTGATTACTGCCAAAGATATTGACTTTGACATCAGAATTTCCAGTGATACAACCTGTATTTTCTAAGTGGCTGTCGAACATGGCGGTGAAGCGGATGGCGATACGACCGTGATTGACGCTGCCGCCAGTCATGGCGTAAACTTCGCCGTTGATATACTCGTGTTTTTCCAGTTGGGTTGCTTCCCAGGCAAAGTACTCGTCTGGGGTGAGGTGGGGGGCGTTGTCTTTAGCTGCGATCATTGTGGGAAAACTCCTCGATTGGATGACTCGCACACTTTCATATAAAAAAATCCCTGCTACAGTTTATTTTACACAAGGCAATATCTCCCCATGTATCTGCCCCACAAATTACGGCACATATAGTAATCGTGATTATATCAATTAATTTATTTCAGAAGGCAGCTATTCTTTTTTTAGGTAAGGTCAAGAAATAGCGTCCAACCATTGTAAAACTCGATTCCATGCCCACCAAATGTCGGGATCTTGAGCTTGCTGTTGACACTGTTTGCTACTTAGATGGCTAACATGACCACCGTGACGAGTTAGTAGCAAATTTATAGTGGGGTTGCTGGCACAGGCAGCTTGCAGATCGGGGACAATTGTTGGATCGAATAATGGATCATCTTCAGAATATATAATCAAAGTAGGTTTTTTTATGTGTGGGAGCAAATGTAAAGCGCTGCTTGCTTCGTAGTAAGCTTCTACAGAAGGAAAACCCAATCGCCCAATCACCAGTTCGTGGTCAAAACCCCAGATGCTGTTAGCTCGTTCAATTGCCTCTGGTTCTAGGCTACCAGGATATGCATCATGAATTCGCCAAGCAAGGTTCTTCAAGTTTTGAGCGATCATTTTCTCTAAATATTTACTCAACGGTTGTTTAATTAAGTAACAAAGCGATCGCCCAGAATCCAAATTCGGACAAATCACTGCCGCACCGCCAATGTCACTGTCTTTGAGTCCTAACTCCTCAGTCAGTTCCATCGATACTTTAACTGCCCAAAGCGCCAATTGTCCTCCCAAAGAATACCCTAGAAACCAAAATTTCTCAGGACACCCCATAGTCTTGGCAGTAGCAGCAATGCGGACAAAATCCTCTCCTTCGTACAAACCATCGCTTGTTAAGGTTGGTGACAAATCTGCTGTCTTGCCGTGAGCACGCCAATCAAACAACACAACGGCGTATCCATGAGCATATGCCTTACGTGCCAATAGCTTTAGAAACCATTGATTATCCAACTCGCCTATAATGCCATAAGTCCCAATTATCGTACCGCGAGCGTTTTTTGGTATAGCCACCTTACCAAATATTGGCACTCCTTGGGCACCGACAAAAATTCTTTCCTCATATGGCGGCTCAGTGTCTTTTGTAGTATTTTCCCAAACACGAGTTCCCCAGCGTGAGGTATGAACAGTCATGACTAGACCGTTTCGCAGCCAAAAGGGTGGACTATATGAAGTATAATACATAGCAAAATTAAATGAGTATAGTTTAACTTTGTTTTACAAACCTTTAATCTTAATCTTTATGTTAGATTTAAAATATTTTTTATAATCAATAAAGCAATCTTTGTATCTACCAAAGGTTCTTATT
>JAQYWO010000262.1 GCA_029379215.1 Rhizonema sp. PD37
AATACTATATCGCGATCGCTACGAAGAAGAAGGAGAAAGAGCTTATGCGTCTACAAAACGAATCAACAAAAGCGGTAGAGGTGAATATTAGACATCTCCAATGATTGATGTGATGTTTGCAGTGTTGACATTTTTTGTAATGTCAAATCTATTTTAACGCGATCACAAGGCTTGCTAGTAAATTTACCTTCATCAGGGACAGCATCTCGCCAGAAAGAGCGCTTGAAAAATTACCGTGACCATCATCCCTCACTGATTAAACCGTGTTCAGGCAATTATCCTTTTTACTAGCTTATGGGATACATATATAGAGCTTTCAGGCGAAAACCATTCCGACTCTTATCATTTGTACTCGGTATTCTCTTTGCTCTAGTTTTGGGAGTTCAAACTTCTGCACGAATAGCGAAAAGTACGGAAATACTTTGGGATACTTACGGTATACCCCACATCTACAGTAAAGATACTCAAAGTGCATTTCAAGCCTTTGGTTGGTCACAAATGCAAAGTCACGGGAACTTGCTTTTGCGTCTTTATGGTCAAGCGCGGGGACGTGCCGCCGAATACTGGGGAGAAAAATATTTAGAATCAGACCGTTGGGTACAGACTATGGGAGTGCCAGAACGCGCTCGTTCTTGGTACAAAGCACAAAGTCCAGCTTTTCGCAGCTATCTAGATGCTTTTGCTGCGGGGATTAATGCTTATGCTAAGGAGCATGGAGAAAAGCTTGACAACGAGGTAAAAGTTATACTGCCCGTAAAAGCAGAAGATGTTCTGGCTCACTTAAATCGAGTTCTACATTTTACTTTTATCGTCAACCCAGAAGACGTTGCAGGCATCGCTAAGTCTGAACCAAAAGCAGGATCTAATGGTTGGGCTATAGGTCCAACACATTCTGCAAGTGGTAAAGCGATGCTGCTGGCAAACCCACATTTGCCTTGGTCGGATTTATTTTTGTGGTATGAAGCACAACTGAATACTCCCGATATTGATGCTTACGGCGCAACACTTGTGGGAATTCCTGTGTTGGCGATCGCCTTCAACAATAATTTAGGCTGGACTCACACCGTCAACACTTACGATGGTTGGGATGCGTACTCACTTAAATTAGTGGACAATGGTTATCGCTTCGATAGTAAAGTTCGTTCCTTCGAGACAACAACCGTCCCCTTAAAAGTGAAACAAAAAGACGGTAGCATACGTGACCAACCTCTAATTGTAAAACATTCTGTTCACGGTCCTGTAGTCACAGAGAAAAACGGTTCAGCTATAGCCTTGCGCGTTGCAGGTCTTGATCGACCTGGTGTCCTGGAGCAATGGTGGGATATGGCACGAGCCAAAAATCTCACTTCTTTTCAATCTGTTCTCAAGCGTTTGCAACTACCGATGTTTACGGTAATGTATGCAGATAGAGCGGGGCACATCATGCACCTGTTCAACGGTGATGTTCCAATTCGTTCTCAAGGTGATTTTAAATACTGGGAAGGGATTATACCTGGTGACACGTCTAAGACGCTATGGACAAAAATCCATCCCTATGAAGATTTACCACGCATCATTGATCCAAAAAGCGGTTGGTTGCAAAATACCAATGACCCACCTTGGACAACGACATATCCTATCGCTATAAAAGCAGATAATTATCCTCCTTACATGGCACCTAGTGGTCTACATTTTCCCAGTAATTTTCGGACAGAGCGTTCTATAAGAATGCTCTCAGAGGATGACAAAATTTCTTTTGATGAGATGGTGCAATATAAACTTTCGACGCGCATGGAACTGGCAGATCGTATTTTGGATGAGTTAATTCCTGCAACACGAAAGCTTGGAGGTGAATTAGCGCGGCGATCTGCTGATGTCCTCTCAACTTGGGATAGACAAGCTAATGCAGATTCTAAAGGGGCGGTACTTTTTGCTTTTTGGGCAAAACAGATGCACTTAAATGACAAATCATTTAGCAAACCTTGGAGTCAAAATTTTCCACGAACCACCCCAGACGGTTTCGTCGATCCCAAATCGGCAGTTGCAACACTCGAAGCTGTTGCAGCCATTGTAGAAAAAACTTATGGAAAGCTAGATATCGCCTGGGGAGATGTTTTCCGGCTACACATAAATAATACAGATTTGCCGGCTAATGGTGGCGATGGAAGTCTCGGTATTTTCCGCGTCGTTGATTATGTACCAGCTTCTAGCGATCGCTTTCAAGCATTTGAGGGTGATTCGTTTGTCGCTGCTATTGAGTTTTCTCAACCAGTAAAGGCGATGGCACTCATTGGCTATGGTAATGCCACTCAACCAGGCTCGCCTCATAATGTGGATCAATTACAGTTATTTGCAAACAAACAACTGCGTCCAGTTTGGCGCGATCGTCAGGATATTCTTGCACATTTAGAAGAGCGCAAGGTGTTCTGAATTTCTGTAGCATTTTCAGTAAACGTCAATTCGCCGAACTTCATAAATTTCCTTTTGTCAGTGATTAGTTTAATTCAAAGCTTGGGTGATAGTTCTTTTGCGCGTAGACGCGCAGCGGCTTGTAGTCAGACAACGCTTATCCTGGGCGAGTTCTGTGTATCGACACCAGTACATCATCAAGCCAGTGACAAACAACATCAGTGGTGCAAGTCCAACAAACACTTAGAAAAGTGGAAGTCTTGGTATTTTCGGCGTTAATTCTCCATAAAAACGTAGTTTTGTCGATAAGAATAAGAGTCATTTTTTGTCACTCCGTCATACCGTTTCACTTGAAAATTGATACAAATAGGCAGCAAAGGAGCAGGGGAGGAAAAAATTATAAACCATTTGTATCAAAAATTTCGTGAAATGGTATCAGCTATTTATCTGAAAATTGCTGTAATTACCATCTTAAAGATCTTGGTGGGCAAAGGCAATCAACCGTATCGTCTAAACCTCTATTTGCCCAAATATGCATGTTAATAACAAGCAACTTGCATACAATAAATAATAGATATCATCAAATATTGAATTAGCTGGAAAACTATTTTTAGGTATTCCATTTTTAATCGAAAAACTATATCATTAACATTTAATTAGACAAAAGTACTCTCACTACATATATTCGTTAATTTGTTGAGAATTACATGATCGCTAAACTTTTTGAAGCAGGCGGCATAGTCATGTGGCCGCTGCTACTATGTAGCGTATTGACAATTGGTCTGGCTATTGAACGCGTGCGGTTTTGGCTGTTGTTATCGCGTCAGCAACCCCTGATTCGAGAGGTGTTCCAACTTTACCGCCAGAACAACATGGTAGGTGTCATTAGTCTTGTAAGACAACATGCAGAGCTACCAGTCATGCGGATTTTTATGTCGGCATTTGAACTAGAACGACCAACGCCAAATAAGTTTCGTTTGGCATTGGAGAGTGAAGCGCTGGCAGAAATTCTCAGACTGCGAAGGTTCGACAATGTGTTTGAGTCGATAGTCGGGTTGGGACCACTCTTAAGTCTATTGGGAACGATATTAGGATTAATTAAATCCTTAGGCAACCTGAGTTCGACGTAAAAAAAAGATTTAAAGGAGTATCAAAACCTTTTGACATCATAATTTTGTGGCGAGAAGCACTTCTTTTTCTCGTTCAGCACATTCTGTCATTTTTTTCGTGCGCTTACCCTGATTTTATTGGCTAAGTTGATTGTTGAATGAATACAATTAATGACTCAAGTTTTCCAATGGAAGTACCCGAATCTAGTAAATCTGGCGAACAGAGATTGCGTCTTCATTACTTAGACGGCTTACGTGGATTGGTATCTCTGTATGTTGTAATCTATCACATAGATATAGATGAATACATAGGGGAAGATAATATAATAGGTAAAATTTTTGATTATGGTGATTTTGCTGTAGCTATTTTCATTGTACTTTCTGGCTACGTTCTCATGCTACCTGTAACTCGTTCACAAAGTGGTTATCTTTCTGAAGGTTTATGGAATTATATCCAACGGCGAGCGCGTAGAATTTTACCTCCTTACTATGCGGCTCTTATTTTTAGTATACTGGTAGCAGCCATTATATTAGGACTGATTAAAATTTTTAATTTTCAATGGCATAAACTGGCAGAAGATGAAATTTTTAAGCCTTTCTTTTCTCCAATTGACTTGATAACTCATCTGCTACTCATTCAGAATTTTACTTCTGACACAGTTGAATCTATTGACGCACCTATGTGGAGTATCGCTGTTGAGTGGCAGATATACTTTATCTTTCCACTTTTGCTCCTACCTATATGGCGGCGTTTTGGCTTATTTTCTACTGTTATTGCTACTTTCTTAATTAGCTCAATACCATTTTATCTTTGGAATACACTTATAGGACCTGTTCATACTTGGTTTATTGGTTTATTTGCTTTGGGTATGACAGCAGCAGATATTGGATTCTCTCAAAAACCAAAGTTATTAGCAATACGGAAATCGTTTCCTTGGAGTCTATTTGCAATTATCTTCTTTATAATTGCATTGATAACTAATAAACAAATACTAGAAACATGGATTTACGATTATATTTGTGGATTAACAGCAGCTTGTGTACTCATTTACTGTACTAAATGTGTCAATGAAGGTAAAAAATCACTTATTTTACAACTTTTTGAGGCTCCTTGGGCAATTGCATTAGGAGCATTTTCTTACAGTTTGTATCTTACTCACGCAGTTATAATAACAGTTTTAGGACATTTCCTTTTAAATTTTCAAATGTCACCAGTTAAGTTTATCTCAATACTTTGTGTGGTGGCTCTACCACTATCATTAGTTATTGCTTACTTGTTTTACTTAATCTTTGAGAAACCTTTTCTGTCTAATTTTTTGAAAAAGCGTAAAGTGAAAGATGCAGTTAATTAATTGAAGTCAAGAATTAAAAGTCGAAGTAGTTTTAGTCGTACTTACATCAATCATGCTCATAACCCTGATGAGGTAGTCAAAGGATATGAAATGATGGCTCAGATTCGGAAAGACTTTACGATTTTGCCCATCCTTCCGTTTGATTGAGCAGCCGCAATCGTATTTGATCGCTTGCAATCTCAACGCATCCAACTAGCAACAATGGATATGAGGATTGCGGCGATTGCATTGTCAGGTGGGTTAATCTTGCTAACGCGCAACAGTCAAGATTTTGCTAAAGTACCAATCAAGTATACTACTGTTTGATCTCCCCGCTCAACTAGAAAGTGGGGAGATCAAACACGCCCCTGTACGTTAGATCACGGAAATTAATAACATAGATTACGTTGTTTGATTTGTATAAGGTCGAGCTAAGAGTGAAAGTTACTTAAGGTACTGAAAATCTGCCGTCGATTATCATTAAATTCTTTACGACCATGCATGAATCTTGAATTATCAATCATTACTAAATCGCCAGCCTGCCACGATATTTTTTCCGTCAACTTGTCTGTAACTTCCTCGATTTCACCGATAATTTCATCAGGAAGAATTGAATCATCTTCCAACGTTGCATGCTCCAATGCCAAGATACTGTTGGCAAACGCATCGTCATGACTATATTTAGTTTTAACTACAGCTGAGCAAATATATTCAAGCAAGATGGATTCATTTTCTTGAAACTGGTAATTTACACCCTCAAAACTATCCAGTACTCCTTCAATATCAGTTATGCTAGCGTCTAATCCAGTAAATCTCCTTATTATATCAGCGTGTACTTCATGACGAAACTTTAGTTTCTTAGAAATAAATAGCTGTCTCGTTTCTTCACTTAGTTTCTCCCACACTTGGACCCCATCACAGAAAGTAGTTTCACCCCCTTGTGCTGCTGGTACAGCACAGCAAAACCAGATAACGTCTGGACAAAAAGGAGAATATCCGTGTTCTCTATGAAAACTACTATCACCCATTCCTGGATCTACAAAATGAACAAACTTATCTGAATCAACTTGAGGTCTACCATAATCTTGAATGAATTTAGAACTGAATTGTTCTGCGAATGTCTTCATTTGCTCGTGATTGATTCTAAAGCCACGAAAAAGAAGAACCCCAGATGATTTGAATAAATCCATAATTGTTGCCACTTTTAGGCGATGAATATCTTGACAATCATCACAACTATAGATAATTTTTCCAGTACTCATTCCTAGTGACTCGATTTTATTCTTCATCGCTGTACTCCAAAAGTTTTGGAAGAAAAAGTCTACTTTGCACAGTGCTATTTAAGAAGAACGCAGAATACAGTATATATCCCTGTATAGGGTTTGGGTAAAAACAAGCGAAAAACCAACCAACCTGAGGCTCGTTCGTGTTCGGGAAGCATCTCCCTTAGGCAGTACACTTGAAGAGAGTTTCGCTAACGGAAAAAATCTCGATTAAAATCACTTTGTTAATACCAATTTTTTCTGAAGATGCACAGAATAGGACAATTAAAACTCCAGCTAGACAAGGAATTATTCTATGCAGCTTGACATAGATTTGGTATAACATGGTTCAATCTTATAGTGGGGCAGTTTTTCCGCGACCATTAATGATGCCAAACTAGTTAATGCAGTAATTAAGCTGACAGATTTTTCCGGACTTTATCAAACGGATTTGATAAAGACGCCTAGTTTCTAAGCCCTGCAAACACGCGCTCATGTTCCCACTACAAGTCTCAAAACAATTCTTTTTCTTCTTTCCATAAGGAATTTTGAGGCTTGCATCCTTTTACTGATTCCTATTCTGAGTTTTTTCTTTGCTCAGTTTAAGCAGACGACTGACGCAATACTGCTTCACTTCTTTTAATGATAACTCATCTTCTGAGTTTTCAGCGCTCATTACAATACCGTTAACTTCCACTCTTGCTTCATAAGCGCTCCTTATACTTCCATCTGTCGTGGAGAAATCAATGCGAATATTCGCCCAGTTTTGGTTAACTTCATCGCTCGACAGAACTTGACCCCATTTTTGATAATTGAGCCAGTCCCAACCCTCTTGCATCCAAATCTCTCGTTCCACGATTTGCTCAAACCTTGATGAGCCAGCCCAACCTCGGTAGAACGGATATAGCTCTTTGACGGAACCATGATGCCAAACCAGGAGTTTCAATATTTCTGGCTGCAAATGACCCCAGTAGCGTCCATATGGTAAATCAATGAGAGTAGGTGCGAACTGATGTCCCCCAAAATGGCTGCATCGCCACACACGAAGTTTTCCATTAGAAGCAGTCGCAAATTCAGAACGCAACTGGCGATAGATGGGATAACCAAACCGGGCACAGGCTACATCAACATTACCATGAGTACAAACCATTAACTCCCGAATCTCACTGGTTTGTTGACGATACTGTTCCCAATCCGGCACAAATTCTTGCAAGTGAAGTAATGTTTCCAATAACGCCATCACGAAGGACGCAACTTCAGAATCAGGGATGATAAACTCGTGCTTTTCAAACTTCGCAAAAAGCTTTGCTGGTCGGCGATAATACAGCAGGCGAGTATAACCAGGACGAGAATATTCGCTATCTGGAACGAGCAACTGACCTTGAATCTTGATCGCATGCTCCAAAATCAGCTTTTCGATGAAAGAGATTACTGATTGGAGTACTGGATTTTCCCTCAAACATTTTTCAGTCCAAGGTAGTTTCATTTCAAGAGCCAGCAAGTGTTCGTAAGTAGGTGCTGAGCCGATGGGATCTTCACCATTAGCTTTAGAGACAACACAGCAGAAACGGCAATTATTTACAGAATCTTGGGCAATCATGTTCACTTCTGAATAAAACGATTCAACCCTTCTTAAACACCTCACAACCAACTACTCAGAACTGGCATCATGGTCTGGCAAGATGATTTCTACGTCACGCAACGTCCGGAAGGCATATCCACCTATGCCAATAAGTAACATGCTTAGTGAAGAAATGACATAAATGAGTGCAATACCTGCACCTTTTCCAGTGCCAAATATCCAACCCAATATGGAGGTGAGACTACCATTCGGCATCATAGCAGGTTCAAAAACGTAGTCTGCTAGTGGTCCAGCAATTAAAGTAGATATTACCACAGCAGGCTGTACAAATAAAGAGCGCGTGGCGAAAACACGACCCTGTACCTCTGGTTTAACTTTGCTCAGCCAAATAGTTTGAGCAGGACTGCTAAATATTGGAATATTAAGAGATGAACAGAATTGGGCAGGAATCCAAATCAACGGTTTTACCCCTAGACCAAACACTGTTTGGCTCAAGCCAGCACCCACCATACCCAGCAGCACTCTATGTATCCGTGGCTTGGAACCTGCCCAAACGCTCACGAGCAACGCTCCAATAATGCCGCCCAGCCCTGCTGCCGAAGATACAGTACCTAATATTTTGGTATCGTTGCTAGTACGTGCCAGAATTAGGGGAGTAAAAAGTGAACTGCTCAAGTTCTGGGCAAAGTAGAACAACAAAGCTAAAACTAGCATGGCAATCAGACTGGGACGTGCGGCAATATAGCGCCAGCCAAAGAAAAGCTCCTGCTTCAGATTTGTGTAACTATGCGTGCCTGCTTCTGCAATAGTAGGTTGGGGGATACGTACTAGCAGCACAGAGCTAATAGCAATCACATAAGTCATGATATCAATAATTAAGATACCAGCAAGACCAATGACCGCATAGAGGGCACCTGCCAAGGCTGGTGCGATGATGACAGGACTTGACTTTGTCAGGAAGCCAATGCTGCTAGCGCGACTATACTGCTGTTTGGGTACGATGCTTGATATTGATGCCGAATATGCCTGTTCTTGAATCTGCTCAAAAATCCCCTGAACAGCTACAGCCAAGTATAAATGCCATATTTGTAAATTATGAGTTAAGTAAATTAGTAAGATAGTAATGGTCAACAACCAGCTAACCATGTCGCCAACTATCATTAAGTATTTACGGTTCCAGGAATCCACAATCACCCCAGCTATGGGAATGATTAGAAGTTGGGGCACTTGTAAAAATAAACCAAACAACGTCAATGCCGTAGCCTGATTCGTGAGTTCCCACACCCAGATCGTGAAAGCAAATGCGGTCATACTACTGCCAATGATAGAAATAGTTTGACCGAGACAAATGATAAAGAAAGTACGCACTTGTATAAATTTTGGATAATAGATTTAGGACGCTCAGTTATCAGTGAAGTTCAAAGCTTCTGTGATAGTTCTATTGCATGATCGCGTACACGTTTACTTACTGATCTAACAAACACGTAGAGAATGTGCGTGGGTAAACCGCCAAATGTGCCATAGTGGAGTGACTCATAAAGAATTGAGAATGCGATCGCCTAAAGACGGTTTGAGAGCATTGTATACTCGTAAGACCTTGTCGCGATACTGGTCGAAGTAGACATAGCTGCTTCTTTTTCTAGTTAGGTGAAGAAAGCGAAGCTTAAAAACCATACATAGACTGGGATTAGGGTATTTAATTCAAATTTTAGTCTAAACTCCATTGAGAAGATAGAAGGCTGAAAGACCCCTGCCTAAACACAAAGGATTCAAACAAAGACGCGCAGGACCATAACTCTACGCGTCTGGCAACAGATGTTGTCATTTTGGTGAGCTTTTAACCTACCTCGCAAATAATTTGTGCGGGAATTAACATAACGGACTTCTGTTTTCTGCTTCTTCTTCAAAGACGCTACGCGAACGGAGACGCTGCTTTAAACGTACTTCTACCTTTATGTTGTCAATAAAGGTCAAAACTGTACGGAAATGGTTCCCAACACAGTCAAAGGTGCTTGAGGGACGACGTAGTAGCCCTGAGTGTCGTAATATTTGACATTGAAAAGATTCTTAAAATTGACTGCAGCCCGCAAATTACCACGTTTGTAGGAAATAGCAGCATCAGTTCTCAGATAAGAAGGAACAGTAAATGGATCGCTCTGGTTAGCAATGCGCGAGCCGACATAAAATATGCCGCCTCCTAACTGTAACCCTTTCAAACTCCCTTGTTGAATCTCATAAGTTGTCCACAGAGTTGCACCGTGGTATGCAGTATTTTCCAGTCTGCGTCCTACTGGAAGGGTGTTATCTTGGCTGACAAAGGCATCATTCAAATACCCAGAAGCGATAATCTTCCAACCAGGTAAAATTTCCCCTGCCACATCCAGTTCAACTCCTCGACTTTTGACTTCCCCCACCGCGATGGAGAAGTCGGTATTATTGGGATCTGTGGTAGGTATATTTGTTTTAGTGATGTCATAGGCTGCTAGCGTTGCAGAAAGCCGTCGAGCAAAAAACTCAGATTTTATCCCAACTTCGTACTGCGTACCGCGAGAAGGTTCCAGTGATACCCCACTAGCCGTTGTCGAATTGTTGGGCACAAAAGAACGGCTGTAACTGGCATAAAGCGAAATTGGCTCTATCGGCTGATAGACTAATCCCACACGTGGCGAAAAAGCACTATCGTAAAAATTAGAGTTAGTGGTGTTTCCATCTCCGATTTTTGCACTGTTATCGCTAAAAACAAAATCGGCTCTGCCACCAACCAATAACTTGAGATTAGATTGTAGGGTTACCTGGTCTTGTAAATAAATACCTGTTGTATTGATCCTCGTACCGAATACACGTTGCTCCACTGTCCCTGTCGGACGAGCACCATAGACGGGATTGAAAATATCTATTGAGGCGACATCACCACCAAAGAAGTTAGGATTAATGTCAGTGTTGCGACGCAATTCCAAACCCAGCAGGAGTTGATGGGCGATTGTTCCTGTGTTGAACTTACCAATCAAATCAGTTTGCCAGGAGTAGTCTTCATTTCTGCGATTGCGATTTATGATGTTGCTACGCGGTGCAGTACGACCATCTGGTTCAATGTTGCCATCGGCTTGAGTATAAACATTGTTGTCAAACGTCGATTGCACAGAAAAAGAACTTCGCAATTGTAAATTCTTACTGAAGCGATGATCTACTGTCGCAGTTCCCTGTTGATAATCTATGCTTAAAAAATCGCTAGGCTCTCCCAAGAAACGACTGATGGGAAGAGTCAGAAATACAGAGCCCGGTGGCAAACCGCGATCAAATAACCCACGTCTTCTGCCATATTCGTATTCAAAATTGAGGGTTGTGTTTTCGCTGGGCTTGTAGGTGATCACAGGTGACACAGAGAAAATATCCTGATGATAGAAATCTCGGAAACTGCCAGAATTTTCGTAGGCAACATTCAAGCGATAGAGTAATTTTTTGTCGGTAGTCAGTGGACCGGAAAGATCTATGGAACCACGATAAAAACTGAAGCTACCTGCGGTCAAATCTGCTGCGTAGTAGGGACTGCTCAAAGGCTGCTTGGTAACGAAATTGACGATGCCTCCAGGCTCGATCTGACCGTATAGTACTGAAGATGGACCTTTGAGAACTTCAACTCTTTCTACGTTGGCACCATAACTGAAAAAGTTGCTAGTTGTGAAGCCATTTCTTAGAAGGTTGGGGTTGGTAAATCCTCGAATTGTGTAGTCATCAGAGAAACCACCGTAGCCTGATAAGGGTGATACTCCGGACACATTGCGGGTCGCATCGCTAATCCGCGTAATTTGCTGATCTTTGATCACAGCAAGTGGAATCACTTGAATTGACTGAGGTATATCGCGTAACGGTGTGTCAGTTCGAGTTGCTGTTGATGAATCGAGTGCGCGATACCCATCAATATCTCCCCTTACTACTAATTCAATCGGCTCCTCCGCATTGGCTGATGGTGTCTGTTGCTGTGTCTGATTCTGTGGCTGACTTGGTTCTGGAGTTGGTTGCGTTTGGGGTTTCTGTTGCGCTGTGGACGCTGCACTAGCTACAGAGAAGATCAGACCTTCAGAGGGACTGTCAAATAACTCCACAGTAGGGACACCCGCCTCACCTGTCACCATCACCCGGATAGTATTAGCATCAAAGTTTGTGACTGTGATTTCACTTACACCCGCAATTGGCTTCAGCGAGCGGAATGAGAACACTTTGCCACCTGGTAAACGCAGTTGAGCATTCGGAATATCAGCGATGAAGCTATTGCCTGAACTGCGATTGAGTAGTTGCAACTTCTGACCAATTGAAGTTTGTAAAATTACTTCCAAACCTTTATTGGTAGGATTTGCCTTCACGAACGTGATAAGTGCGACTTGTGATGAGGGGGAAGTTTGTGGTGTTGGCGACTGGACGAGGAGCATAGAAGCGCTCTTGACTGGACGCTCTATCTCACTAACTCGCCGAATTTCTGTAATGGGTTTAACTAAGCTTGCTTTTGTTACCAGACTTGTTGCTTGATGAAAACGATCACTCTTTTCATCAGCTCCTATTCTTTTATGAACTTCAATTGATGACATTTCCTCGCTTCTAGTTGGAGTTGTGACCAACGTCACGAACACGCTTATCAGCAATAAACTGGGAATAAGCTGCTTAAATTTCATTATTTCCCTCTACTCCAGTCACGGCACGAAATCTCTAATTAATGGCGTTAGTATTTAAATCACTATTGAAATTGACTTTTAATAATAAAACAAGCCTAATGAAACTGCAAACAACAAAAATTTACATAATTTACATATATTCTAAGTAAATC
>JAQYWO010000263.1 GCA_029379215.1 Rhizonema sp. PD37
TATTATCACTTACGTATATGGCAAAAGGGCTATCGTCACTCTTAAAGAAGGCGTGACGGCAGTCGGCAGAAGGCAGAAGGCAATTAGATAGGGATTCAGACCCCACGAAGATTTTGGTGGGAGACTTAAACCTGTTTTGAGAAAGGCATAAGGGCTTTTCTCAAAACTTTTTTCTTACATAGCTGCCTTCTCCCCTCTGCCCTCTGCCTTACCCGGAGGGCTGTTAAATCAACCACCGTGCAGCATCTTTGGCATGGTAGGTCAAAATCAAGTCAGCGCCAGCACGTTTAAAGCCAGTAAGAGTTTCCATGACGACACGCTGTTCATCAATCCAGCCGTTAAGAGCAGCAGCTTTAACCATTGCATACTCACCAGAGACGTTGTAAGCGGCTACAGGTAAATTGCTGGCTTCCTTGACACGCCAAATAACGTCCATGTATGCTAATGCTGGCTTCACCATGAGCATATCAGCACCTTCAGCGATATCGAGATCGATTTCTTTGATCGCTTCGCGGATATTACTGGGGTCCATTTGATAAGTTCTGCGATCGCCAAACTGGGGTGTTGAATCGGCAGCATCTCGGAAAGGTCCGTAGTAAGCCGAAGCATACTTAGCCGCATAGGATAAAATCGGAGTATCTTGGAACCCAGCTTCATCCAAACCCGAGCGAATTGCTTGCACGAATCCATCCATCATCCCGGAAGGAGCTATGATATCTGCACCTGCTTTTGCTTGGGAAACTGCCGTTTTCTTCAGCAATTCTAGAGTCGGATCGTTCAAAACCCTTCCTGTTAAATCACCGACTTGTAGGTAACCACAGTGACCGTGACTTGTATACTCACACAGACAAGTGTCAGCGATGATCACAAGATCGGGTACTGCTTGTTTGACTGCAGTCGCAGCTTTTTGGACTATGCCGCAGTCGTGCCATGCACCAGTAGCATCTAAGTCCTTGTCTGCTGGTATCCCAAATAGAATAATAGCGGGAATTCCCAAATCGTAGACTTCTTTTGCTTCTTCAACAATTTTGTCTACCGAAAGTTGGTAGACACCAGGCATAGATTTCACTTCGTTGGCAATTGCCTCACCTGGAACGGCAAACAGCGGGTAAATTAAATCACTGGTAGTTAGAACAGTCTCGCGCACCATCCGGCGCAGTTGTGGATGAGTACGCAGACGGCGAGGTCGATGAGTAGGAAACATAGAGATTCTTAAACGTAACGACGATCCTTTGAGGGATATTTACCCCATGAAGTATATATAGTACGACGCTCCTTAGCTCAGTTTTCAAAGTATTACTAAACATTAACAAGTGTAAGCTGTCTATTAAATATAGCTGCCTATTTTCAAGACTGAGGTTTTGTGTTATGCCAATCTACTTTTACTGGGGTGAAGATGATTTCGCTATAGAAAAGGCGGTTGATCGTTTGCGCGATCGCGTTCTCGATCCTCAATGGGCAAGTTTTAACTACACTTCATTTTCAACAGATGTCTCTAATGCCGAGATCCAAGGGTTAAATCAAGTTATGACACCACCCTTTGGATCTGGTGGACGCTTAGTGTGGCTTGTGAATACAACCCTTAATCAGCACTGTCCAGAAGATGTGTTAGCCGAATTACAGCGCACTCTGCCAGTCATTCCCGAAAATTCATTTTTGTTACTTACAAGTAGTCACAAACCCGATGAACGTCTCAAATCGACTAAAATTTTGAAAAAGTTTGCCGAAATTCAGGAATTTTCTCTTATTTCTCCTTGGAAAACGGAACTACTTTTGCAATCTGTCAAGCAGGCGGCACAAACTGTAGGGGTGAAATTGACTCCTAGAAGTGCGGATATGTTGGTGGAAACTATTGGTAACGATACACGGCTCCTCTACAATGAGCTTGAGAAATTACAGATCTATGCCAAAGGCAGTAACCAGCCTGTGGATGTAGAAACTGTTGCTCAGTTAGTCAGAAATACAACACAGAATAGCTTACAATTGGCAGTAGCAATGAGAACAGGGGATACAGTCAAGGCTTTAGCTATATTGGCTGATCTTCTTGCTGCTTGTGAACCAAGTTTACGAATAGTTGCAACACTCATTGGTCAATTTCGCACCTGGTTATGGGTAAAGATTATGATGGAAAGCGGTGAGCGAAATCAACAAGCGATTGCCCAAGCTGCCGAGATAGGCAATCCCAATCGCATTTACTTTTTACAAAAAGATGTCCAATCTCTTTCCGTACAGCAACTTATCGCCTGTTTACCTCTTCTATTAGAGTTAGAAGTTGGGCTCAAACAAGGAGCTTCAGAGATGTCAGCACTTCAAACCAAAGTAGTGGAAATTTGTCAAGTATGTCAAAAAAGAAGAGTGTAAATTCAGCTACAGTGTACGCTACTCTAAGCTACGTTGGATATTAAAAGTTCGTCTAGGAAAGTTAAGCTATATAGAGGTTGCGAGTCCTATTTCTCTTGAGTAATGTGTTCTTTCACTAAGCGTGAAACCGATCCCGCGCTCATTTCCACTTCCGAGTTGAAAAAGGCTGATCTGCAAGCTTTATAGCAATGAGTGAATGGTATGTTTATTTTCGCGCTTTGTGTAGTAGTTATGTTACCTATGTATACAAAATTCCGTTGAGGATATAACAGATGAGGACTTTGTTACTGAATACTCGAAGGCTAACAATTTAGACAAAGCCTAATGCTGGAACTTCTTTCTACCAAAATAATTCAAAATCCTTAACAGATTCCCACGGTAGTTGTTCATGAAAAAAATGAATGAATTTTATCATTACTTTTTCCGACATACCTTAAGTCAGATGCGTTTACAAACTTGGTTGCTCGTTATTATCACGACTTTAGGTTTGGGTTCCAGCGCTTTGCTTTCTATTTCAAAAGTTAACGCTCAAAGTTCATCAGTTAGTAATGATGAATTTAATAGCTATGCGAGAGCTATGTTATCAATGGAGCCAGATCGTCAGCGAGCTTTTAGAAAAATTAAAGAAATTCTGGGCGATCGCGATGTTCCTCAAATTGTTTGTAACGATCCCAATAGTCTCAACAATCTTCCTAGCGAAGCTCATAATATTGCGGTGAAATACTGTAGCCGTTACCAACAAGTTGTCGAAGATAGTGGTTTAAGCATTGATCGCTTTAATAAGATTACCGTAGAATTACAAAACAGTAGCGATTTAAAAAACCAGATTTACAAAATATTAATTAACATGCAAAAAAAATTATAGTCAATAGTACAGAGTTTTTGTCATTAGAAATTAAAAATAAAAAATCATAAAGCTAGAAATCAAGGTTGAGGGCTGTCAGGGATAGAAACTCTATTTCTGCTACCCATATAATCAGTAGTTTAGTTAAAAAATATACATATATAAACAAAAATTGAGGTGTTGTGAAACCGACTGACCACTAATGAATAACTTTTAATAGCCCCAATGTAAATTTATGTTTATTCACGCTTATTTACTTAATTACTTATAATCAGCAATTATTAATATAAAATTTTACACTAAGTAAATGAGCAAACGGTTTGTGCAGTTGTATAACCTAATTTTCTCCCTATGGAATACACGTAGCTACAGCAACAGAAGTTTTTTTGCATTTTTGGTTGCCGTGAGCATAGTAGCAACAGTCATGCTGTCGTTTCCATTGTCAGCTCAAAATAAGATTCCTCGTCCGCAAACCTCTGAGTTACGAGGCGTATGGTTAACTAATATTGATAGTAATCTTCTGTTTGAGAGCGATCGCCTCAAAAGCGCTTTACAAAAACTCAAACAGCTTAACTTTAATACAGTATATCCAACAGTCTGGAATTGGGGTTATACACTATACCCCAGTTTAGTAGCAAAAAAAGTGCTCGGGCGATCGCTCGAGCCCACACCGGGACTTCAAGGGCGAGATATGCTGAAAGAAATTGTTAAAGTCGGACATCAAAACGGCTTGACAGTGATTCCCTGGTTTGAATTTGGCTTTATGGCACCAGCTGATTCAGAATTAGCCAAAAATCGTCCCTACTGGCTCACAAATCTGAGAAATGGTGAGCGAATTGTCCCTGAAGGTATTCACGACCGAGTTTGGTTAAATCCCTTTCATCCGGATGTCCAACAATTTATCCTAGATTTGGTTGTGGAAATCGTTAACAAATATGACATTGATGGCATTCAATTTGACGACCACTTTGGCTTACCAGCGCAATTAGGATATGATAAATACACAGTTAATTTATATAAAAAAGAACATAGAGGTAAAGCTCCCCCGAATGATCCTCAAGACAAAGAATGGGTAAGGTGGAGAGCAAACAGAATTACCGACTTTATGAGAAGAATGTTCTCCGCGATTAAAGCTAAGAAAAAAGACTGCTTAGTTTCGGTTGCACCGAATCCCCAGCGCTTTTCTTACCCCCTCTTTTTAGCAGACTGGCAGAGATGGGAACACATGGGATTGATTGAAGAATTAGTTTTGCAGGTATATCGAGATGATTTGGGCATTTTTATCAGCGAATTAGAGTATCCAGAAGTACAAGCCGCAATTCGTCATATTCCTGTGAGTGTCGGTATTATGACTGGGTTGAAAGGCAAATTTGTCCCCATCCAACAAATTCAGACACAAGTGCAACAAGTCCGCGATCACAATTTTTCTGGAGTCTCCTTCTTCTTTTACGAAACCTTGTGGAATTTGACTAACGAAACACGACAGCAACGCCAATCAGGTTTCCAGAACCTCTTCCCCACATCAGTTACTGCACCAAATATCAAGCCCCCACCAACGATTCCAAAGAGCGCATAATTATTCTACCGATTCTTGTTTCAGTCACATACAGAAAGCCCTCATCCCGCCCTTGCCAATACTGCAAGGCCTGAGAAATTGATCTGTTGAGGCAGGCAGAGGGAGCAGTGGAGGAAAAAAAGCCTTATCCGAGCAGTATTGCCGCCCTTGCGGGCACCCCTCTCCCAATCTTGGGAGAGGAGAAGAGTGTGTGGGATTTCATTGAGAATGGCTATAATTGTCGGAGATGTCTAATGAGTTGAAACTTGATTCCGTTTTGTACCAATGTTTAACAGAAGATTTGCCATTTTTATCACTTATCAGCTAACGTTTAAAAGCTAGATAAACTCGCTTAATTGTATTCTGCCAAACCTAAGAGTGAAAAATACTCAAATCCCGCCATTTACCTGACAAATCAATAAGAATTAAACCTGACCTTAATAATGATATTAAGTCTTATTTTGTATTTTATTTATGATTATATCTAAATTTGGTTCTGAAAACAAGAGATAATTGAATATCTGTTTACAAGGCTTCAATTTCTTTCCTATAACTCCACAAATAGTGCATCAATTACTTTTTTGGGGAAGTGTAATGAAGTATGCTTTCATTCCATATGCACTTTGCTATTACTCCCTTCCCAGTACAAGATTACCTATCTTCTTGATCTTCAAACTTGGCGTTCTTTGCACGGGCAGTCGCTTCAACGGGACGGACAGATTCTTTCGGAGGGAGACCAACGCCCTTCGGGTGACGCTCGAAGACTCGCTACCGCTACGCTAACGCCAGTCGCCTAGTAGCGGGAAACCCTCCTGCAGCGCTGGTCTCACCAGATGCCTACGGAGGGAAAGCCGTCATTCGCACTGGCTCCTCCTCCGAACTGTCCTCGGAAACCCCAAAACTCCTATCCTGTAGTGGCTCTCGATCTTCTCACAGAGCACAGAAGCTCCTTTGAACAGCACTGCTCCCTCCAAGTTCACCAGTCGCCTAAGGCGGGTTTCCTGCCGCCTGTAGCGCTGGATTCACCGCAACGCGCTGCCCCTTGTCTATTACGGTTTTATATGCCGGTATTCATGTATAGCGGGAAGTGAGTAACTTTGTTCATCCTCATACATTTTGTATTTTACTCAAGCGAGAAGCATTATATGGATATATGGGCAACCGACGTATTTAATCTGAGTAAGATGCAGACCCGTCTGCCCAAAGATGTGTTTGAGTCGATCAAGAGTACCATTCACACGGGTAGCAAGTTAGATGTATCTGTAGCAGGAATCGTTGCCGCAGCTATGAAAGACTGGGCGATTTCTAAAGGAGCATTGTTTTACACTCACATTTTTTATCCGTTGACCAACATCACTGCCGAGAAGCATGATGGGTTTATCTCAGTGCAAAGAGACGGATCAGCGATCGCTGAATTTACTGGTAAAGCTCTGGTGCAAGGGGAGCCGGATGGTTCATCCTTTCCCAATGGTGGCAATCGCTCTACATCTGAAGCCCGTGCCTACACGGCATGGGATGTCACTAGCTTTCCCTATGTCATGGAAACCGATAACGGGGTCACTTTATACATTCCTACGGTGTTCTTTTCTTGGACAGGGGAAGCTCTAGACAAGAAAATGCCATTGCTTCGCTCCAATGCGGCGATGAGCAACGCGGCAACCCGATTGCTTAAGCTGTTGGGAAATTCGGAAGTGGCGACCGTTAACTCTAGCTGTGGCGCAGAGCAAGAATACTTCTTAATCGATGCTGAATATGCCCAAAGCCGCCCGGATATCTTGCTGACGGGCAGAACTTTGTTTGGACGACCTGCCGCCAAAGGGCAACAATTCGACGATCACTATTTTGGAGCGATTCCAGAGCGCGTTCAAGTCTTTATGCAAGAAGTAGAAGAGCGCTTGTATCGACTGGGGATTCCGGCGAAAACCCGGCATAACGAAGTTGCTCCCGGTCAGTTTGAGATTGCCCCATTTTTTGAAGCGGCAAACGTGGCTAGTGACCACCAGCAGGTGACGATGACCATTCTCAAAAATACCGCCAAGAAACACGGCTTCATGTGTTTGCTGCACGAAAAGCCTTTTGCTGGCATTAACGGATCTGGAAAGCACGTGAACTGGTCAGTGGGGAATGCCACGCAAGGCAACCTGCTTGATCCAGGTGATAATCCCCATACCAATCTGCAATTTTTGTTGTTTTGCGGGGCAGTGATTCGAGGGATTCACATATATGGACCATTGCTGCGAGCCGTGGTGGCAACTGCGGGTAACGACCATAGACTAGGTGCCAATGAAGCACCTCCTGCCATCATTTCAGTCTACCTGGGCAAACAGCTAGAAGATGTGTTTAATCAAATAAAGCAGGGACTTGTCCCAAGCTCTACTCCCGGCGGCAAGATGAATTTGGGTGTACTCACCTTACCAGAAATTAACAGAGATCCGAGCGATCGCAACCGCACTTCGCCTTTTGCCTTCACGAGTAACCGCTTTGAATTCCGGGCAGTCGGATCTAACCAATCAGTCTCTGGTCCGCTAATCGCTATGAACACGATTTTGACTGATTCACTCACATGGGTGGCAGATCAGTTAGAAACTAACTTGTCAAACGGAAAAGCGCTGGATGCTGCCGTTATTGCCGTTGTCAAAGAAATCATGGAGGCTCATAGCGCCGTTGTCTTTGGCGGCAATGGCTATTCTGAAGAATGGCACAAACAGGCGGTTGAGGAACGAAGACTGTTGAATTTGCGCACTACTGCTGATGCGTTGCCAATCTTGAAAAAGGAGTCTATTAAGGAACTGTTTGAAAGAACGAAAGTGCTGTCTGCTTCTGAACTTGAAAGCCGCTTTAATGTGTATGTAGAGCAGTACATTCAGGTGATTGAGATGGAAGCCAAGCTCGTGATTAGTATAGCAAAAACGATGATTTCTCCTGCGGTAAGCCGTCACTTGTCAGAGCTTTCTACAAATATTACCAACCTAAAACAAATCGGGATTGAGTCTGAGTTTGCACTTTCCTGTGCAAAAACGGTAGCTTCTTTGACAAAGCAGATGATGGATTCAGTCACAGAGTTAGACAACGCGCTCAGCACGCATCATTTTATTCCACCCGAAGAACACATGGAGTACTGTGCCAAAACGCTCCGCCCGATGATGGATAAGGTTCGCAAATATGCAGATGCTCTCGAAGGTGAAGTCGCAGATGATCTGTGGCCCTTGCCCAAATACCAGAAGATGCTGTTCATCAAGTAGCATGTCATTTCATGTGTAAAGCTTGATTCTAAGGGCGCACGCGTTAACAGGGAAGAGAAAAAACACCCCCAAAACACCCTAGATTACATAAGTAATCTAGGGTATTTTTAGGACATGAAGTGGACACTGGAATCTGTAAACAGCCGATTAAAAGCCGGGGAGGGATCTCTATGTACGACAAAGAGGCGATCGCCTCTCTTTACGTGCCACGCTTCCACCAAAGCCGAATAGTGGAAAACGCAAAGCTCGTCGGACAGAAGATTCGCGCTTTACAATCCATTTGTCACACACCTAAATGTTTCTATGACTAGCTTTTAGAGTTTATTTACAAAAAAATCACAACAACTGTTTTTGTAATCTAAAAATTGGAATACACTGTTTTCGCAATTTTTATGATTTTTGATGCACCCGGAACGAGATCGTGCTTCTTCGATTTTTGCAGTCTTCGCCTAGTATTCAGTAGTGTCGCTGAAGACTTGTTGCCAAGTCAGCGCTAAGACTGTGATGTCGGGTTGTATCGATTAAACATAAACAATGATTAAGAAAATTCTTTTTTTGCCAAAAGTCTTTTGGCTGTTAATCTTTATTGTTCTCCCCTTTTTTGGATTGGTACTTTACAATAACTTTGCCAATAACGCTGCGTTATCTGAAAAGCGTGAGAGCGATCGCTCCCGCTGCTACGACCGAGTGAGCGAGAAAATTGCGACCGTAGAAGGCGACAAGGGGATTACACGAGATGATATCGAGCGTTATGGATCTGTGATGGTAAATACCTGTCATTAACGCTTTGTCCCCCTCCACCAACGTCGCTCGATAGCAGCGATGTCATGGTGGCACATGCGAAACCCGCGATCGCCCTTACCTACTGTAATTTAAGGTTACAGCAGTTTTATTTTTGGTATAAAAATAAACAGGTACTGTCAGGCTAAAATCCTTACACAATTAGATAGAAAACAGCTTCTCAACGTTGATTGCAATCTGATCGTGACCAGGCTTTATTCAGTGTTTGCCTTTATACAGCTTGTCGCATCAATATCTGGAGTACCAGATATAGTGGCGGGTAGTTCACCCAATTCCCAAACGTCCAGCTAAACCGGGAGTCAGGGGTAAAAGAGTGGCAATCATTAAAAACAAAGCTAAAAGACCTAAAGCCGCGCGGGCATCATCGGGTTCGCTAATTTCATTTAAGGTAGGGCGTTCAAGATCCCGTTGTAAAAAGACAATGACGATCGCCCAGTACATCGCCAAAGAATTACCCAACGAAACCAACCCCAGCACAATCAAAGTTGCAAGTGTAGTTCTTCCTGCGGTTTTACGTCCGTAAATTGCTTGGACAATACGACCACCATCAAGCTGTCCGGCAGGCATTAAATTTAAAGCGGTGATGACCATTCCCAGCCAACCAATGATTACCAAAGGATGTACTTCTACCACAGGGGATTGTAAAGCCGAACCAAGAATCACCCTTGCTAAAGTTCCAACTAAAATAGATCCCGAGAAAAATTCGCTGGGCAATTGAAACGACATCGGGTGAAAACCCCAAGCCAAGCCTGAATGGGAAAGGAGCAAACCCGTCACCAGTATTAACATTGAAACAATTCCTCCGGTTGCCGGTCCGGCTAAAGCAATATCAAATAGTATTTTGCGGTTGAGTAGCACAGACTCAAAGCGAGTAATTGCACCAAAGGAACCAATTTGCACCGCAGGAAGAAAAAATGGCCAACTCAGACGGACTTGGTGACGACGAGCAAGGAACCAATGACCGATTTCGTGAGTCACCAAAATCAAAAATATACTCAAACCGATGGGTAAAGTTTCTCCTATCCGTTCTGGATTCGCAAATAAATCAAACCTCAGTAATAACCCTGTTGCTTCTAGATTTGTCGCAATAGTTGCTACAAGTAAGATGACAGCAAAGGCTTTTTGGGTTAACGTTGTTACACGGGGGTCATTACGGCTAGGCAGAACAATCATCACGGGTTTTCCGTCCGTATTTTCGACCACATACAGTCGATATTTATTGCCTAGAAGTTCCTGTAAACTCGTAGAAAGACGATCATGAACCGTTTCTGGATCGCCCCGCAAATTACCTTTGAAAATAGCTCCTTCTTGATAGGCGATAGTTTCTGTAGCAAAAAACGTATCAATACCGAAGATTCCCTTGATAAGATTCAAGTCCTCTTCCGGAATTGTCGGTACTTCTTTTATCGGTGCCGGAACTATAGGCTGCACGACACCATTTGTGCTGCTTTCTTGATGTGAAGCTTCAGCAGCGAGCTTGTCTGTAATTCGTTGCTTAAGTATGGTATCTTGCCCCAACTTCCGCAACTGTCTTCCCAGATAAATATAAAACGCCGCAGAAGCCACCAACAGGAAAATTATACCAACAATGTTAATGTAAATCCCAGCAGCAAATAAGCCGAAAAACAACAGCCAGGGAGCCATTAACACCACTGACTGTAACCAGGCAAGAATTCCCAGTTTACCAAACGGTCTGGCGCGATAAAAGCTCCAACCTAAGATTCCGAAAGCGACCAGCACAATTGAGGCAATAATGGGAGTTTCTGATGAAGTCAGCATCTTTTAACCTTTGGTTATGAACTCAAGCCGGAACAAGTCAAGTGTTGCGCATATTTATAATTTATAACGAAGCTTGTAGTCTATCAAAATTATGTTGCATTAGTAACATAAATAAACAGATCATAGTGTAATAAGGGGCGATTTCGCTGTCAAAAAAGCACTTCACCTCCTTCTGCTGACCAAACAACGTAGAATAGAATTTTATTGCATGGTTGAACGGTCAAAGAACCGGAAAAAATTACTGATGGTAAAATCTGAACCTTACCGTACTCTTCCAACTAGCACTGAACTGCCCTGTTCTGACGATACACCAGTGGATAACGAAGATCAGAACTTTATACCTAATTTGTTGCTATTTCTCCTCGAATCTATTTGGGCAAGCAGAAATGACTGGTTTTTCGGGATCGATATGGGAGTTTACCATACTACCGGAATCAGTCATTTAGTCCCAGTGATCCCGGACGGTTTTCTAAGCTTAGAAGTAGAACGGCGCAAAGCAGGCAAATCGCGCTTAAGCTATACAGTATGGGAAGAACATAACATAGTGCCAAAGTTGGTTTTAGAAGTGGTTTCTAAAACCCCTGGCGATGAGTACGAGACTAAACTGAAAATATATGCAAAGTTGGGAGTGCTGTACTACGTCATCTATAATCCACAACATTGGAGACGCGATCAACACCAACCGTTTGAAGTATATAAGTTAATTCATGGGGAGTACCAACAGCAAATTGGAGAACCGTTTTAGATGCCAGAAGTTGGATTGGGAATTGGGCGATCGCTCTACATATCTGGTACAGTTGAGCGAGAGGTATTGTATTGGTACAACGCAACTGGAACTCGCTATTTAACTTCTGAAGAAGTTGCTCAACAAGAACGAAAACAACGAGAAAAACTAGCAGCCAAACTTAGAGAGTTGGGAATCGATCCAGATAGTATTTGATTGAGCAAAGTTACTCCTAAACCGGAAACTTCTATGAAACACATTCCACTGAGATAGGATGAGGAATGAGTTCCAAGCCTAAAGCGTGAGCTTTTTTCTTAAGATTTTTCATGATCCTTTCTCGATACTGTTGCTCATAAATATCAATGCCAGGAGCAGTGTAAGCACCTCCTGATGTCCAAAGGCGATAAAAATACGTGCGCTCTTTATGTGCGATCGCATTCAGAAGGCGTGACGGCAGTCGGCAGCTATGCTGCTATGCTCCCACGCTTAAAAACGTGGGATTGAAGTAAAGCTCGCCGGGGGGATACTCCCCCCGGCAGACTTTACACTTGGACGCCACATGAGTGAACAAATTGATTTTATGATAGAGTATAGTAGTTTTCATAGAAGATGCACAAAAGTATTATTCAACAAACAGAAACTAAGGATATGAAAACAGTTGACAAGAGTCAGTTAAAAGAAAATATACTAGAATTTCTGCAACTTGTAGAATTAGAAGGTGAAGAAATTTTAGTAACTGATGGAAATAAACCAGTTGTAAGGATTTCTCAGTATGAAAAAACTCCTTCAACCGAAGAATTGTTTAAGAATATGCGAGGTAAAGTCAAGTATTTTGAAGATTTAACTACTCCAAATACTGAAGAATGGCTGGAAGTATAAGAATTGTCCTTGACACCTGCGCTCTTATCTGGTGGAGTTTAGATCCAGATAAACTTTCTGAGCGTGCAAAAAAAGCTTGTTACCAAATGGAACAAGAAAAGAATGGTTTGGTTCCATCAACAGCAGTCTGGGAAATAGCTATCAAGGTCAAAAATCAGAAATTAAATTTAGGAGTAGATATTGATGACGTAACCGTTCAGGGGGCTTGAAAGTGACGCAACTGGGGAACGCTGCGCTAGATTT
>JAQYWO010000264.1 GCA_029379215.1 Rhizonema sp. PD37
TTTAGTGCTTAAAATTGAGCGATAAATCGCTCACTACATACCCCTCAAAATTAATAACATAGAGTACTAATATTCTTTAAACCCATCATTATATCACTTCGTGGTATAGCGATGGGTTGTTAACTAACTCTCTGGTATGCGAAGAGAGCTCCTACTAATTTGAATACGCTTCCATCGGCAGACAAGAGCAAACAAAATTCCTGTCGCCATAAGCGTTGTCAATGCGACCAACACTAGGCCAGAATTTATGGTCACGAGTCCAAGGTGCGGGGTAGGCAGCTTGTTCGCGAGAGTATGGATGGTTCCACTCTCCGACGATTAAACTTTCTGCTGTGTGAGGTGCATTTTTCAAGAGATTATCTTGAAGATCAACCTTACCAGACTCAATTTCCGCAATTTCTGCGCGGATGGCAATCATGGCATCGCAGAAACGATCCAACTCTTCTTTGGATTCGCTTTCTGTTGGTTCCACCATAATTGTACCTGCTACAGGCCAGGAAACTGTAGGTGCATGGAAACCATAATCCATAAGACGCTTGGCAACGTCATCGATTTCGATCCCCGCAGATCTTTTGAGCGATCGCAAATCCAAAATGCACTCATGGGCGACTAAACCATTTTTCCCCTTATACAAAACGGGATAATATTGCTCAAGTCTACGAGCGATATAGTTAGCATTGAGAATTGCCACCTTCGTTGCTTCCGTTAAACCCTCTGCACCCATCATGGCAATGTACATCCAAGAAATAACCAGGATACTAGCACTTCCCCAAGGTGCAGCAGAAACAGCACCGGTTGATTCTTGATTTGGTAAAAAGCTGAGCCAGTCGCTTGCGGAGCCAGTGGATAAGACGGGTTTCTCGTCGCAGGATAAGAGCGTTGAGGTTCTTTCGGAAAGTACGTCCGAGTGTCTCCCAAGGGAGGAATCTGTCAGTCCCGTTGTGCGAACTGGCGTGCTTGGAGCGAAACCCTCAGTCGCAAACTTTCCAAAACGGGTTTTGGATTCTGGATGAGAAATTTCTTCATTCCCATTCCCAATTCCCAATTCCCGATTATCTACTACAGGATGTCCGGGCAAAAACTCCACCAGATGCTGTACAACGCCGATTGGTCCCATACCAGGGCCACCGCCACCGTGGGGTATACAGAATGTTTTGTGGAGGTTCAAGTGACAGACATCAGCGCCAATATCTCCTGGACGACAAAGTCCAACTTGGGCGTTCATATTCGCCCCATCCATATAAACTTGTCCACCGTGAGTATGGATAATAGCGCAGATTTCCTGAATTTGCTCCTCGAACACACCGTGAGTTGAGGGATATGTCACCATCAATGCGGAGAGTTCTTTGCTATGCTTTTCGGCCTTAGCCTTAAGATCGTCAATATCAACGTTACCTTCAGTATCACAAGCAACCGTCACAACCTTCATTCCGCACATCACAGCGCTTGCAGGATTTGTGCCATGTGCTGAAGAGGGAATCAAACAAATATTACGGTGTCCTTCCGAACGACTTTCATGATACCTACGGATTACCAAAAGTCCCGTGTATTCTCCTTGAGAACCAGCATTTGGTTGTAGGGAAATTCCAGCAAACCCAGTGATTTCAGCAAGCCATTCTTCCAGCTGCTGAAACATAATTTGATAACCCCGCGTTTGCGACAGGGGTGCAAAAGGATGAATCTTGCTAAACTCAGCCCAACTGACTGGGAGCATCTCAGATGTCGCATTCAGCTTCATTGTGCATGAGCCTAAAGGAATCATTGATGTCGTTAAAGACAAATCCTTACTTTCTAGCTGATGGAGATAGCGCAGTAACTCAGTTTCCGAATGATAGCGGTTGAAGATGGGGTGAGTGAGGTAAGTGCTGGTACGGGGGAGGAGCAGAGGAACAGAGGGGGATGCTCCCGAAGTTAATTCTTCTAAAGTAAAGGGTAGCTCGTTGCCAATCGCGAAAATTTGCCACAAATCGATTAAATCTTGCTCTGTCGTAGTTTCGTCAAGGGAAATACCTACAGCGTCCTGAGCAAAAATTCGGATATTAATTTTGTGGTTTTCGCAAGCTTCTAAAATGTCTTCTAAAGAACGTGTTCCTAATTCTACCCGTATTGTGTCAAAGAAGTTTTCAGAACTAATACTGTAACCCAGTCGCTTCAATCCTTCTGCCAGTTTTACAGTCAGGGAGTGGATCTTCTCAGCAATTTTCCGTATGCCAGTCGGACCATGATAAACCGCATACGTACTTGCCATCACAGCTAATAGCACTTGTGCCGTACAAATATTGCTAGTTGCTTTTTCACGGCGGATGTGCTGTTCGCGGGTTTGTAAGGTCAAACGCAATGCCGATTTTCCATAAGCATCTTTTGATACACCGACAATTCGTCCGGGAATCTGCCGCTTGTACTCTTCTTTGGTAGCAAAATAAGCTGCATGAGGTCCCCCATAGCCTAAAGGAATACCAAAGCGCTGCGTACTTCCCACAGCAATATCAGCCCCAAATTCGCCAGGGGGTGTTAGGAGAGTTAGGCTTAAGGGGTCTGCGGCTACTGTCACTATTGCACCCGTAGCATGGGATTCTTTTACAAAAGCCCGGTAGTCGTAGATGGTGCCGTCACTAGCAGGATATTGTAGAATTGCGCCAAAAATCGGTTGCGAAAAATCAAAAGTTTGATGGTTCCCGACAATAATATTGATTCCCAAAGGTTTAGCCCGTGTTTGTATCACCTCAATAGTTTGGGGATGACAGTCACGAGAAACGAAATAGCTATTTGCTTTATTTTTACAAAAACCATAGCTCATACTCATAGCTTCTGCTGCTGCTGTAGCTTCGTCGAGTAACGAAGCATTAGCAATTTCCAAACCAGTCAAGTCGATAATCATGGTTTGAAAATTAAGCAGTGCTTCTAGTCGTCCTTGAGCAATTTCCGGTTGATAAGGGGTGTAGGCAGTGTACCAACCGGGATTTTCCAAGATGTTGCGCCCAATTACGGGTGGGGTTATACAGTCGTAATATCCCATACCAATGAACGAGCGAAAAACTTGATTTTTTGAAGCTATTTCTTTTAACTTAGCAAGCGCAGCATATTCGCTGAATGAGTCAGGCAACTGTAATGGTTGCAGGAGCCGGATTGAGCGCGGTACCGTTTGGTTAATAAAATCGTCAAGGGATTCTAAGGTTTTATCATTATCAGGCTGTAGCTTAGAAGATTTTGTCTGCTCATTGCTGTAGGTATTGCCCAGTACCTCAAGCATTTGCTGAACATCATCTGATGATGGTCCAATGTGCCGTTCTTTAAAGGAACTTAACATTTGGCTTTCCCCCAGGATCTGCTGATAGCTTGACTGAGGACGAGGGGCGTTAATTACCACAAACTGCTCTCCAGACGCGACTAATTCATATTTTGCAACAAATATATGAGAAGCATCGGGTTTAAGCGGCCAGTTTATCTAAATTTCATGAAGTTTTTCTAAAGAAGTCAGGAGTCACGCCGCCAAGGGCGGCAAGGCAGAAGGCAGAAGGCAGAGGGCAGAAGGAAATCCCCATAACTAAAGTTAGAAACTTGAAATATGGACATAGTATGTTTTTGTATTATGCATCTCGAAATACATGTTTTCAAAGTTACATAAATAAATTTAGGGGCTTGAAACCCTGTGGCAGAGAGCTTTTTAAAAATTTCTTACCTTCTGCCTTCTGCCCTCTGCCCTCTGCCTTTCTTCGGTTAGGAGTAGGAAACCGATGGTGTCCTCTGCTCCTTCTCTGCCTCTTTGCTCCTTTGCACGTTAGTGTGCAGACGCTACTCCCCTTCTACTTGAGCGCTATACTCATCTGCAGTCATGATATCGTCAATATCACTGAGGTCATTGACGCGAACTTTCAACAACCACCCCTCGCCGTAAGGATCGTCTGCAACTTGTTCGGGAGCTTCGATCATGGCATCATTACGTTCTATTACTGTGCCTGATACAGGTGAATTCAAGTCTTCAACCGCTTTGACCGATTCAATTGTACCAAAGCTTTCTCCTTTGATTAAAGCGTCGCTGACTTCTGGCAATTCCAAAAACACAATGTCACCCAATTGATCTACGGCAAAAGCACTAATGCCAATAGTCGCAATTTCACCCTCTAACCGCACATATTCATGAGTATCCAGGTACTTCAAATCTGAAGGATATTCGTTCATACATACCACTCCTGTTCCACAACAAAAACTATTATGCTTGATAACTAATAACAATTAGCAGTTAGCCGTTAGTCATCCGATTTTTTGACCGATAAAATGGACGTTTAACGACAACTGCTGGGTAAGTATTGCCGCGAATTTCCACTCTCAGGGGCTGACCGATAGTTGCTAGCTGAGTAGGAACGTAAGCTAAGGCGATCGGATAACCGAGTGTAGGTGACAGTGTACCACTGCTAACATCTCCAACTACTATATCTGTTGATAATACTCGGTAACCGTGACGGGCAATATTGCGTCCTTGCATCTGTAAACCTACCAGTCGGCGCTGAACTCCAGCAGATTTTTGTTGTTCCAAGGTTGACCTGCCAATAAAATCACCTTTAGTATCTAAGTGAACCAGCCAACCTAAACCTGCTTCTAAGGGAGTAGTGGTGTCGTCAATATCTTGCCCGTAAAGTGCCATTGCCGCTTCGAGTCTCAGGGTGTCTCTCGCACCCAAACCACAGGGAACAACACCAGCATTCAGAAGATTCTGCCACAATTCTATTCCCACATCTGGATCTAACATCACTTCAAATCCATCTTCCCCAGTGTAACCAGTGCGAGCAATAAATGCCGATTTCCCCAGTATTGTTGCCTCTAAATGCCCAAATCCCTTAACTGGCGTTAAGTCTTCCAGCACAAACGATTGAAGGAAGTTACAAGCTTTTGGTCCTTGCACGGCAATTAAGACTTTTTCTGTTGAAAGGTCTTGAAATTCCACTCGCTCTAAGTCTAAGTGTTGCAATAACCATACTTTATCTTTGGTAGTGGTCGTCGCATTGACTATCAACACTCCTCGCTGAACTCCTGTAGAATCTTCCCCTTGGTAATAAAAAATGATGTCGTCTATGATCCCACTTAAAGGGTTTAACAATACACTGTATTGTGCTTGACCCTGTTGTAAGCGACTCAAGTCTGAAGGAACTAAAGGCTGTAGTTGGGAAATAAGGTCTTTAGAACGTAAGCTAAATTTGCCCATATGGGAAATATCGAACATCCCTGCAGTGTTTCTGACAGCTTCGTGTTCTTTATTAATCCCGATAAACTGCACAGGCATTTCCCAGCCGCCAAAGTTGGTAAAGCGTGCTTTTAGTTCTTGTGCAAGGGAAAATAGAGGCGTTCGAGTCAGAGAAACGATTTCTTCAGAATTGGTCACAAGTTGTTTTGCTGTTGTAGGTAAACTTATTCATCCAGTATTACTGAGAAAAGTCCACCTGACTCGCGAGATCTACTTTTTTAGCCAGCACGATACATACATCCCCCAAACCTCCTTTAAAAACGGCACGTGGGCTAGGAACTGTAACTTAATCTCTGGACAAACCTACCCATTGCTATTCATTCTTGGGTAGATCTGATATAAGTTGGTCAACAAGTTCTCTAAGCCGTTCCTGCGAAGCAGGAACGGCTTTCAGCTTTTTTTCTGTCCTTCGTACCCTTTAAAAGCAATCGCTTCATGGGTAGGTGTTATGTAACGGAAACTGATTTAACGATGCTGTTACAATCTTACTTGATGCCAAGAAGATTCAGAATGAGGAACAAACTTGCCGTAAATGAAGCAGCACCAAGCAGCGTACAAGCTGGTAGGGTTAGTATCCATGATAGTGCTATATTCTTAAGCGTTTCTGCCTGTAAACCAGAACCGCTTGCCGTCATGGTACCTGCTATACCAGACGATAGTACGTGCGTGGTAC
Organism: Rhizonema sp. PD37; assembly: GCA_029379215.1. GTDB lineage: Bacteria > Cyanobacteriota > Cyanobacteriia > Cyanobacteriales > Nostocaceae > Rhizonema. The sequence continues at coordinate 5,913 of JAQYWO010000264.1, forward strand.
TGACAGGTAAACCGAAGTGATCGGCAGCAGAAATTGTTGCCGCTGCCACTATTTCTGCCGATGCGCCCTGTCCGTAGGAAAGGTGTTCTTTGCCAATCTTTTCACCCACCGTCACAACAATACGCTTCCAACCAATCATCGTGCCAATACCGAGTGCAAAGGCAACAGCGACTTTGACGAAATTGGGAATGTACTTGGTTTCTGTATCCAATGTTTTCTGGTAGCCTTTCAAAGTCTTCTCCTCTTGGGGATTTGTCAGCACTTTCCCCTTGTCTAACTTGCTAATTGTTGAGGAGGCGAGATACATATCGTTTCGTAATGCGCGGCGATCGCTATTTGAAAAACTTTGAAAACTCGTCTTGCCAGACAGCTTGCTCGTAATAGTGTTATTCTTAGCAGCTAATGCGGGAAAGATATTGTCGCTAGCTTTAACGTTTGGCTTCAAGAAGTTTGTCAGTTGGTTAGTTGCTTCAGTGTCATTCACCGGCACTCCAGACGAGACATGTTGTGCCAGTACTGGAGCTAGAGACTGTGAAGCACTAAGTAGCGGACCAACATTCGACGAATTGATATTCAATGCAAATGCACCAGGAAGGACGGCAACCAGGATCAGTGTCAACAAACCCATACCTTTTTGCCCGTCATTTGAACCGTGAGCGAAGCTGACAGAAGTACATGTTAAAATCAACAAAGCCCGAACCCACGTCGGTGGAGCTTTCTTAGCATCTGCGGGTTGGTACAACTCAGGTCGTCGGATCAAAGCCTTTGACAGCAGCAGCAGCCCTGCCGCACAAACGAACCCAACAACAGGTGAAACCAACAGCGCAGTGAAGACGTCCTGGACTGGTTTCCAGTTTAGACCTTCGTTTAAGGCATGACCCGATAGCAGTGCATGTCCTATACTGACACCCAGGATTGAACCAATTAGAGCGTGTGAACTCGAGTTTGGTAAGCCTACATACCAAGTTCCAAAGTTCCAAATGATAGCTGAGATCAGAATGGAGAATATCATCGCGTAGCTTGGACCCGAGCCAATAGTAGTTACCAAATCAATTGGTAAGAGTGCTACGACGGTATAAGCGACGGCTCCGCTTGATGTCAGCACACCAAGCAGGTTACAAATGCCTGACCAGACGACAGCGACGGTTGGCTTCAGCGAGTGAGTGTATATAACTGTGGCAACTGCATTAGCGGTATCGTGAAAACCGTTGATCGCTTCAAAAAAGAGCGCGAGTCCCACAGATAACACGAGAAGAAGAACAGTGCTAACTGTTACGGTCTCCCCAAAAAGGTTCATATGATGTTCTCCCTTGGTTAATGAAACTTATATAAGGTAAAACTCAGATTGCAAAATCCAAAACCATAAAATTTTTTGAGGCTCCAATATGGTATTGCCGTATTCAAATATACTGTTATGCTGGAAGCATTCGTCATCTAAAATCCTAACCATAAAAATATGGTATGAAAACTTGGATACAGTAGGCGAATGTACTGCGGACCTCGGTCTTATGTCACTATTTCTGTGCAAAAGACACGATCAAAACAACGTAATTTACATAGATGTTATCAAGACATAAATTATACGTTACTCCCAAGTATAAGTGTAAAGACGGTTCAAAAGCTTGCTTATACATGACTTTCATGTAAGCCATAAGTAGAAGCGTTTTTCCTCAGTGTTGAAGACAAACTTACGTTAAATGATTAACATTTCTTTTGAAAAGAATAAACTTTATTTTCCTCAAATAACGGTAAAGAAGTATTTAACATTTAATTAAGTAAAGTTTAAATTTAACTTATTGTTATAAATTCAGTCTATGTTTCAGAAAAATTATTTAGTTATCCTCAACTAAATCTACCGTTAGGTTATTGCATAATACTGGCAAATAAGCTGTCTTTGTATAAAACTTGTACTCTTCTAGCTGTTGCTAGTCATAAATTCAGAAAAACACAGTTCACCAATGACGAAATCCCAATGTGCTTTATATAGTTAAATGTATAAGTATTGAGATTTATTAATTTGATATGATGAAATTTTGGCAAGTCCTGGCTGGATTGGTCTTATCTCTGGTTATTTTTTTGTTTCCCTTACCTGCACAAGCAGCAAGTTCTTCGAGTGTTACCCGTTCTCTAGATAGTCAGGAACTTGAAAGCAAAAATTATTCCGGTCAAAGCTTAGTTGGGGCTGAGTATACTAATGTCAATCTAGAGCAAGCAAATTTCAGCAATTCTGATTTACGAGGAGGGGTATTTAACGGTTCAGTACTGAAGAAAGCAAATTTGCATTCCTCAGATTTCAGTAATGGCATAGCTTATCTAGTGGACTTTAAAGGTGCCGATCTCACTGATGCCATTTTGGTTGAAGCAATGTTGTTGCGTTCTACATTTAGTGATGTTGACATTACAGGTGCTGACTTTACCGATGCAGTTTTAGATGTTGCAGAAGTGAAAAAACTCTGTACTCGTGCTAGCGGTGTTAATTCTAAAACTGGTGTTTCTACTCGTGAGTCTTTAGGATGTAAATAAGGAAGAGGCAGGGAGCTATGGGTAATATAGGGAAGAAAAATCAGTTATTTTTCCCTCTGCTCCTGTACGAGAGGGTTTGAGATGTATATTGCATTTACCCAAATGTTATCTACAATAAATCCCTCCTCCCCGCTTTTACTAACCATTTTGTAGCTGACAGATGACCATAGCAGAAAAATTTTCCTTTAAATTTAGCCAATATGTTGAATTAGCTTATAAGTGTAATGATAATAGAGGAATGCCGAGTCGTTCTTATACATTAATGTATCCATCAGCCTAACCATGAGTAGTTCAACAGCGATGAGCCAGACTCTAGATATGCAGGGTTTGACCCAAGACGAGGTTTTACGACGACGGGCGGCTGGGCTTGGCAACGATGTGAAACTTCAGAGCAGCCGTTCCTATCGCCAGATTTTAAGAGAAAACGTCTTCACATTCATTAACGCAGTGTTCTTTGGCATTAGCGTTGTCTTCGCTTTGCTGGGACGTTTTGGTGATGCCATATTGGTCGTGGTTGTTGTTTTCGGTGCAATGCTGGTCAATGTGTACCAAGAAATTTGGGCAAAACAGAAACTTGATCAAATAGCCCTGCTCAATCGACCAAAAGCAAGCGTTTATCGGGATGGACGCGAGCAGGAAATCGATCCCTACGAGATTGTTGTCGGAGATATTTTCCCCCTCAGGGCAGGTGACCAAATTCTTGTAGATGGGCAAGTTATCGGTGAAGGGCGAATTGAAGTCGATGAATCCCTACTCACAGGGGAATCAGATTTAGTTCCCAAAGTTTCAGGTGAGACGGTTTTCTCAGGAAGTTTCTGTGTTAGTGGCAGTATCTGCTACGAAGCTCAAAAGGTAGGAACAGAAACAACAGCTTATCAACTCATGACAGGAGCGCGGGCTCACCGCCAAGTTTTGACCCCCCTCCAGCGTGAAATTAACATTGTCATCCGGGCTTTTCTCCTAACCGCCTGCTTTCTCTGGATTTTGACAATTATCGGTTTTATCATCAATCAACATTCGCTCCAAGATTTGGTACAGCGTATTGCTGTCATAGCAGGCTTAGTTCCGGCCGGATTGCTGATCGCGATTACTTTAGCTTATGGTTTGGGTGCAGTGCGGATGTTGGGACAAGATATTTTGCTCCAGCAAGCGAATGCTATCGAATCACTTAGTAACGTTAATGTGCTGTGTTTGGACAAGACGGGTACGTTGACAACCAACCAAATCAGCTTGCAGACGCTTTTGCCCATCGGGATTAGCCAAGAAAAATTACGGACTTTACTAGGCAACTTCGCCGTCAGTACTAGCTCTCCCAATAAAACAAGTGAAGCGATCGCAACAGCTTGTCGTGGACAAACCAAAACAGTCCAAGCTGAAGTCCCTTTTTCCTCAGCCCGAAAATGGAGTGCATTGGCGTTTAGCAATGGCGTTTACTTTTTAGGTGCACCAGAAATTCTGGAGGCATCAGTGTCGTTTACGCCTGAGATGCAAGAATTTATTCAAGCAGGCATCGAGCAAGGACTGCGCGTTGTTCTATTTGCTTGGAGCGCAGATACAACGGCACTGCAAACCGAGGTAGAAAAACCTACTTTACCGCAAAATCTCACACCGCTAGGAATTATACACTTTAGCGATGTGCTGCGACCAGAGGCAAGAGAGACGCTCGCAGGTTTTGCCCAAGCGGGTGTGGAACTGAAAGTGATTTCTGGCGACAACCCGCAGACTGTATCAGCTTTAGCAAAACAAGCTGGTTTTAGTCCAGACGTAAAGGTGGTTTCTGGGTTTGAACTGGCACAGATGGATCAGACGCAGTTTACCCAAGCGGCATTAAGTAGCACGATTTTTGGACGGATTACTCCAGAGCAAAAAGCTATGCTGGTAGAAGTGTTGCGAAATGCAGGACGTTACGTCGCCATGACTGGAGATGGAGTAAATGATGTCCTTTCGCTAAAACAGGCAAATTTATCGATCGCCATGGAAAGTGGCAGTAAAGCAACACGTGCAGTTGCAGATATTATTCTCCTGAAAGACTCCTTTAGTGCTTTACCCCATGCTTTGATCGAAGGACAGCGCATCCACAATGGTGTTCAAGATGCGATGAAACTTTTTATGGTTAGAGGTATTTGCATCACCTTGCTCATTTTTGCTGCCTCAGTTGTCACCAATAGTTTCCCTCTGGAAAACAAGCAAAGTGCCTTGATTGCTCTCATCGGTGTTGGTTTGCCAACAATAGTGACCCCTATTTGGGCAAAACCAGGTGTTGGCGATCGCCGGGGTGTTGTGCGATCGCTACTACATTTTGTGATCCCAGCCAGCTTTAGCCTGACTCTAATCGCTTTGTTAGTTTATTTACTTTTTCTAGTGTTTGCAGTATTGGATCTGCCTGCTGGTGCAAATCCATATCAAATCAACCGTACTATACCTCGCACCGCCTTGACGACGATCTTGATTATGGGTCAACTGCTGTTAATTCCGTTTTTGAAACCTCCAACAACCGCTTGGGTTGGAGGTGAACCTTTAAGCGGCGACTGGCGATATTCGCTCATAACTCTCATGCTGCTCATCGTCTACTTCGTAATCGTTTCAATTCCTGCCAATCGGCATTTTTTCGAGATAACACAACTGAGTCTTGCAAGTGATCTATTTATCGGCTTAGTCGCATTGGACTGGTGTTTGATCGTGCGTTTTTTATGGCGCTCTCGATTTTTCGATAGTTTCCTGGGTATTGATTTGAAATAATGATAAGAGCAATTAGTTAATAGCTAACTGCTCTTCAAATAAGTTTTCACCTGTTTTAAACTGTCTAGTTATTCCAGTCGCGCTATACTAATATAATTAGCTGTTTGTTGTTTACTAAACTATAATTATTGATTTTTATTCACTCGTAATAAATAACAATTAATACTCGAGATGAAGCATTCCAATACCCTTAATTCACAAAATCAATATTCTGTTAGTGTCTGGGAAGGAGTTGGAATTACTGCGGCGACAATCGGACTCATCGTTTTTGCACTGATTGGTTTAAGTCTGAAAACTCTTCGTAATGCCTCCGATCCACAACGAGCAAAGACGATAGCTAACAGCCTAATAGAAGGTACAATTCCAGGCAATCTCCAATACGAGTTTGGTCTCAACTTTGCTAGCTTGAAGATTGCGATTATTACCGGTCTTCCTCCCGGCAGTAATTCAATTAACGATGATATCTCACCAGAGGTATCACTGATTGTTGCTAAAGCTCATGAAAGGCAAATGGAAGAACAACAAGAATCACCTATTAGTTCTATTGCTGCACTAGTTTCTTACTACATTGCACGAGATATACAAGTGAGTGCTTCTCACACAGAAAATAAAACGTTTTGTGGGAAAGTTGTTCCCGTGACAATTCAACAAGGAATATTAGTTTGGTCAGACAAGAAACCCTCTGTTCCTTCTATTCGTTACGATGCTAACGTTTCGCTCGAGAGAAGTCGATTTTCTATAGCACTGCTGACAACAGGACAAAACGCTCAAAAACAAGCAGAAACAATTTTTAATTCCCTTAAATGCAAGTCTTCGTTATAAGTAGAGGAGTAAGGAATAAAGTCAAAAGTAAAAGAGAAATCCCCATAATTAAATGCGTAGGTATTTACAGCGTTTTTCATCTATTTGAACAACAATCTTTCGTAGGGGCGAACGGCTGTTCGCCCTTAAAATTTCTTGCACCTCATCCGAATGCAATCCGCTATAAATTCTGTTTGTTACCTATTGTATACACCCTCATCCCGTCAAGGTGCTTTGAGGGCTTTTTGTATGTGACTAAAACGAGAACCGCTGTAGTTGAAAATTCTCAAGTGTTTAACGTTGATTAGTTATAGCAGTTGCCAGGTAGATTAGGATATCAATTAATTATAAAACACGGAAACCAAGGGACTTTCAAGCCTGCTCCCTGCTA
>JAQYWO010000265.1 GCA_029379215.1 Rhizonema sp. PD37
TGAGTCGTCGCTTTGCGGCGCTCTCTCATCTGGCACTTTCTCAATATAGCGACTCTATTTATTCTTGTCAACTGTTTTCAAAAGAAATTTCCAAATTTTTTTTGAACGGGCAAAATTTCGCTTCAGCGCAGGGTTTAGGCAACAATAGGTTAGTCACTGTGCTGATTAAGGAAGGGAAAGGGCATGAATTTTCAATCGGTAATAGCAAGATTGCATCAGTTCTGGGCTGATCGCGGTTGCCTTATTGCCCAGCCTTACGACATTGAGAAAGGAGCAGGCACTAAAAATCCCCAGACTTTTCTGAGGTCTTTGGGACCAGAACCTTGGTCTGTAGCTTATGTTGAACCATGTCGCCGCCCTACAGATGGACGCTACGGCGAAAACCCAAATCGTTTTCAATACTATTATCAGTACCAAGTTCTGATTAAGCCTTCACCGAATAATATTCAAGAGATTTATCTTGATTCTCTCAGGGCTTTGGGCATTCGCCCGGAGGATCACGATGTGAGGTTTGTGGAAGACAATTGGGAAGATGCGACGGTGGGCGCTTGGGGAACGGGTTGGGAAGTCTGGTTAGACGGGATGGAAGTTACTCAATTTACCTACTTCCAGCAATGTGGGGGAATCGATTGCCGCCCAGTGTCAATTGAGATCACTTATGGTTTGGAGAGACTTGTTATGTATCTCCAAGGCGTAGAAGCTATCACTAAAATTCACTGGACAGACAATATTACATATGGAGATGTTTACCTTCAAGGAGAAATTGAGCAATGCACTTACAACTTTGAAGCCTCAAATCCGGAAATGCTGCTCACACTATTTAATATGTACGAGCAAGAAGCTCAACAATTAACGGGGCGAGGACTCGTCTTACCCAGCTTAGATTATGTGTTGAAGTGTTCACATACCTTTAATTTGCTGGATGCCAGAGGAGTCATTTCCGTGACGGAACGGACTCGTTATATTGCCAGAATCCGCCAGCTGGCAAGGAAGGTGGCTCAACTTTATGTCGAACAGAGGGAAAAATTGGGCTTTCCGCTTTTGAAGAAATTGTAGGGTAATGAATCGCCAAAATAAGGGCAGCACTCCAAGCGGTGGATCTCCCACTGTCACGGCGACTGCCCGCGCCAAGTTAAGAGAAGATGTGTGAGGTATGGTGAAATTAAGCGCAGTTTTAGAACCTATTGCGGCCTGGTTTCGTTCTTTAGGAGTCCCTGAACCAATTGTGCATTGGGGACATCCGGTAATGATGGCAATTGTGGTGTTTGTTATGGGTAGCTTTGTGGGGCTAACTGGTTGGCGTTCTAAACTTGTTGAAGATAAGGATGCTGCTCTTAAAAGTCGCAGAGACCATCGCAATATAGCACCTTGGATGTTTTTATTTATGGCACTCGGCTATACTGGGGGCGTTTTATCCTTGGTGATGCAGCATCAACCAATTATGGAAAGCTCGCACTTTTGGACTGGCTCGATAGTGCTGTTACTATTACTGATCAATGGTGCGATCGCCTTGAATGGATTTGTCGGCAATAGAGCTACACTTCGCATAGTTCATGCTTATTTGGGAAGTGCTGCCCTTTGTTTAATGCTTCTACACGCAGTACTCGGTTTGAAGTTAGGTTTGGCTATTTAGCATTACCTGTACCAGGAGATTCAAGAGAAGAATATATACACAGATTAGCTTTTAAGCTGTATAAACAAGCAACTTAAGTGCTGATTCACAACGATCGCTATTGCCAAAATTTGTTTGTGCCCTCAGACTAGAAGTCTGGGAGTTGCTGTGCAAAAACTCTAATGATTCAGGCGAGTGGTGTCATTATCTGTCTAGGCTACATTCTCGGGTTGCTTTTGACAGCAGTTCCTTGGGGTGGAGTGTGGATGTTAGTTATAAGCGTTATCGGGGCGATTCTATTCAAACAACGACGCCTGCTTAAACAGAAGAATTCTTTATTCAAGACTAACAAAGACACCCCAGGGCGATCGCCTACAAAAAGCAACGAAAATCTTTCTTCCCCACTCCCCACTCCCAGTGCCAAAGTCTGGTTAGTTGCTGGTTTAGTGGGGTTGCTGGCAAGCGTGTATTTTCAATTTCGGGTTCCCCATCCAGGTGCAAATGATATTAGTAATTTTGTTCCTTCAGATAATAGCGACAACCAAGAAGAACTTTTTATTGTTCGTGGTACACTGACGAGTTCACCGCGTATGACTCGCAGTCAGCGAGGACAATTTTGGTTGGAAGCCACTCAGCTTGATGAGGTAAAGAATGATGTTGGTCCAGCAGCTGTAAGTAAAGGAGTAACAGGTAAATTGTATGTCACTTTACCCTTACTGCAATCTACAGGATTATATCCCGGTCAACAAGTCGCTTTAACAGGCATTCTTTACAAACCTAAACCAGCATTAAATCCGGGTGCCTTCGATTTTCAGCAGTTCCTCAAACAACAAGGCGCTTTTGCTGGTTTCTCGGGACGAGGAATAAATGTTGTGGACGAGGATCGTAAATGGGGATTGTGGAGAATCAGAGAACGGATTGTGCGATCGCAAGTTCGTGGTTTGGGTGTTCCAGAAGGTCCTCTTGTCAGTGCAATGACATTAGGAAGTAAAGTTGTCGATGTACCCTACGATATCCGCGACTTATTTGTAAAGGTGGGATTGGCTCATGCTTTAGCTGCTCCGGGGTTAAGAACTTCTATCATCTTAGGTACCGTACTCGCCCTCACGAAACGTTCAACAAGATTCACTCAAGTTACCCTTGGCACCATAGCATTAATTATTTTTCTGGCTTTAACAGGTTTTCAGCCTGGAACACTTAGAGCCGTCATCATGGGATTTACGGCATTAATTGGCGTAGGATTAAAACGAAAAGTCAAAAAGATCGGTGCACTTCTCGTTACGGCAGTACTATTGTTATTAGTCAATCCTTTATGGATTTGGGATTTAGGATTTGAACTGAGTTTTTTGGCGACACTGGGATTAGTCGTTACATTCGTGCCGTTAATGCAACGGTTAGAGTGGTTACCTCCCACAATCGCTGCATTGATTGCCGTTCCCTTTGCAGCAATCATTTGGACGTTACCACTGCTGTTGCACGTATTCAGTATCATCCCAGTTTACAGTTTACCCGTGAATATGCTCACGACGCCGTTGGTCTCTATTATTATTATTGGTGGGATGGTCAGCGGTTTAGTAAGCTTAATCTTACCTGACATTGGAAGTGCTTTAGCCAGTTTTTTGTATCATCCAACACATATTCTGATTCAATTGGAGCAATTTGTCGCTCAATTGCCAGGAAATTCTGTGGCAGTTGGCAGTATATCTACTGCGACAGTAATATTAATTTATATATTAATAATCTTAACTTGGTTAGTTTATTGGTGGCAAAAACGGTGGTTCTTTGGAAGTTTGATAGCTGTAGGTTTGGTATTCATTCCAGTTTGGCATGCAAACACAGTGTTTCAAATCACCGTGCTAGCCTCAGGTGCAGAGCCAGTGTTAGTTATTCAAGACAAAGGAAAGGTAACGCTGGTTAACAGTGGAAATGAAAGTACAGGACGTTATACAATACTGCCGTTTTTACAACAGCAGGGTGTGAATCAAATTGATTGGGCGATCGCTAAAGATTTTCAAAGCAACAGCAGTAATGGTTGGTTTGAGCTACTGCAACATTTACCAATTAAAACTTTCTACGACTATTCTCCCACCTCAGACAATACTCTCGTTAATCTAGAAATTCAAAAAGAAGTGCAAAAGCAAAAGGGAACTTACCAACCCCTGTCAGTCGGTCAAACTCTAAGTACTGGCACAACTGTGGCACAATTAATCAACGACCAATTACCGATTATGCAAATGCAAATTCTCGGTCAGAGTTGGTTATTAGTCGGTAATCTCAAATCCAACGAGTTGCTGCAAATAATGAAAAGTAGCGGATTACAGCATCCACAAGTGCTGTGGTGTCTAGGTGAATCTTTGAAAGAATTCATTCCGATATTGCAACCACAAGTAGCGATCGCATCTTCAACCACACTCGATCCAAAAACCTTATCCGAACTCACTCAAAGCCAGACAAAACTGTTCATCACAGGAAGAGATGGTGCTGTTCGATGGACACCGCAGCGTCAGTTTGAAGCATTTATCCAAGGAACAGAAAGCTTATCTTCAAACTTGTAACAGCAAGTAGGGGCGATCTTCGTAGCGTTAGCGAGTCTTCTCCCAAGGGGAGACGCTTCGCGAACGAGCGTCACGGTGAGACAGAGAAAGCAGGAGGGTTTCCCGACAGAGGGGACTGCGTTAGAGCAGCGTTAGCGAGTCTTCTCCCAAGGGGAGAAGCCAAGGGCGAACGAGCGTCACCCGTTAGCGCAGCGTTAGCGTTAGCGGTAGCGGTAGCGAAGCGGTAGCGAAGCGGTAGCGAAGCGGTAGCGAGTCTTCGAGCGTCAGCGTTAGCGACGTTAGCGAAGCGGTAGCGAGGTACGAGCGTCAGGGCTGTTCGTCCTGAAAATGTGATAGACGCGATACAAATTATTCTGTGAAAAACTGATAAAATGTATGCTAACCTCATTAAAGTGGAAATAATGTGCCTTGTGGAGAGGTGTCCGAGTGGTTGATGGTGACGCACTCGAAATGCGTTTTAGGGAAACCTAACGGGGGTTCGAATCCCCCCCTCTCCGTTTTAAAACCCCCTTCACTTAGAAAGTATGAGTCTGGTATGGCAGGCTGATTTTTACCGTCGTCCGCAGCAGAACATTCAAGGACAAGTCATATGGGAGTTGTTAATTTGTAGTACAACTCGTAGCTTTGAGTATACGGCTACTTGTCTCCAGTCAGAAGCCAGTTCAAGTTGGCTTGTCTCTCAACTTAAGCAAGCAGCAAGCGAACAAAAACCAGACATTATTCAGGTGTTTCGACCTCAATCATTGAGTTTAATTGAACAAGCTGGACATAGTTTAGGTATTTGTGTAGAACCAACTCGGCACACTTTGGCATTAAAACAGTGGTTAGCCGAAAAGCAATATCCGATAACTTTAGATAAACCACCACCTGTACCATTACCAGAAAACCTTTGGGGAGAAGAGTGGCGCTTTGCTAAAGTTCCAGCTCGTGATATCGCAGAAGCATTTAGCGATCGCCCGATTCCGATTGTACTTTTGCCAGAAGATTTCCTACCGATCAATCTTGGACTGGCATCAACCTTACCCATACCTGGTGTTGTCATTTATGGCGGAAGACAATCAATGCGCTTAGCAAAGTGGTTGCAACAAGTAAGTCCCGTAGCGCTAAATTACATTGCAGGTGAAAGTCATGGGTTAATTTTAGAAGCTGGTTTAGCAGACAGGTGGATTGTAGCAACATTTGAAGATCCTGAGGTTGCTGCTGCTGCCAAAATTTACGAACAACGCAAACAGCAAAGTCGAGGACTACATTTTTTGTTAGTGCAACCAGATGATTCAGGAATGACTTACACTGGGTTTTGGTTACTGCAAGATGATCAAAATAAACTCAGTTGATTAGGTGGAGTCTCTAAGTTATTCCAAGGAAGAGGTGGAACAGGTACACCACTGTCTTCTAATAACTGTTGGAAATAACGGGCTGTACCAGGCGATCGCTCTTCTATCGGACAATGAACAAAGAAATAAATTTGCGTCTTTGCTGCCAACCACTGTTTAATATAAGTCGCCCATTCCTCCATAAATACCTGATTCACTGACAAATCCGGATGAGAAATAAAGCGAATTAAGCTAAAAGGTGCTGTCAAACTAAATTCTACTGGTAATTTAGGCTTGCGCCGCTCAGATTGCAATTGTGGATCTTCGTCTCCAGTATATATAGGACGGGAGTCTAAGAGTACTCTACCAACGCCCAACCTCTTTAAAAGCATTGTCAAACGACTGGCATGAGGCTCTACAAACCAGTCGCGATGCCGAACCTCTAAAGCAAGATGGGTATCCGTTTGCTGCCAAGCTTCAAGAAAAGTAGTGAGATCGTCAAGTAATGCAGGTGAGTAACTCGGTGGTAACTGGGCAAACATCGGTCCTAGATGTTGACTTAAAGGACGCATCTGTTGTATAAAGTTCAAACTATCAGATATATGTGGTTGCAGCAATCCTTTGTGAGTAAAGTCTCTTGGTAATTTGAGGCAAAATTCAAAACCGGACGGAATTTCTTTTGCCCAACGAGTGACAGTTTCCTGATTAGGCACAGCGTAGAAAGTTGTATTGCCTTCAACTGTGGTGAAGCGTCGGCTGTAGAGTTGTAAAAAATCAGCCGCACGAGTACCTTGAGGATAAACTTCACCCACCCAACCTTTATATGCCCAAATTGCACAACCAAGAAAAAAGTCCATAAAACTACCAATCCAAACAGCCAAAACTCTTATATTTCAAACTTTTTAATTTTTAATTTTTAATTCCACTTTCTCTAGCTTTATTCTCCCACTCCAGGTGCGAAACGCTCTGACAAGAAATGAGACTCGCGGATTTCGTCGCGTACATACATCAAAGTCTTACCAAGATGATTTTGACCTGTTTTATCTGCACCACAACCCCAAAAGCAATCTGTTGGTGAGTCTTCCGCAAGAATTTCATTGCCGGTGCCGAGAAGAACTTCTCTAATATCAGTATGAGTCAAAAACTTTTCCAGCACAGCTTCTCGCATTACCTGAACTTTAACCACTTCCCAGTCTAAACGAACTTGACGAGTGTGATCGCGTCCCAATGCGGCAGCTAATTCTGGTGTTTCGGCAGCATGAATGACAGGTATGATAACAGCATCTTTTGTACCTTCAAACTTTTGTGCTTGATAATAATGCTCAACTGTTAGCCAGCGGATACCCTTAATTTTGATATCGTGCAGAGAAAAGTTGGAAAAACAGCCATAAGGTTGCCAAACTTTGTAAAAGTAGATAGTCATTGGGAAAATACTCTTTTATCATCAACTTCTATAATCACCGTAGATTCTAGCAAGAAGTCGAAAATGGTAAGAAAATCAACTTAACTCCGGTATCCTTTGAAACTTCATCACTTTGAACGGAGTTCTATCATTAGAAAAAGTTAGAAGTCGAAACGAAACTCGCAGACAAAGCTACCATACCCTGCTGTGAAGGTGCTGCTTTATCTACGCAATTGCTAAACACCCTGCAACTTAAGCTTTTTTAATTGTTAATTTTGCATCCCTTTAAAGTTCTTCTTATTAGGCAAAACCCTTCAATCAGGGTAGAGTAGCTGTACTAGCTGAAAGTCAGGAGTTTCAAAAAAGCATAGAAAACATTTTTGAGGTTGAGAATGGAAACAAAGAACGAGATAAGCAACCAAAATGCACCACTGATTACTGCAGGGATTTTCCTTGGTGTCGGTCTTGGAGGATTTTTTGATGGCATTGTACTCCACCAAATTCTCCAATGGCATCACATGTTAAGTAGCATTCGACCTTTAACCACTCGTTACAATATTGATTTAAACACGATTTGGGACGGATTGTTTCATGCCTTCGACTGGGTTGTGACTGTTACAGGTGTGATATTGCTGTGGCGTGCCGGAAGACATGATCGCGTTTCTTGGTCATCAAACATTTACTTTGGCTCAATCATAATCGGTTTTGGATTATTTAACTTAGTAGAAGGAGTGATCGATCACCACATTCTCGGTATCCATCATGTCAAACCAGGACCAAATCAGCTTTATTGGGATCTGGGATTTCTGGCTTGGGGTGCACTTTTTGTTATAGTTGGCTGGATCATGGTACGAAGTAAAAAGTAGGGGCAGGTTTTACCTATCAATCTTAAATAGGTAGATTATCCGATAAAACCTGCCCGGACATAAAAGTAGGGGCAGGTTTTACCTATCAATCTTAAATAAGTAGATTATCGGATAAAACCTGCCCGTACAGGAGTTATTTTCCCATCCTCCCTCTGCGTTTCCCACCTATGTCTACAGATTCTTTTGAAAAAACAAATTGGGGCTGGCAGTTTTCTCAGTTTCAACAACAAGTGGGAGAATGGCTGGAATACCAATTTTCCCGCTTTAATTCAAATTTGCCAAGTTTGCCAAAATGGTCAATAAATCCTTGGGTAGAGAAATCGCTGAAGTTACTTTTTTGGGTTCTCCTCGGCTTATTCTTGGCTTGGGTTGTTTGGCTACTGTGGCGAAAATTCAGTCCTTATTTAAATTTAATGCTGAGGAATCGTCGTGCGACGCCTAGTGTAAAAATTGCTGAAAGCGAGTTGTCGATAGGACTATGGATCGCGCGATCGCAAGAACTTTATCGTCAGGGTAACTACCGTGATGCTTGTCGCTGTCTTTACTTAGCAATGCTACAGTACTTACACGAAAAATCTATTCTTTCTCACAAACTCAGCCGCACTGATAGAGAATACCTGCAATTATTGCAATTGTCTGTGACTTCGATGCAACCTTATGAGACTTTGATCTCAACTCACGAGCAAATATGTTTCACTGATACCGAAATAAAGCGTGAAAATTACGAACAGTGTCAGCAGGCATATCGGGAGATAGCTGATGGTTAATACACATCGACAGAAATGATGTACGGGCGTTAGCGTAGCGTTAGCGAGTCTTCTCCCAAAGGGAGACGCAATCATGCGAACGAGCGTCACAGCTGTTCGCCCTCTTGAACCGCCAAGATGCCAAGAAAATAGGTAATTTTACGTTTTCAATAGGACTGCTATTGCTAAAAAGCTAGATGTCCTCTTACCATGAGCTATTAGCTATTAGCTATTGATAATGAAACGATCAAATCGGCTTGCTTGGCTTGGGACGATCGCATTGGGAGTTATGATTATACTTACCTTATTTGCGGGACCGACAAGCAGCAAAATTAATAGTGGTTCTACCTATAGCCGTTCTCCAGATGGCTATGGTGCCTGGTATAGTTTTATGCAAGAGCAAAAAGCTTCCATTCAACGTTGGCAAAAGCCTTTTAACAATTTAAACTCAGAAAAACGCTCGGTTCTGATACAAGTTACAACTCGCCAGAGAAAATCCACTCTAGACAGTGAAGAGCAAGCATGGGTAAAAGCTGGCAATATTTTAGTTCTCTTAGGTGTACAAGAGCAAGTCAGTGCAGCTAACTTTAGTACCCTGCAAAAATCTTCTACAGGAAATGTAAAAATTGATACGAAAAGGCGGTTTATCGGGAAGGGAGAGGTTTCTTTAGGCGATCGCTTTGGTGCTGTGGTGTGGGAACAACAATACGGTAAAGGTAAAGCGATTTTTTCGACAACTCCTTATTTAGCTGCCAATGCCTATCAAGACGATTTAAGTAATTTCCAGTATTTATCAAGTTTAGTTAGAAAAAAAGATGACTTAATACTGGTAGATGAGTACATTCATGGTTATAAAGATCCCAGTGTAAAAAAGAGCGAAGGTAAAGGTGATTTATTCCATTATCTTACTCAAACTCCTTTGTTTCCAGCATTGCTGCAAGCAGGCGTGTTACTATTAGTGCTGATTTGGGGAGAGAATTGCCGCTTTGGTAAACCAGTAGCTTTAGATACTACCCCAGTCATTGAGAACAGCGAAGCTTACATCCAAGCATTAGCAGGAGTGCTTCAAAAAGCGGAATCCAGCGACTTTGTGACAGAAGTGGTGGGCAAAGAAGAAAAACGGCAACTCCAAAAAGCCTTGGGTTTCGGGCAAGAACTACTTGATGATCAAACTTTAATCGATGCTTGGGAACAGCAAAAAGGCGATCGCCCCTCAGAACTAAAAGCAGCGTTAAAGCTACAATCACAAAAACGCCGCTTAAATGAAAAAGACTTGATAAACTGGTTGCGTAAATGGCAAAATGTCCGCCTTCATTAAGGAAATCTCCTTGTTTTCCCCACTCCCTATGTAGCTTATGAGTAACAATAATCCTATATTAACTCGCCTTAGTGAAGCTCTATCTGTGATCGTTGTTGGGCAATCTACCCTTATACAACAAGTTTTGGTGGCATTGCTAGCGAGTGGACACATTATTTTAGAAGGAGTGCCGGGAACTGGGAAAACACTATTAGCGAAAGTTCTGGCGCAGTCACTTAATGCATCGTTTCGCCGGATTCAACTCACGCCTGATGTTTTGCCTGCAGATATTACTGGGACAAATATTTTTGACTTAAATAACCGTAATTTTACATTGAAAAAAGGACCAGTATTTACTGAAATCTTGCTGGCAGACGAAATTAACCGAACACCACCCAAAACGCAAGCAGCTTTGCTGGAAGCAATGGAAGAGACACAGGTGACGCTGGATGGTGAAAGTTTACCTTTACCAGACTTATTTTGGGTGATTGCAACGCAAAACCCCTTAGAATTTGAGGGGACGTATCCGTTACCAGAGGCGCAACTAGACAGATTTTTATTCAAACTTGTTGTAGATTATCCCGATCAAGATGCTGAAAAGCAAATGTTGCTCAATCGTCAAGCGGGTTTTGCGGCAAGACGCTTGGATATTGAGAGCTTGCCGCCAGTCGTCACGGTAGCAGAAATTTTAGCCGCAAGGCAAGCAGTCAAACAAGTGAAAGTTTCCTCCGCCCTCATTGACTATCTGATCGGATTAGTCAGAGTCTCGCGGCAATATCCCGACTTAGCTTTAGGTGCATCTCCTCGCGCTACTGGGTTGTGGTTGCAGACATCTCAAGCGACAGCCTACTTAGCTGGACGAAATTTTGTCACCCCTGATGATATCAAAGCTGTGGCATCACCTTTACTTCGTCATCGCTTGATTTTAAAACCAGAAGCGATGCTTGATGGTTTGCAAATTGAGAACGTGATTGCGTCAATACTGAATAAAGTACCAGTACCGAGGTAGTTAGGTCTAGGGTTTGAGATAATATTGCATGTGTTCAGATGCGATCTCGAATAATAAGGGTTGAGAGGTATCTAGTAGTGCGTTTCATTAGTTTTAATGGGTGATAAAAGTTCGTAGTAAGCACTTTAGTGCTTAAAATTGAGCGATAAATCGCTCACTACGTACGCCTCAAAATTAATAGGACAAACCATTAGTTATCCGAGCTATTTATCAGATTTTGATAGATGTTGTAAAATGCAAAAACCTAAACAACAACAGTCAGTTGATAAATATAGGTTTTCAAATGCAAAATGATATCGTGTCTTTATTTTCGGGTTGCGGCGGACTAGACTTAGGTTTCTCTAAGGCAGGTTTTGACGTCGTCTGGGCTAATGAATTTGATAAGGCTATCTGGGAGACATACGAAAAAAATCACTCACATAAGATTTTTGACAGAAGAAGTATTAGAGACATTCCCTCGAAAGATATTCCAGATTGCATTGGGATTATTGGTGGCCCTCCTTGTCAAAGCTGGAGTGAGGCTGGCACTCAGAAAGGACTGGGGGACGAACGCGGTCAGCTTTTTTGGGAATATGTCCGCATCCTTAAGGATAAACAACCCTCGTTCTTTCTAGCCGAGAATGTTTCTGGTATGCTTCACAAAAAGCATAGTATAGCTTTAGATAATATCACTGCGGCTTTTGAAGAGGCGGGCTATGTAGTAGCCTACAGACTGCTCGATGCCAAAAATTACAATGTTCCACAAGAAAGAAAGCGAATCATCTTTGTTGGCTTTCACGTTAGATTGGGAAGAAGGTTTCATTTTGATGCAGTAAAACTTTCAACAGACAGATACATACTGAGACAAGCTATTGGAGATTTACAGGGGCTTGAGTTATCCGCCATTGCTAGAAGCAAAACAAATGGTAAAGATTGCCTCGTACCAAATCATGAATATATGCAAGGCGGTTTTTCTAGTATTTATATGTCTAGAAATCGAGTTCGTTCATGGAATGAGCCATCATTTACAATACAGGCGGGTGGTCGCCATGCTCCTATACACCCGCAAGCAAATCGGATGATTCATGTTAGTAAGGACAAGTGGATTTTTGATCCAGAGTCTCACTATCCGTATAGAAGACTAACTGTTCGCGAATGCGCCAGAATCCAAACATTTCCCGATGATTTTATTTTCTATTATCAAGATTTATCTGATGCATACAAAATGATTGGAAATGCTGTTCCAGTTAATTTTGCTTATGAGATTGCACAATCTATCAGGCATGAATTAAGTAAAAGCCTACCAGTAGTCACTTTGATAAGGGAGCAATGCAATTTTGTGGGATGAACCCCAACTGGGTGCGCTCGCCTCAAGAATATATTTACGAATTAAGTAATATTTTTTGCTATATTTTTATTTTTTAACACTTAAAATTATCTTTTTGTTGTCTTCAAAGTTTTATTTCCGTGATTGCCCGTACCAATGTAGGGGCGGGGTTGACATAATATTGCATGTGCCCAGACGTGGTCTCGATTAAACCCGCCCCTACCCCCCAAATATATGGTTCCCTCCAAA
>JAQYWO010000026.1 GCA_029379215.1 Rhizonema sp. PD37
TTTCCCACCCGTCAACATTTCTGTAGCAATAACTGTAAACCAGGAGAACCAAAAACCAATCCTGAGAGCCTGAAATAGATAATTGATAGCTACTCTAAAGTTATGACTTTGTTGGCGAAATAGTCGCACACCTTTTGCCGTATACATAGTAATCGACCATAAAGCACTCATAAAAACTACGGTAAAAGCTGCGGTTTCATTCTGTTTAAACACTATCAGCGCCAAGGGAAGAAACGCTATGGGAGTAAAGCTTTGCGCCAGCTGTAATATCCGCTCGAAGATCTGATATATCAAACCATTCGCGCCAATAACAATCCCCAAAAAAATACCTAAAACAGCAGCAGGTATGTAACCGACAAACAACTGTTGTAGGCTTATTAAAACATCTACAAAGAGACTACGTTCCATGCCTCAAGATTTTCGTTGGAACAGCCTCAAGATTTTAATTGGAACGTTTGAGGAATACTGAGCGCGATCATACAGTAAAGCAACTAATTCGGATAAATATAAGGTGTCTACACATCTTTGTCCCTATCTTTCTATTTACCCAGATTCCGCTTCATCTGTTGCAATTCGTCGTCAGTTTCCCAACGGAGAAACTTCTCTTCTAACTCGTCAAACCCTCTTGAAAAAGTGCTAGTTTTATTAGACCAACCTGCAGTTTCTATACGTTGCTGTGCTTGAGCTTGGGTACGTGCTGTTTGGGCTTCAGTAGCTTTGGCTTGTACTTCCTGTCGCCGTTGTTGAATTTTCCGCAGTAGTTCCTTAGCTTGAGTAATGCGTTCCTTTACTCCTTGCATTTGTCCCCAACGCTGATTTCCTTCGCGTAATAGTGCTGATTCTCTCTCTTGTGCAGCAGTAACTAAATCCTGTCTGCCAGAAGCTTTTGCCTTTCCAACACGTATGTGCCATTTCTGGATCTCTTGAGCTGTGGACAGAAGATCTTCTTGCGATCGCTTCTCTTGTAATTGTAAATCTGCAATCAGCTTTAAAGAATCTTCCTCTTGCTCCCGGAGTTGCTCTAATAGCGCTTCTAACTCCAAATGCGGATTATTTCGCAAGAATTCTTCCAAACGGCTTTCCAGAAACCGACTCAAATCATCAAATAATCCCACGGCAAGCACTCCAGAGATCAAGTCTTCCACCTTATTGTAGTCATTATTGCCCTAAGTGTAAGGTTGATTTTATTTAAAATTGCTATACCTTTGGGAGTATTGGGATTTTGAGTCATTAGTCCAATGTCTAGTCAGGGCAGGTTTAACTCAATCCGAAGTCACTACCCACGAGTTAACAGCGGATTTCCACACATTGATCTGTCGTTACATCACAACCATCAAGTGTAGCTGGAAGAGTGCGACTGGTATTAAAGACAAATAAATCACCAGGGCGTAGGAACTCGCCTATGCTGTCGAAACAAGTATGTTCAACTATATCGCCATTGCAGTTGATGGTCGTCAATCACACTCGATCACGGGTTATTCCCCGTCGCTCTGGTGGTTCTATGGCGGAAAGATCCGCCTGAAGTACAAAAGTAAAGGGTTGTGACAGCATATAACAGTTATGATTGGTTTATTGTATAAACGCGCACAGTTTTGCGTCTTTTTCGTATCCCCACGAAGATCCCCCCAACCCCCCGCTAAGTGCAGTATGATTTACTTGTAGCATAAAATACTACAAGTAAATCATTTATGGAAGATCACAAAGCTTCGCTTATGTCGATTACAATTTGTGGGCGATGCATCTACCCAATTTTCATGGGCGCAAACTGACGTTGGCTGTTTTTTGTAATACCTCTCTCTTAGATCATCCTTATCCTATAGTTGATGATTTATTGAGTGTTCTGGAAGCTCGATAGTAAGCGAGTGGTAGATCAGCCGACAATAGTATCTGTCACCTGCCCTGCGGCAAAGACCTGTTTTGCCGTTAGGTTCAAGTTTGAAAAGATTGAGGAAATAAGTTGATCGTTATTTTGAAACAACTGTTTTTGATACACATCTCCAACCAATGTACAAATTGTTACCGTAAGCAGCTTGGATTTGCCAATATATTCTCTGCCGCCAAGACCCAGGTAATCAACAATCCAATATTCAGGCACTCTTAATATGGCGTAATCTTCAACTTTGCGGGCGTAGTCGTTTTGCCAATTCGTACTAACAATTTCAGCAATCAATTTAATTGAGTTTCCTGATGTAATGACAGGTTCTTGTTGCCACAATGGTTCATAGATGAGTTGAGTGTGGTCTAATACAATTAAATCCGGACGAAATGCTGTTTGTGTCCCTAACAATTTAATGAGGCATCAATGGGGGATAAAGAAGGTTGCATCCTGACGGTCAATTTCTACATTCAGTTTTCGCCCAATTAAGGCGGATACTTGTTCGTGAGGTCCGGTTGGTTCCATCTCGATTAATTCACTGTCGATTAACTCATACTGATCGCGATCGCCATAGCCAGTAATAAATTCATCAACAGTTAAAAGTTTTGGGGCTGATTCAACCATTGTGATTATTTCTCCTATTTTCGTCGATTAACGAGAGTGGCACTGGCTTGGTCAACTGGCATCAGCACAACTTCGTTAATATTGACGTGAGAAGGTCGGGTGGCGCAGAAAAATATGACATCAGCGATATCATCTGGAGTGAGGGGAGTTACTCCCTGATAAACTTTGTCAGCGCGTTCCTGATCTCCATGAAAACGAACCTGGCTAAATTCTGTTTCCACCATACCGGGATCAACGGAAGTTACTCGTACAGGTGTTCCCAATAAGTCTTGCTTCAAACCTTCGGAAATCGACCGTACAGCTGCTTTGGTAGCGCAGTAAACACTACCACCTGGATAGGTTTGATGTCCGGCGATCGAACCAATATTGACGACATGACCACTGCCGCGACTCACCATTCCCGGAACAACGGTACGAGTGAGGTACAGCAAACCTTTAATGTTGGTATCAATCATTTCTTCCCAGTTTTGGATTTCGGCTTCGTATACTTTTTCTAAACCGCGACTGAGACCAGCGTTGTTGATCAAAATGTCGATGTCAGACCAGTTCGGGGGTAAGCTAGAAATGGCAGATTCTACAGCAGTGCGATCGCGAACATCCAACTGTAACAAATGGATTTGTTGAGATGACAAAGCCAACGTCTGTTCCATCTCCTGCAAGCGTTCCCACCGTCGGGCTGCCAAAATCAATCTTGCCCCCGCATCTGCGAATATTTTGGCACAAGCAGCACCGATACCACTACTTGCACCAGTAATCAATACGATTTGATTTTGAATGGAAATCATCAGAAGTTAATGGTTGGTTGTTAGGAGGTCGTATTGAGTAGTTAATGGTTAGTTGTTAGTGGTATTTTTTTGATAACCAACCCTAACAACTAACTCCTGATTACTTATTTACAACTTGCAAGCGTTGAGTAACCATTGTCATGCCGTCTCCCCGCAGAATGACTGCAGAAAGCCATTGACTACCTGGTGTATTTGGCGCACGTCCAACTTTAAAAAGTCCGCCAGATGTGAGCAATTCTAAATCCACAGGTGTGGGAGTGAGATATTTGTTTGGTTGGATGGGTTCTTCCAGTGCCGTTCCTAGTAGATAATTATCACCGATTGGCTCTTTGACAACCGCATCAAAATTATACTGCTGACCGACTGTGACTTGCTGTGGTAACTGAATGTCCACTTGAGGTGGCTTGGTGCCAGAGGTAAGTTGGGTACGTTCAGACAAAACGTCTTGGTGGACAATTTTGCCACCATCTAAGCGCTGGCGCGATGTGATCGTGGAATTCATAGCCAAGTTATTACTACTTGACGAGGGGAGTCCAGTTATAGTAGTTACGGTTTCGGCAATGATGTTATTGCCTTGAGATTGCCAAGATTGCAATTGAGTGGTGTATTTTATGCGGGGATAGCGCTTCCAGAGTCCACTCAAAGCTTGTTCCATAGTTTGGCGAGTCAATCCATCCCCTTGAGTGAAATTGGGACTATATGACTGCATGACTCCTTTGATATCACCCCGGCTTGCTGCTGCATCTATTTGCGTCAATACATTTTTCAGTTCGGCAGGTGCAGTTTCGGGTGTACTAGCTTGAACGGATTTCCAACCACCGACTAAACCGAGTGTGAGGAAGAACAAAATCAGCCAGCTGCTGGCTAAAGATTGTTGGCGTCTAAATAGTAAGCTAATAAGGTTAGGCATTGGTGATATATTGTTTGGCAGTTTGACTTCAAATGGTAGGTAATTTGTTTTATCTTAGTTAACCTAGGCGCTGAAATGGTAGAAGGTTGATGGCACACGCTCCTATACGATTATTAATAGCTGCTAGTGGCACTGGCGGACACTTATTTCCCGCGCTCGCACTGGCTGAACAATTGTCAGATTATCAAATCGAATGGCTAGGTGTCCCCAATCGATTAGAAACTCAGCTTGTTCCCAAGCAGTATCCACTGAATACTATTGCAGTTGAAGGTTTTCAGCAAGGGTTCGGGCTATCTTCTTTACGCACTTTGGCGAGACTCATCAATTCGGTTTTGTCAGTCAGAAAACTGCTGCAACAAGGGAAATTTCAGGGAGTCTTTACTACAGGAGGTTATATTGCAGGACCTGCTGTCATTGCAGCGCGTTCCCTGAATTTACCTGTTATTCTCCACGAGTCGAACGCCTTACCGGGTAAAGTTACTCGCTTTTTTGGACCTTGGTGTAGTGCGGTGGCAGTGGGATTTGACGTTGCGGCTTCATATTTGCCTCGCGCCAAAACTGTCTGCACGGGGACTCCAGTACGTTCTCAATTTTTAGATGAGGGAATTGCTGCATCTCTGGATTTACCTATTCCAGAGAGTGTTCCTTTAATTGTGGTGTTTGGTGGTAGTCAAGGTGCCGTTGCCATCAATAAGTTAGTACGCGAGGCTGCTCAAGCTTGGTTTGATGCAGGTATTTGGGTTGTGCATTTGACAGGCGAAAAAGATGCAGATGCCAACAATTTACAACACCAACAGTATATTTCTTTACCATTCTATAACAACATGGCAGCTTTGTTACGACGGGCTAATTTAGCGATTACTCGTTCTGGAGCTGGTAGCTTGACAGAATTGGCAGTTTGTGGAACGCCAGCGATATTGATTCCTTACCCGTTTGCCGCCGAAGACCATCAAACATACAATGGGTCAGTTTTTACTACTGCGGGTGCAGCGTTGATGTTTCAACAGTCGGAGTTGACAGCAGAAATGCTGCAAACTAAGGTATTGAGTCTGTTGCAGTCACCAGAATTGTCAACGATGGCCCAGAAGGCGAAGGCGATCGCAGTTCCTGATAGTGCGGAGAAATTGGCTCAGTTGATGCGTGAGGTATTAGAAAAGTAATTTTTAGAATTAAAAATAATAAATTAAAAACAATTAAACAATTAAAAATTATTTAATTAGCGGCGATAACCCTGAATCATAAAGACTGATATTGAAAGCCGTCTGTATGAACGCCAGGGGGGTGCAGTCACCAACTTTAGCCAAACCTTGCCTAAACCTCAATCGGATCTGGCGCAGCAGCTTATCAAAGACCCATATCATTTTGACTTCCTGACGTTGGGCAAAGAAGCGCAGGAAAGGGATTTGGAGCGGGCGCTCGTGGATCGCATTCGTGATTTTCTCCTGGAACTGGGAGCAGGGTTCTCGTTTGTGGGAAGCCAGCGTCTTTCACAGGATTTAGGTCAGCAAACAGTGATTCTATTTTAACTTTTAGTCTTTAATTTTTTTGACAGAGGGGAGTAAGAGGCAATTGATACAGGAATTTATTAATACTAATTAGGGTTATAAAAGTAGTAGAGACATAATATTGCTAAGCAGTTGATGTTGCAATATTGAATTTGAACGTAAACATGGAACAACTTTCCCTGCCTTTAACTCTACCTGGTGCTTATCCCGAAAAGGTTTCTTGGTTCCAAAACATATTAGAATCACTTGGTATTAACCGGAGTTTGACTTGGCCCGATCAATTTGGTCTATCTCTTCGCCACTGGCTTAATCAGCAGGATTACACTCCAATTAAAACGCTCTCGTTGTTTTCTGGCGGTGGTGGACTGGATATTGCATTTCATGACGCTGGCTTTGATATTATTCAGATGGTTGAACTTAAGGCGCAGTATGTCCAGACACTCAAAAAAAACTCGATGCCGGGAAAATGGCTGGAAAACTCTCAACCGATCTGCATTGATATTAGAGAGTTTTTTCCCACTACCAATTTAAAGATAGATTTTATTATTGGCGGACCACCTTGCCAGAGTTTCTCGGCTGCTGGTCGTAGAGCATCTGGGGTTGCGGGAACTAGCGATTCTCGTGGTACTTTGTTTCAGGAGTACGTCCGCTTGCTGAAAACGCTACAGCCAAAAGGTTTTCTTTTCGAGAACGTTTATGGAATGACTGGAACGCAAAAAGGTAAAGATTGGCAAGAAATCCAAAATGCTTTTCAGCAAGTGGGCTACACAATTCATTTTCGTATTCTCGATGCAGCTGATTATGGAGTACCACAACATAGAGAACGTTTATTTATTGTTGGACTTAAAGAAGGTAATTATCTATTTCCATTACCGACTCATGGTCCTGACTCTCCTGGTTTTGAACCTTTCTACTCCGCTCAAGAAGCAGTTACTAGCGTTGATATATCAAATGCCGAAGAAGGAATTAGTGGTCGGTACGGTCATCTTCTGACAAGTGTACCACCTGGACTAAATTATAGCTTTTACACCGTAGAAATGGGACATCCTCACCCAGTGTTTAGCTGGAGATCTAAGTTTTCTGACTTTCTGTATAAAGCCGATCCCCACATGCCAGTGCGAACTATTAAAGCACAAGGAGGACAATACACTGGCCCTTTTAGTTGGGAAAACCGCAAATTTACAATTGCTGAGTTGAAGCGACTGCAAACAATTCCTGATGCTTATGAAATTGTGGGGAATCGCCAAGTTAGTATTGAACAGATTGGAAATTCAGTACCACCTCAGGTGGGTAGAATTTTAGCTTTGAGTATTTTGGATCAAGTTATGGGAGTTGCGCTCCCATTTCCTATGCAATACATGAACGCGGAGCAGCAGCTAGGATTTAGACAGCGCAAAAGACAAATGACAGAGAAATATGCTCAAAAGGCTAAAGCTGCAATCACTCTTTTAAGCAGCACTAAACAATGTACATCAATATCATCAGCCAGTCATGAAAATAATGGGCAAGCAGTGCGATTTTTGTCTTCTGATTTCGCCTGGACACCACAGAAAGTATCTGATAGCATCAAAATCAATCTAAAATATGAACTGAACAGTTCTGGCTGGACAATTACAGCACAAACCAGTGAGATATGGAAAGAAGAAAATCAATTTTTTATTGATGTATTACCCTCATCGGATAACAAAGATTGGGTATTAGCCACTAGCAAAGTGAAGCTATGTTCTCAAAATTTAGATATACAGCTATTTACAGGACTGTGGAAAGCTTTTGAAGAAAAACTAATCGAAATCACTGGTATGGCTGATTTAATTCAGCTATCTGGCTATTACCAGTACACTCCTCGGATTAGTAGAATAATGACTTTTACTCCCGAATTAAAAGTTAATCTTTTTTGGCGTGTGGTTCAATACGTAGTGAAAGGTATAGGTGTTGCATCTCAACTGTCAACTCAAGATTTGGCATCACTGTGGGGCGTTCAAGCTGAAAATCTGTTTTCTTACCTCCAATCTTTACGTATCATGGGTTACGAAGTCAGAAACCAAAAGACTAACCCTCAAATTCCTAGAGGAGAGTATTTAATTCCCTATGCGTTTCCGACTCTAACACCAAGAAGCGTACAATTGCGAAAAGATTTAGGCAGTGGCAATGAGTGAGATCCTATCAATAAACCTACTCTCGTCACAGAGATCGCCCTGCATTTCTTCTCTGTTCCTAGTAGTCTGCCAGGAATATAAATCTCTTTCTCCTCCTGCTTCCACTGCAAGCCTTAAAAAAAGCAATTTTGGGTTGGTGGAGTACAAGTGGGGTATGTAGTGAGCGATATCGCTCAATTTTAAGCACTAAAGTGCTTACTACGAACTATTCTAACCCATCAGAATTAATGACATGGAGTACTAGCACCTTGACGTTAAAAGTACTATAAGAATAAATTATTTGCCAATCCTCAAATAAACCAATGCTCGAACAAAAGCCCGTAAGTCCTTGGAAATACAAACCCTGGTGGTGTCAACCCTGGTCTATACTGCTCACAGGTGTCACCCTTATTAGCGGTAGCTGGGTCATATTTAAAACTATCTGGTTAACGGTTCTCGTGTCTGTACCTGTATTAACATGGATGGGCTTCTTCTTGTTAGTCTGGCCCCCATTAGTTATTCGTAGTGGCGTTTTGGATTCTTACAAAGATTCAGTATAAACACGTATAGAGACGTTACATGTAACGTCTCTATACTCAATACACAAATTTTGGGAATATTTACTGTCGTGGAATCGTAATTACGAATTCCCATGAGCGCGAGGATCGTCTTGATTGCTTTCGGGTGCAACAGGTGCTGAGAATTTAGAAGCGGCTCCGTTTGCCTGGGTGTAAGGCAAAGGTGAACCAACAGCCAAGGCTTCTAAGTTGCCTGCCATAATCGTACGGGGCAGATCGCCGATCGCCTGCACTAAGATATCCCCTTTCTTACTCAAAAATATAAAATGGGGAATGCCATCCACTCGATACTTGAGCATCTCTGGCAGCCACTTGGTATTATCCACATTCAGCATGACAAAATTGATGCGATCGCCATACTGTTTTTCTAACTCAGCCATATCTGGTGCCATTTTCTGGCAGACAGTACACCAATTTGCATAAAATTCCATCAGCGATGGCTTGTCATTAGTTAAAGCAATATCTAAAGGTGTAGACTGCTTATCTAACTGGGCGAGGGAAGTAGAAGCTGTCTCTGTTCGGAGTCCCAAGACTAAGGCAACGCTAAGGGCGATCGCGACAATGACAATTAAGAGATTTCTAACCCGCTTTCCAACGGTGACTTCAGATTTTTCTGGAGAATTAACTGGTGAATCTGTACTCATAACAAAATTATTAAAACTTATTAAGTGATAATATTCTTAGTTTAACTGACTATAGCAATCCTATAATGGAATCAAAATATTTAGTACACTTGTACTAAATTAATATTCTTTACCAATCCTCAAGAATTTTATTTTCCGATCGCTGCATTACTTTTGAACCCTGTTCGGAACTCAAATAGGATTGCTATAGTACCGCGATTGCGGAATTAAAAATTAAAACAGCCTAAGATGCTCGAATAACAGCTTTATTTCCGCGCTTCTTGTACTAGTACCGCTCGGCATAAAAAATCAGATAGTTTGAAATAGGTTAGAATTTTAGTCTGTGTATAGATATTTCCAAGATAAGACTTTGTCACGAATTGTGCCAGGGATGTTTTTTACTATTAAACGGACTTGATAAGATACGGTAAAACAAAAAACCATAACAAATTTGTGAAGAAACGAGTCACTCTCACATTTCCCAAACGCGCCGTTCAAATGCCTGTCACTTATAGACTGGCAAGAGATTTTAATGTAGCTGCAAATATTATCCGCGCTCAAGTCGCCCCGAATCAAATTGGCAAACTTGTTGTGGAACTCTCGGGGGATATTGATGAGTTAGAGGCGGCGATTGAGTGGATGCGATCGCAAAATATCACTGTCTCTCAAGCTTTAGGGGAGATCATCGTTGATGAAAACTTGTGCGTTCACTGTGGCTTGTGTACCGGAGTTTGTCCTACAGAAGCGTTAAATCTCGATCCTCAGTCATTTAAGCTGACATTCACGCGATCGCGCTGTATTGTCTGCGAACAATGTATTCCAACCTGTCCGGTGCAGGCAATTTCCACAAATCTCTAGGCTGACAAGTAGGAATTGATGTGGCTTCCTCATTGCTCTGAAAACTGCCTTGTAGTTGAAATCGCATATTGAGGAGTATTCACAATTAAGTTATCTCATTTTTCTAGCACTCAACTAGGAACTCAATAAATCTTATACATTCTAACACAAATTTAAGATTTATAAGCTATTGTATAAGGCAAAATATTTTTCATCTTTATAACCGTTCATTCCTTGATATGACTTGCCTAAAGAATTATCTGTGGAATAAATCTAAAATTATTAAGCCCAGCGTTGTCACTCTAAAACTCGTCTTGGAAAGTTTACCAAGAAGGTAAAACCTCATTAAATAGCTTATGCATTCTCAGTTGTTAACAAACAGGGATATTTTACAAGTTAAATAGGAATATTGTCAGCTTTTAATCAATAAATGTATTTGAATTATAACATAATATAATATATGAAAAATAAAATAAATAACATCTTCTATAATTAGTGCTATTATTAAAAACATATTTATTGAAAATGTTTGTAAAGGTGTATCAGCAGTGATATTAGCTACAAAATCCCAAAAGAAAACTCTAGGGAACTACGCTTCTTCGGCAATTCAAAAACATTTCCAGAAAACTTTAAAGTGGGAAACAGCAGTTAAGAAAGATAAAGATCCAGAAGCACTGCATCAAATGCGAGTGGGGTTACGTCGTCTACGTACAACTGTCAATGGTTTTGCCTTAGCAGTAGATTTACCACAGCCAGTAAGTAATAAAAATATTGGTAAAATTGCACATCGTCTCGGCAATCTCCGAGACTTAGACGTGTTAAAAGAAGCTCTGGAAACTATTTACAAACCAAATTTACCTCGCAAAGAACAGGAATCCCTGCAAATTGCTTTCGACGCTTTAGACAAGCAACGTGAAGATGCACTGGTAGATGTCAAGGCAGTATTAAAGGATGAACGTTACAAGTCTCTCAAAAAAGAATTGAAAGAATGGTTAGAGCAACCTAATTATCAACCACAAGCATCCTTACCAATTCAGCAAGTCCTCCCAGATTTACTTTTCACCGAGGCGAGTAGCTTCCTGCTACATCCGGGTTGGTTGGTTGGAACCCAAACATCCGGGTTGGAGATTGTAGTGCCAAAAGATTGGGAAGCAGAGAATATAGAACGAGAATTAGCAACTAGTGGGGAAGTTCTGCATAGTCTGCGCAAACAAGCCAAACGCCTCCGCTATCAAATGGAGTTATTTACTGATTTATACGGCGAGTCTTATGAGGCTTATGTTGAAGAAGTCAAAAGTATCCAAGAGATTTTGGGTTCTATCCAAGACAATGTGGTTTTGAGTGAGTGGTTGGTGGATGTCTTCAAGTCAAAATCATACTCTTTGCCCCGTGGATTAACGGCTTTACTAGTAAAAAATCGTGACGAGTTGTGGCAGCAGTGGCAACTCCTACAAGAGCGGTATTTGAAAGCTGAAACACTACACGGCTTTCATTCAACTATACTACGCCCATTGTCAGTTCAATTGTGAGTGATTAGTCATAGGAGTCGTAGCGTAAGTTACTAGTTATATAGTTAGGCTGGTAATCGGTGATCGCTAATCGGGAAGATAATTCTCACCGAATCGTTGAAATCGAAGTCCTTTTTCTCAATGACCCTTTACCAACTATCTCTGTCCTAGTAATCAAAAGCACCTATGACTAATTTACCTGCTTCAATGCTCGATCCTAAAACACCACCAGATGTAGAGATTAGATTTGAGGCACGAAAACCCGTTACAGATCCTACCCTTGGCATTCCTGTAAGCGTTAGCAGAGTTGGAACTCCCAGAAATCGCTTAGTTGCTATTGGCGATTCAATCACGCAAGGTTATCAAAGTGGGGCAGTTTTTAATCTGCAAATATCCTATCCCGCAATTATCGCTCGTGAAATGGGTTGGAAGGAACTACTTTATCCAAATTATCACGGACCGGAAGACGGATTGCCAGTCAATTTGGAACGGTTGGCAAATGACTTACAGCAACGGTTTGGGAAACAGATTAATTGGTTAAACTTCATACCTTGTTTACTCTATCTCTACCAACATCTAAAGGTGCTGAAGAATTATTGGGAACGTGGAGAAGGTTCTGCATACCCACAGCAACGAAAAATTAATGATAACCTGGCAGTCTATGGGTGGGATTTACGAAAAACGCTGATACGCAATGCAGATATCTGTATAGATGTACTGAAGAAAAATCCACCCAAGAACAGCTTTTTTCGGTTGCTAGTTGACCATCATAACGAACGTGCGGCAATACGGGTTTTAAACTCGGCACGAGATGTTGATGAAAAAGCACTGACACCATTGCAAGCAGCAGCAGCACTAGCTCGGGAAGGGACTCAAGAAGATAGTGATGGGGACGGTATTGAAACGCTGATTGTGGTGCTTGGTGCGAATAATGCTTTAAGGAGTGTTTTGAGTTTTAACGTGGTCTGGAGCGATCGCGACTATAATGATATGGACTTGAACAATAAGTATACTGTTTGGCGTCCAATTCACTTTCAGGCAGAGCTAGATCGAGTTGTGAGCGAAGTTAAGAAAATTCGCGCTCGTCATGTCATTTTTGGCACAGTTCCGCATATCAGTATCGTTCCTTTCGCCCGTGGCGTCGGTGGTAAGGTAAAGCAAGGTTCTCGTTACTACCCTTACTACACTTTGCCTTGGATAAGCGACAAAGATTTTAACCCTAACAAGCACCCAAATCTAACACATCAACAAGTACGAGCTGTTGATAGTGCGATTGATCAGTATAATGACTATATCACTGCTGCTGTGCAACAAGCAAGGACTGAAGGTAGAGATTGGTATCTGTTTGAAAGCTCTGGATTATTAGATCGCTTTGCGTCCAGACGTTATCATGAAGACCCAAGTGCTAGACCTAGTTGGTGGGAAGAAGTTGGGGGTACATATAAGTTGCCACCAGAACTTCAGGCACTTTCACCTGTACCAGACTCGCGCTTTTTTATCTCCAAACCAATTGGTCGCACTCAAGGCGGTTTATTTTCCTTAGATGGTATTCATCCGACAACAATTGGTTATGGCATCATTGCTCAAGAAATCATCAAGATTATGCAACTTGCAGGTGTGAAGTTTTATGAAAGTGATGGAAGTGAGCGTACTGGGGAAGTTAAGTTAAACTTTCAAAGGTTAATTGCTGAGGATACTCTGATTTCCTCACCACCACACAATGTTGCGAGTATTTTAAATATCGTCAGTGGTATTGACAAGCACTTCAATCTCTTGAGCCATTTCTTGAAAAGAAGCTAAAGTATTCTCAGGAAAAATGAGCTAAAAAATTGGGATCCTTAGAGAATAATCAGTCTGTAGTACTTTTACTATGTCTCTAAATTCTCTCATCTTTCAAGAAAAACTTTGCGTGGCATTAGATTGAGCAACAAGATCAAAGCCGCTCTTATTGAGCCTTTTCCTCAGATTGTTAAGGACTTACTCCTGAATATTGCTGCTCATAATAGTCCATACCAGGGTCAATATACTCTCCGGCATGTGTCCACATTCGGTAGAACATACGTGCTAGTTAATCTTGATAATGTTAGGGAAGCCCAACTGGTTTAATTGTCCCTATCTGAAGACGGGCGCTAGCGCCATCAGTAAAAAACTCATCTCATATCTTTTGAGTCAAAGAAAACATATTTCGGAGATATCTATTAAACATCGCCAAAAACTTCTAAGCTAGACTACTTATGATTTTGAGGCACTCTTCTCGACGTTTTTTGCCAAATATTCATCCAGGCATTCAAAGCTTGAGTTCCATCCGGCGATGACTCCCATTTCTTCATGCTTGCGGCGATCTTCTACAGTAGTGTGCAAAATCCGAAGGGTAAGGCGGGTTTTGTCGCCCAAGTCCTCGAAAAGGGTCGTTACCATAGTAATTCCTTGCGGTATATCTACCTTTACAAGCTCCTCAAAGCCCTCATCAAATCTATCACTCGTGACAATCCGCTCTGGTGGCACGACTTCTCGAAAAACACCATTTACCGGATACTCAGTACCATCGGGACCACACATCACATATCGCCAGGTGCCGCCCGGTCTCACGTCCATCTGTTCGACACGGGTTGTGAAGCCTCTTGGCCCCCACCACTGCTCAATGTGTTTCTCCTCTGTCCATACCTTGAACACCAGTTCGCGAGGCGCGTTGAAGATGCGAGTGATAACAATCTCGCGCTCGTCTTGAGCATCAGTGAAATTATTTTTGTTGGTCATTGTCTTTCTCCTGAGTTTGTAATTTGTGCAGATAATCATCCAGCCGATCAAGCCTTTCCTCCCACAATTGGCGATATTGTTCGAGCCAGTCATCAACATTCTTGAGCGACTGGGCGTTGAGTCGGCAGCGTCGCCACTGAGCCTCTCGACTCCGCGTGATCAATCCGGCAATCTCCAGTACCTTGAGATGCTTGGAGATTGCCGGAAGACTCATCTCAAAGGGTTGGGCTAGCTCAGTCACCGATGCTTCACCTTTCTTCAGGTGAGCCAGGATAGCACGTCGGGTAGGATCAGCAAGGGCGGCAAAGGTAACGCTCAATGGGTCGGCAGACATCTGTATTAAACCTATCGGTTAATTATCTAATAGGTTAAATACACTTGCCAAAAATGTCAAGTGTCGATAACTGCCTTTCAAGTTGACGTATCTAGAACGAATGAATTTGTATTTTTGTTAAAATAGTTCAGTAAAATTGAGAAAAAAATGATTAAGCCTAAAAATAATGTATATCGTGGACACCAAATAGAGAAAGTTGGTCACGGTAAAAGAGCCGTATTTAGGACAACTATCAATGAAAAAGAGTGGTCTGCTATAACTGAATCAGAAGTAAAAGCAGTCATTGATGTTTGGATTGATGAAGGAGTGGAACCCCAATAAGACAATAATGCTACTCTTGACCAAATGGTGGTGAGTGTTCAAGGCATAGGTCTTAATGGTCTTGGACGCTAAACGTCGATAGCTAGAGTAGTTTAAAAATTGTTGTATTGTGAGGTGAGTCATGACTTGTGCTGAGCGTTGCGATCACTGCATGACTTTTGTACCCTGTTTGGATGTCGAATAGCATTGCGAGCGCTATCAGCTTATAGGCGGAAAACAAGTTTAGAATCAAAATAAACTCTCCCCGCACTCCCCATTTGTAGATTGGCATGAAACGCATCGTCTTGATTGCTGGATTTGAATCGTTTAACGCTGACTTGTACCGAAAGGCGGCTTTTTTAGCGACTTCTCGTTGTACTGAGTTGGATCTGAGGGTGTTTAGCGATCGCGACTTGACTTCCAAGCGTACTGAGGTGGAAGCGGCACTCCAGTACGCTGATGTGTTTTTTGGCAGTCTGCTATTTGACTATGACTCTTGTTTGTGGTTGCGCGATCGCATCTCTAATATTCCCATCCGCCTCGTGTTTGAGTCAGCTTTAGAACTGATGAGTTTAACGCAGTTAGGTGCTTTTGCCATTGGCGACAAACCCAAAGGAATGCCCAAACCAGTTAAATTTATTCTCGATAAATTCAGCAACGGACGTGAGGAAGACAAACTCGCAGGTTATATCAGCTTTCTCAAAATTGGACCAAAGTTATTAAAATTTGTGCCAGTGCAGAAAGTCCAAGATTTACGTAACTGGCTGATTATCTACGGTTACTGGAATGCTGGTGGACCGGAAAATGTTGCCGCTTTATTCTGGACACTGGCAGAAAAATATTTAAAATTAAAAGCAGGTGAGATCCCACCACCAATCGAAACCCCAAACATGGGTTTGCTGCATCCTCAATACTCGGGATATTTTGAATCTCCACGCGAGTATTTAGAGTGGTATCACAAAAGAAGAATCGCGGAAGGAAAATTACTTCCCTCATCCCCAGTCATTGGCATTCTCCTATACCGCAAGCACGTTGTGACTAAACAACCCTACATTCCTCAGTTAATTCACCATTTTGAAGAAGCTGGTATGATACCCTTACCAATATTCATCAACGGTGTAGAGGGACATGTGGCGGTACGGGATTGGATGACAACCGACTATGAAACACAGCAACGACATCTTGGGCATGTAAGCATTCCCTCTCTTTCCTCAGAAGCAGTCAAAGTTGATGCCATTGTCTCTACGATTGGTTTCCCTTTAGTCGGAGGTCCTGCTGGTTCAATGGAAGCTGGACGACAGACGCAAGTTGCCGTAGAAATTCTTTCTGCTAAGAATGTACCATATATAGTTGCGGCACCACTACTCATTCAAGATATATCCTCTTGGACACGTCAAGGGATTGGGGGCTTGCAAAGTGTTGTCTTATATGCTCTACCCGAACTGGATGGAGCAATTGATACCGTTCCCCTTGGTGGTTTGGTGGGAGAAAAGATTTACTTGGTTCCCGAACGAGTACAGCGATTAATTGGCAGGGTACAAAGCTGGATATCCCTCAGACGAAAGCCTGTCTCTGAAAGAAAGATTGCGATTATTTTGTATGGCTTTCCACCAGGTTACGGTGCTGTAGGAACAGCCGCATTGTTAAATGTCCCTCGAAGTTTGCTCAAATTCCTCCAAGCACTTAAAGAGCAAGGATATACGGTTGGGGATTTACCTGAAGAAGGGGAAGAGTTAATTCATCGGGTGAAAGAGGCGGAGAATAACCCCAACCCAGCCCTCCCCGCTAGCGAGGAGGGAGTTTTATTACCTTCGTACGGGGAAGGTTCTTCAGTTAACGTCCGCACTCTAGAAAAATGGTTGGGATATCTTCACACATCGCGAATTGAGAAGCAATGGAAATCACTCACAGGTACTGGCATTAAAACTGATGGTGATGAATTTCAGATTGGCGGTGTCTGGTTGGGGAATGTTTGGATAGGCGTACAACCACCTTTGGGAATACAAGGCGATCCGATGCGGTTGATGTTTGAACGCGATTTAACTCCTCATCCTCAATACGCAGCTTTTTACAAATGGTTGCAAAATGAGTTTCAAGCTGATGCGATCATTCACTTTGGAATGCACGGTACTGTAGAATGGTTGCCCGGATCTCCTTTAGGGAATACGGGTTATTCTTGGTCTGATATTTTGTTGGGAGATTTGCCTAATCTATATATATATGCGGCAAATAATCCTTCAGAATCTATTTTAGCGAAGCGTCGCGGTTATGGTGTATTGATTTCTCACAATGTACCGCCTTATGGTCGTGCCGGATTGTACAAGGAATTGATGGTAGTGCGGGATTTAATCTCGGAGTATCGAGAAGACCCACAAAAGAATTATGTCCTTAAGGAAGCGATTTGTCAAAAGATTGTTGATACGGGTTTAGATAGAGATTGTCCGTTTGAGGATGCGAAGCAGTTGGGGATTGCTTTGAGTTTTGAGAATATCCGACTGTTTAGCGATCGCGCTTTTGATGATTATCTCGTGAAGTTGTACGAGTATTTGCAGGTGTTGGAGAATCGGCTTTTTTCTTCTGGGTTGCATACGTTGGGGGATGTACCGAATGAGGAGGAAATGGCAGGGTATTTGAAGGCTTATTTTGGGAATGAACCGCCAGAAAGCGAAGAACGCGAAGAAGAAGAAAGGCAAATAAGAGAATTGTTGATGCAAACAACTGATGAGTTGACAAATTTGTTACGGGGTTTAAATGGAGAATATATTTTGCCTGCACCTGGGGGTGATTTGTTGCGTGATGGAGCAGGTGTTTTGCCTACGGGGAGAAATATTCATGCCTTAGATCCTTACAGAATGCCTTCATTTGCGGCTTATGCCAGAGGAAGGGAGATTGGGGAGAAAATCATTGCCCAGCATTTGCAAGAGTATGGGAAATATCCAGAGACTGTGGCAGTGATGTTGTGGGGTTTGGATGCAATTAAAACTAAGGGCGAATCTCTGGGCATTTTGTTAGAGTTGGTAGGTGCGGAACCTGTTAAGGAAGGCACGGGACGAATTGTTCGTTATGAGTTGAAGCCTTTGTCAGAGGTGGGGCATCCTCGAATTGATGTGTTGGGAAATTTGTCTGGTATTTTTCGGGATAGTTTTGTGAATATCATTGAGTTGTTGGATGATTTGTTTCAACGGGCGGTTGATGCAGATGAACCAGAAGACTGGAATTTTATTAGAAAACACGCTTTGGCATTGCAGGCGCAAGGCGTTGAGAATGTATCTGCAAGGTTGTTTTCTAACCCGGCAGGTGATTTTGGTTCGTTGGTGAATGATCGTGTGGTGGATGGGAATTGGGAGTCTGGAGAGGAGTTGGGCAATACTTGGCAAAGTCGGAATGTGTTTAGCTATGGGAGAGAAGATAAAGGTCAAGCTAGACCACAAGTTTTGGATAAACTATTACAGACAAGCGATCGCATTGTCCAAGAAATTGATTCGGTAGAATACGGTTTAACCGACATTCAAGAATACTACGCCAATACAGGCGGTTTGAAAAAAGCAGCAGAAAAACAACGCGGACAAAAAGTCACAACGAGTTTTGTGGAAAGTTTTTCCAAAGACACCGAACCCCGCAACTTAGATGATTTGCTGCGGATGGAGTATCGCACCAAGTTACTGAATCCTAAATGGGCGGAAGCAATGGCAAATCAAGGTTCGGGCGGTACTTTTGAAATTTCTCAACGCATGACGGCGTTAATTGGTTGGGGTGGAACTGCGGATTTTACCGAGGATTGGGTATACGACCAGGCTGCGCATACTTATGCTTTTGATGCCGTGATGGCAGAGAAGCTACGTACTAGCAATCCCGAAGCTTTCCGTAATATCGTCAGCAGAATGCTAGAAGCCCACGGACGCGGTTTTTGGAATGCTGATGATGAGAAGTTGCAGAAGTTACGAGAGTTGTATGATTTAACTGATGAGGAGTTAGAGGGTATAAATTAGTTAGGGTAAGCACTTCTCAAACGCTATTTGGACTTTTTCTCGTAGTTGAGCAGTTAATACCAAGTAAAAAAAAGAATGCGACAGATGCCCATGTAACCTGAGTTCGACGTAAAAAAAGACTGAAAAGTAGACAGAATGAACTTTGTAGCAATACAGGGCTTTCTGAGTTAATGTCAATAATATTTAATAAATGAGAATAGACGTGAATGGTGTCGAAAAAGAAGTATGATGAATTCGTGACGGATTCATTTTCAAATATGTCTAATCACAATCCGTGTATGAAGAGCAACGCTTAGACACTGAGCCGCAATCGTGCGCTCGTAAACTAATAAAATTGATGATCAAGAAGATATTGAATTACAGACACAATCAAAAAACTTGCGAAAAATGATGTCGTAATTAAATCAAAAAAATAATGAAATAATCACACAATCTATAATCACTTATCCTAAAGTAGAAATGAGTTTTTTTTCGGAAGTCGCTTAAATTATAGTGATTGCCAAAGTTTCAGGAGGTAAGAAATATGTCTCATATTTCTGGTTAGAAAAGCAAACAAGAGCGATTTTTGAAATTAGCGTAGGCGTAGCCCGCCGCAGGCATCGCCTGAACAAGCACCCGTCCCAATTTTCTCTACCCCTTACGCTATTTCACTGGTTTAGTAGTAATTTATTTGGCATACTTTTTACGTAATCTTTTTCAAAAATCAAATAGGATTTTTATATAATTAATCGGTATGCAATGGGAAGCGAAGGTGAGGGGGCAACATAAATGCAAATTATCAAAGAGTATGTCCAGCGCTGGTACGAGAGTGGACTAGACCCTGATCAGTATATTTGCCGTCAAAAGCAGGGTAATCTAGTTGAGATTGAAGAAGCGGCAACTGGTGAGCGTCGAACAGTTCTTAACTTTTGCTCGAATGATTTTTTGGGACTAGTTCAAGAAGAAGCTGTCAAACAAGCTGCTATTAATGCTATTCTCAAATATGGAACATCTAACAGTGCTTGCTCGGTCTCAAGTGGGCGTATTGACCTACATCAACAATTAGAGGACGAGATTTCCGCTTTTAAGGATTTGCCCCACACGCAGCTATTTATGAATGCTTGGATGGCAATGCAAGCTTTAATGGATGCCTTCTGTCACTTAGCAGTTCCAGTGCCAGGATTTCAGAATACCCAAGAGACTTTGATTCTCACTGATGTTCTTAATCATGCCTGTATTGTTTCAGCAATTGTTAATGCGGGGACTCGTTCCGGTAAAGCGTTTGGTCATAGCCCTCGCGTCCGAGTCAAAGCGTACCGTCATTGTAATGTAGAAGATTTAGCTCGCAAACTGCATCGGTATGCGCGAACCAATGATCGAATTATGGTGATATCTGATGCCGTCTTCTCTATGGATGGCGATATTGCACCACTGCCAGATATGCTAAACGTGCTGCACAGTTACGAAGGCAGCGTACTCGTTATGGATGAGGCACATGCCAGCGGGTCAATTGGCGCAACAGGAAGAGGAATTTATGAACACTTTAATATCACACCGTCTCATGCGATTGAGCAGGGTGTTGTGCCGCTGATTATGACAACTTTATCTAAGTTTGCCGCCTCAGCCGGAGCAGCTATCAGCACTCATTTTGCAGAGTTAAAACCACTGTTAAATGTTTCTCCGACTTCAATTGGCACAATTTCTTTGCCGCCAGCAAACACTGCTGCGGCGTTGGAGAGTATTCGTCTGGTTGGCAAATTTCCGGCACGGGTGAAACAACTTCAGGATAACACTCGGTACTTGCGATCGCGCTTAGCTGAGCATGATATTGATGCCATTGGTGAAACCAATATTGTGCCAGTTCTTTTACCAACAGAAACTAATCCCAAGATGTTTGCAAGACATATCATGGAAGACCACGGTATTTGGGTAAGTCCGGTTTGGTTTATTGCTAAACCCCGGCGGATTCGGATTACTGTTAATGCCCTTCATACCCAAGAGGATATGGAACATTTGGTTGCAGCGATGGTAGCAACTCGGAACTTGTTGTACAAACCAACAATGAGTGCATAGCTACTTTGGGCGTTGCTGAAACTGTAATGAATTAAGCTGGCAGAGGAACCGTCCGATACTTCAAGTAGTGAAGCAGCAAACGGAGCGAACATTTCAACATCTCAACTCACATCCTGCACCTGGAAAAACTGATGTCAAAACCACAACTACGTGCAAGGGGAATCAATCGCTCAATATCAAGTAATATCAAATCCGGTAGCATCGAAGTGATATGATTGGAACGAAAGAATCAAGGGTGCATTGAAGCAGGCGATCGCCATGCCGAAAAAATTGAAAATAGAGCAACATCAATCTGTAGAAGAGTTGTCGAAGCTTTACTGTCAAGCATCAGACCCAATAGAACGTACGCGCTGGCAAATAATCTGGCTCCGAGCGTCACGGTGAGACAGCCCCTACGGAGGGTTTCCCTCCGTAGGGGACTGCGTTAGCGAAGCGGTAGCGAGTCTTCTCCCAAGGGGAGACGCCAAAGGCGAACGAGCGTCACCCGAAGGGCTGTTGGCCCTTACTACCAGAGAAGAATCTGCATCTGTTATTAGAATGTGTAAGTTTGGCGGAAGTCTTAAAACCTAAATAAAGTACGAACCCAGGCATATAAACTACTAGGATTGCTGGCATCAGAGTCTGGTGCAGTAACCCAAATCAACCCTGGCGTAATCTCAATGTTATCTGTCAGTTTATATTGATAGAATGTCTCTATGTGCAGGGAGACATCTTTGTCCGCTTGCCCCAAACCTGCTCCCAAATCTACTCTCTTATTCAGACTGATAAGTCTCGGTGCCATGCCAACAAAAAACCCTCCTTGACTACCTTGACTAAAAAGATCCGGGAATGCTAGTCCTATCGCCCAATCCATAGCTCGACCATCTCCACGCCCTAAATAGCGGTGTACTGCATAACTTACCCACCCATTGATTGCAAACTTGGGATTAACTCGATAGAACGCCTGTACCCCATATAGGTTGCCGACAGTTCCGGTTCCAGCCACTGTACTATTTACCAGATTACTCCCAGCTGCTGGACCAAAGTTTGTTCCATTGAAACCTAAAGTATTTGGCGGGCTATAAGTATTGACGTATGCAGCAGATATCCGAAAATTGCTTTTGGGGGGGTTGTACAATATTTGCCCTAGAAATAAATATCTGCCGGAGAATAAGCCATTATTAGGTGACGGATTGGCACCGTTGGGGGCGCTGTAAGCTAGACCTACTTGGAACTGTTTACCTAATTTTTGGAGTACTGCAATTCCGGCACCGTTATCTCCATAATTATAGACTAAAGCCCGCCGCGAAAATCGTGAAATCCCATTAGCACCACTGGCAAAACTAGATTCAAAATATGGGTTAATCGGAACAGAAAAGCCTATCTCATTAGCTCCATCGTTTTGGGCATAAATATTGACTTGGGTATTTGGAGCCGGTAGAAACCGATAGCGGAAACCAGTCAGTGCAACTTGATTGGGTGCAAGTGTAAGAACGGCGTTATCAGAAGTTCTCCCATCATAAGTTCCCAATAATCCCGCTCTTGTTTGTCCCAATGAGGTAATATTTGCACCTCCCGCTGTTATGCTTAGTACATCTTTACCAGTAAAACTTGTGTTCAAGCGCAAAGACACATTATCTTGCAATGTGACGACACGAGGCGCTGGTTTCTTGGTAATGACGTTATTGCCCGCCAAAAGTGAGCCAATGACAATCTGGGCTCGACCATTCAATATACTTGTGGCGGAAAACTGTTGTTGTTTGAGAGTCTCTGTTTTTGCCTCGAGCAGATCAACTCTTCCCCGCAGTGTC
Source organism: Rhizonema sp. PD37 (assembly GCA_029379215.1). GTDB lineage: Bacteria > Cyanobacteriota > Cyanobacteriia > Cyanobacteriales > Nostocaceae > Rhizonema. The sequence continues at coordinate 22,604 of JAQYWO010000026.1, forward strand.
GTCAGTTCTGTTGAAAATTGATTTTGTAATATTTGCAGGGTTTCCCAGTCCTGTTTTCTGACTAAATCGCTTGTATTAATTGTCAGCAACTCTCGTAATCGCTCTAATGCTGCATTCAACGCTGCTGCAAATTCGTAGCGAGTCAATGTTCGATTACCTTGAAAAGTGTGGTTGGGATAACCGGTAATGACACCATAGCGTTCCACTAATGATTGCAATGCCTGAAAAGCCCAGTCTGTCGATTTGACATCCGAAAGCTGGGAGACAGAATTAGCTTGGTCTTCTTTTTGTGAGTCAGTAGGTTTAGAAATAGGCGATCGCTTGCCATTTAAAATATCAGAGACAGAATTAATCTGATCTTTTTCTTTAGAGTCAGCAGCTTGAGAAATAGATGATTGTTCAGGGACTGGCGAAAGTGTTTGTGAGATAGGCTTGAGGAGTGACGGAGATGAAGGCACACTCAAAGTAGATAAGGAAGATTCTGGTATATCTGCCCAAGTCTTTGCAGGATGAATAAACAGGATCGTAAACACATCTATCATGGAAAGCAGGAACAGTATCCATCTAGAATTCCAGTAAAATTTTGACAACATAACTCCTCAACCTCAAAACTGTATGTATTGGCTCAAAACAAAAATTGATAGAGCAAATTACAAAAAAGGGAGCAGGGAATAGAGAACTAAAAAAATGAGCGTTGTGGGTAAGACAGCCTACTTTAAAAAAAGATGTGTTGCGAGACACGCTCTTTTAGAGAAACAAGGCATCCTTGAATCCCACAGATGCGCTTCGTGGGAATTCAAGATATCTCTACTCCCTACTTCCTGCTCTGGAGTTCCTTCTCAACAGAAACACTTGCTCAGAGCGTTCTGCTAATTATCATTAATTGGCGTTTTTCAGCAAAATCTTGCAAGATTTTGGAATTTGCCAGAACATTTGTTTCTCTCCCGCAAATCCTCTAGTTCTGAAAATCCTGTTCCTATTTTTATGAGTATCAGGAGAAAGACTTTCAAGCACACATTAATAAAAACAGACATTTTTGAGATATCTGTTTTTATTAATGACAGTGTCAGAAGTTTTTCACTGATTAATTAAAATCTCTAAAGTTTGATTTCGACTTCAATTATTTCCTAGTCATCCCTAATGATCATAGAATTCATAAATAAAGTACTGCAGTTTTATCTGTTTACCGTATTTTACGATAAAGTAATTTTCGCATATAGCCTTGTGTAATGCAAGGATTGTGTTAATAAAATTTTTTCAATCAAAAAACAGTAGAATTTGATTGCAGTCAGTAAGCATCGTTTGAAATAACTTACAGCACATTGCAAGTAAATGAAGTACAACACTCTCGAGTTGAAAGCTAGACTCCAAGCTCTTTTTACTTCTGACTCCTGATTCCTGACTCCTGAATTCTGCTGTAAGATTCTAGCTCAAAGAACACAGAAAGTTAACACACCTTAAAAAAGCTAATATTGTAGACTAGTATATTGACAAAAAACACAATATACACATCTGAGCAATCTGTGCAGGAGTTGTAAACTTACTCGCTACGGCAGGCAACAGGAAAGAAGGATACACAGGGATAGTGATAAATAATTTGTTACTTAAGTGATCAGTCTTATGGAAGATAGAATAGACGATACGGTTCGTTATGGTTAAGCTATCAAGGTTATTAAAACCTGCTTTCATGAAACAAAGGTTTGAATGATGAAAGGTTTATTTGTTGGTGGCTTATCCGTTTTGCTCTTATCTACTGTTTCTACAAGTGCAGTTCGCGCTGAACAAGCAGCTTTTAATCCTGCTGTTTCCAGTAAAACTTCTGCTTATGAAACTCAGGTATCACCTGTTAAACTTGTCCTTTTAGCTTATAGAGGTGAATTAAAAAGCGCTGGCATTCCCAGTTATGAACAGTTTCAGAATGCTTTGATTAACAAACAAATTACAGCTAAGGATCTTGTAAGAGGTGCTATTAGCTCAAGGCTACTACCACCAGGAACTCTTAGTGATCAAAAATTTCTTAAAGACGTTGATAGTCAATTGTTTAATTTCTCCTACAATCTCTGATAGGTTACGGCTAAAACCCAGTTGTCGTTGGGACTGAAAACTTTTTCTGCAATCCGCACCATTCGCTGACTATCTCCAGAATTTCTGTAGTCATGCATGTATGCAAAGAGACTAAATTACGGAGAAAAGCTTTAGCAATAGCTTTGTGATGAGCGTAGACACGTTAGCGACGTACCCCTGCGGGGAAGCAAGCGTGACAAGTAGTGTCACGCACTCCTAAGAGCGCGACTCTGCTTGCCTTAAGGCATCGCACAAGCTGGATCTGCCTCAACAACCTCCTTGGATAAATTGACCGTTGTTTCCGACACTAAATAATTGCTCAAAAAAGTCATTGATAGCATTTACAGCTCTTAATGAATCAGTGGTGACTGCCAGTTCTTGAGAATCTGTTAACATCGTTTTTTCTAAACGATCCCACAGCTACAACTACTTAGTTTTTTGATGCCAAAATTTTTACTTAAACTCTATCAGTTTACCGTACTTTATAACTGTTAAATAAGAGTGTTGCACAGACCGCAGTAAAAAGCAAGCGATCTTACATAAGTACACAATCAACTCTCTATTTGCAAAATTCAGGATATTTACGCTATTTTTTATATCAGACTATTATATTCCTACCAATATACAGAAAATTATCTAAATAACCTCTTATTCCCCAAATGTTCTCAGGAGGTTCATTATCTTATCCGAACCGTATTGTCTTACTGAACCTTATTTACTAGACATCATACTTTTATTAATTGGTTGGGTTTCTTCGCCTTAAACGTGGGTTCATCTACAACTGTATCTTCAGTTCGCGTGGAGAGACAGCTAGAAGATATAAGGTAGAGATGATTGGTTAGACTGCGCCTTCCTTGTGACGCTTGTTCCGATGCTATGAGCGTCGCTAACACTACCGCTACCGCTTTGCACCTCATCTAGGGCAAGGCTTTTTTTTAACCATATACATTTAGGTTTTCTAATAATTAGATATACGTACTTCTAGGTTTACATATATTTTGTTTACAAAGAGGTTGTCTTTTGCCAGGGTATTAAGTCAGAATTCATACAAATCACCTGTTAATCGGTAAACAAATAGTACTTTAGATTTGTCAACTACTCCCTACCCGGCGTAAGATTACCTATCTTTTTGACTTCAAACTTGGCGTTCTTGGCGCGGACAGATTCTTACGGAGGGAAACCCTCCTGCGAACTGTCCTTGTCTTGGTGAACCAGCGCGCATGAGGCGTTTTCCCGCCGTAGGCGACTGGAGAACCCGATCTTCGCAGCGTTAGCGTTAGCGAAGCGGTAGCGACGGAGGAGCGTCGGAACGAGCGTCAGGGCGGTTTAATGTATCGGTATTCTTCTAGCGGGAAGGGAGTAGCTGTGTGCCTTTGACCAAGATATGTCAGTCAATCAGAGTGAAAGCATGAGTTTTGAGCAGCAGTCAAATAATAATTGACCTTAGATGAAAAGGCCTTTCAGCAGGAACGCTAAGCGCCGCTAACGCACTACAGAAAAGAAAAAAGCATTATGAGCCAAACACGTAAGTTTCGTTTAGGTGCATTCATTCAAGCCACTGGACATCACGTCTCTGCTTGGCGACACCCTGATTCACAAGCAGATGCTGGTCTAAATTTCGAGCATTACAAGGAAATTACTCAGACTGCCGAACGCGGCTTGTTCGATGCAGTTTTCCTAGCAGATAGCCCAGGAGTCTGGGGTGAGGCACCAGAAACTCAGCATCGCAACGGTAAAATAGCCCATTTTGAGCCGGTCACCCTCTTCTCAGCTTTGTCCTCAGTCACCCAAAACATCGGCTTCATTTCTACCGCCTCGACTACCTATGAAGAACCCTACACCTTGGCACGTAAATTTGCCTCCCTGGACTACTTGAGTAAGGGCCGGGCGGGGTGGAATGTAGTCACCACAGGCAATGAGAATGCCGCACGTAATTTCGGACTTGAGCATCACCCGGAACACAGCCAGCGTTATGAACGCGCCGAAGAGTTTGTGGAAGTGGTGAAAGGTTTGTGGGATAGCTGGGAAGACGATGCCTTTATCCGCGACAAAGAATCTGGTATTTATTTCGCTCCGAACAAATTGCATACACTCAACCACAAGGGCAAACATTTTTCTGTAGAAGGCCCTTTGAACGTCGGTCGTCCGCCCCAAGGCTACCCGGTGATCGTTCAAGCTGGAGCCTCTGAACCTGGACGTGATTTAGCCGCACGCACTGCCGAAGTGATCTTCACTGCCAATCAAACCCTAGCCGATGCCCAGGAATTTTATGCTGATATGAAAGGTAGACTGGGGAAATATGGGCGCTCTCCAGACGATCTAAAAATCATGCCTGGTGCTTTCCCGATCATTGGTCGTAGCGAAGAAGAAGCTCAAGAAAAGTACGAATTCCTGCAATCGTTGATCCATCCCGATGTGGCGTGGGGTATTTTAAAGAACTATTACAAAGGTGTCGATCTGTCGAAATATTCCCTAGATGATGTGGCTCCTGAACTGCCCAGCGACACTAACACCAACAAGAGTCGTCTCACACTAGTCAGAAATTTGGCTACTCGTGGCACTCTCACTCTGCGCCAATTGTATCTCTCTCTTGCTACCGCACGAGGTCATCGCACCATACTTGGTACTCCTGAAACCATTGCTGACCAACTAGAGGAATGGTTCAACAACGGTGCGGCAGATGGCTTTAATATTATGCCGCCAATTTTGCCCACAGGATTAGATGACTTCATTACTTTAGTCGTTCCCGTTCTACAAAAACGCGGACTGTTCCGTACCGAATATGAGGGTAGTACCTTGCGTGAAAACCTGGGACTGCGACGTCCGGGCAATAGTTTTGCCGCAAAACTTGTGGATGAGAGATTGGTGTTGGCGTAAATAAATTTTTCTTTTCACTAATGGTTAAGTCATACCAATTAAAGCGTACTTTTTGCAGATCGCCTCCGGTTTGAGGTAGAGCGAATGCAAGAACTTAAAAAACCTGTAATTTTTTGAAGGAAAAAAACATGACTGAATATAGCCGATTAAAGACCTCGCCCTCTGCTGCAATCAGAGCAACCCTTGATTATCCGGTAATCGACACTGACGTTCACACCAATGATTTCACCCCGGCTCTTGAGGATTACATTACTAACTATGGTGGTGCAAAACTTGTAGACGAATTACGCAAGGCGGAATCTTCCCGTCTCAACTCCAAGAGCGATGGTAAAGACTGGTATCAACAAACTCCAGAAGAACGTCAATACAACCGTACAATTCGCTCGCCTTGGTGGGCGAGAGTCACCCGCAACACGTTGGATCTCGCTACTTACACTCTCCCGGAGTTATTCTATGAGCGTCAGGCGGAGCAGGGATCAGACTATTCAGTGCTGTTTCCAAACAATGTCCTTGCACCGGCTGGAGCAAGTCAAGAAAACCGTCAGGCACTGCATCGTGCAGTCAATCACTATCATGCTGATATCTACCGTAAATATAGCGATCGCTTGACACCAGTGGCGGGCATCCCCATGACAACTCCGCAAGAAGCCATTGAGGAGCTAGAGTTTGCCGTGAAAACACTGGGATTAAAGGTGATTAATATTCTTGGTGGTGTGAAACGACCGATTAAGGCTCTAACTGATAAGTATCCGGCAGACAAATTTCCGGCAATCGCCAAGTATGCTTCTTATATCGACTTTTACGGACTAGATAGTGAATACGACTACGATCCCTTCTGGGCTAAGGTCGTCGAACTGGGCGTACCCGTCACCACCCATTATGGCAGTCAAGGGTGGACTGGACGCTCTTCCATCAGTAACTACATGAACAACCATATTGGTCACTTCGCAGATGGCTCGCAAGCATTTGCTAAAGCGCTGTTTTTTGGCGGTGTAACCAAGCGTTTTCCACAGTTGCGAGTAGGTATGCTCGAAGGTGGTGCAGATTGGGGTGCCCACGTCTACATTCATTTGGTAGATCGCTTCTCCAAGCGTAATCTCGAAGCACTGCAAAACTACAACCCAGACCTGGCAAATGCAACGGAGCTGTTCGAGCTATTTGAGCGCTTCGGTGGTGAAATTACTCAAGGGCATTCCCTTGACAAAGAGGAATTGACCAAAAGTGTACTGGGATCTTCATTCACGCGTTATAGCCGTCAGCCGATTGGTAGCGAACTGGAAGATTTTGCGGCCGCAGGCATTGAAACAATTGAGGACATCCGCGATCGCTGGGTGAACAGTTTCTTCTTTGGTTCTGAGTCGGATGATCGCACTATAGCAGCAGCATTCAACGACAAAGTCAATCCGTTGGGTGTCAAGATCAACGCGATCTATTCCTCAGATGTTGGTCATTGGGATGTGCCAGATCTCACCGCCCCACTAGCTGAAAGCTGGGAACTCGTGAAAGAAGGCGTCCTCAGCGAAGCCGACTTCAAGTCCTATGTATTTGCTAATCCCTACAAGTTTTATACCGAAGCCAACCCCGATTTCTTCAAAGGTACGGCGATTGAATCCAAGGTAGGTAAAATCGAATCCAAACAAGTGGATAAGAACCTGGTAGTAGCGTAAATGACCTAGTAGAGCAGGGAGTATTTAACAAGGAAGGGGGAGAAAAAAAATTACTTTTCTCCCCCTCTGCTCTCCCCTCCCTGCACAGAAAGGTGGATCTTATTAAGAGGAGTGGAACGCATTAGCAGACTCACGGAAATTATTGAAATGTTGACAGATTGTGATGATGTTAAGGAGAAGCTGAAGTGATACGAAGCGATCGCCGTTCTTTAATCAAAAGTCCTCGTTCATCTCAATCCTTTCAAAGTGCTGCCAATGCACCCAACTTACCACCAACTCCATTCATGTTTATTTGCTATTTTGTCAATCAGTTTCGCTGGTGGTATGTGGCAATGGTGCTCCTGGAAACAGTACACGCAACTTGTGGCATTATGTTGCCCTATGCCATTGGCGAGATTATCCGTAGCGTGACGCAACGGACGGGCGACAGCAAACATATTTTTGATGCTGTAAGCCAATCAATAATGCTGTTCATCGCCTTGAGTGTGGGTGAAGTAATATTCGGGCGATCATCTGGATTCTTGCAAACTATCCGTCACCCAATTCACCGCCAGCACATAGTCCGGTATCTATATGCCTACTTGCAACAGCATTCCCATCGCTACCTAAGTAGCAGTTTTGCTGGGGCTTTGGCACATCGGATTAGCGAATCTTCTTTAGGTGTAACCCAGACAATGCAAATGCTGATTACTGAGTTTATGCCAGTAATCATCGTCTATACTGTTGCTACAACTTTACTGTATCGCACCTATCCTCCGCTTGCTGCATTTGTGGGAGTGTGGGCAGTTCTATTCGTCAGTATTTCGTTCTGGTTAGCAACTCGCTGTCGAATTTACTCCCGAAAAGCCGCAGCCGCCAGAAGTGAGACAACTGGCATCATTGTAGATACGGTAACAAATCTCACCAGTAGCAGACTGTTTGCTCGCTTGGGTTTTGAACGAGGCTATTTGAATGAGCAATTAGGGCGCGAACTCAAAGAAGTAAGAATATCTAACTGGCACTCTGAGCGAATTCGCTGGTTTCAGTTTATTTCTGCAGCAATTTTGAAAATTGGCACTCTGTATTACTCACTTTCTCTCTGGAGTCAAGGAAAAATCGCTAGTGCTGACTTTGTGGTAGCAACCAGTCTGTCGCTATTGATCATCAGTGAAGCCCGCAATTTAAGTAAACGCTTTCTAGAATTCTTTGAACATATCGGTAATGTTGCCAATGGTGTCTTCACCATCGTTCAACCCCACGAGTTGATTGATCGCGAGCATGCGATCCCCTTCACAATCACCCAAGGGCGCATCGAGTTTCGTCGCGTGCATTTCAGCTACTTCGCGCAGAAGAAAGTGTTCGATCATTTCTCTGTCATCATCCCACCGGGACAGCGAGTCGGACTGGTAGGCTTTTCTGGCTCTGGCAAATCTACCTTTGTCAATCTAATTTTGCGTCTGTTCGACCCCCAATTTGGACAGATTCTCATTGATGGGGTTGATATTCGAGACATGACTCAGGATGCTCTACATGCCCAAATTAGCTTGATTCCACAAGATCCATCTCTGTTCCATCGGACATTGCTGGAAAATATTCGTTACGGACGCCTAGAGGCAACTAATGCGGAAGTGATCGAGGCAGCACGCAAGGCTCATGCTCACGATTTCATTGAGCGAACGAAGGAGAGGTATGACTCTCTGGTCGGCGAACGCGGTGTTAAACTGTCCGGAGGGCAGCGGCAGCGCATTGCAATCGCACGGGTGATCCTCAAAGACGCGCCGATCCTGATCTTAGATGAAGCCACCTCCAGCCTCGATTCACTCACCGAAAAAGCGATCCAGGATACCCTAGACTTAGCCATGAATGGAAAAACGGTCATCGTGGTGGCTCATCGGCTTTCTACTATTGCCCATTTGGATCGCATTTTGGTATTTGATCAAGGTCGTATCATCGAAGATGGTACTCACACCGAGCTACTGGCACTCGGCGGTGCTTACCACAAGTTATGGAAAATGCAGGCAGGTGGATTCTTATCAGAAAAATGGATTTAAAACCCTGAACAAAATATACATACATACGAAATGGCATAGGAGGTATATTTTAAATTTGTTAATCTGAGTATTTACCACATCAATTTAGCGGGTTGTTTCAGAAATAATACTACAGTTTAGACTAGTCAGCCCGCATTTCTCACAAGCATTGCGATGCCCTTGACCACGGCGGTATCGCCGTATCGCTACCATTGGGCGGAAAACTCATAGAGCAAAAACCCTAGTTATCTTGTGAAGTCGGTCGAATCAAAATTTCATTCACATTTACATGTTGGGGTTGTGTGACCGCATAGACTATAGCTCTAGCAATATCCTCACTTTTTAGAGGAGTTATTCTTTTACGTCGTTCTTCGCTACGCTGTTTGGCAATGGGATCAGAAATGAAGTCACTGAATTGTGTATCGACTAAGCCTGGTTCGATGATGGTAACGCGAATATTGTCCTTATACACTTCTTGGCGTAATGCTTCTGAAAGAGCATTGACACCCCATTTGGTAGCGTTATAAACTCCAACACCAGCCCGCGCTGTCCGTCCTGCGACAGAAGAAATATTGACTATATGTCCAGATTGTTGGGTTTTGAGAATAGGTAAGACTGCATGGATAGCATATAAAACTCCTAGAACATTAACATCCAATGCTCGCCGCCAGTCTGCAGGATTTCCAGTATCAATTGTGCCTAGCACACCAATTCCGGCATTATTAACCAGAATATCCACCTGTCCTAGCTCTGCGTTAGTCTTTTGCACCAAATGATTCACTTGAGCTTCGTCTGTAATATCCGTAACAATAGGCAGTACCTGACCACTGATGGCTTCGATCCTTTTTGCTACTGCATGCAAACGCTCAGTACGTCTTGCTGCGATCACGACTCTTACTCCCTCTGCTGCTAAGGCGACTGCTGTAGCCTCCCCAATACCAGAAGAAGCGCCAGTAATAATCGCCACTTTTCCATCTAATTTACCTACCATAAATCACTCCTAAACTATTACAGATGACTCGCACCGCACCCGCTAACTTTGTATACCTAGCATCAATAAATTTATCAATTCTTCCGTAAATACATCATCTAAAGGTGCATGCTTTAACAGCAACCGATACCAAATTGGACCATAAATTCCATCAATGACCAATTCTAAATTCAGGTCTGGGCGTATTTCACCTCTGTCGATACCCCGCTCTAAAATAGTACGGGTAGCTTTTCTGCGACTGGCAATAAACTGTTCGCGAAACGCCTCAGTTAAATTGGTGTCCATTTGCGCTTCCGCAATGAGTCCGGTGAAAGCAGCACCCGCCGTCGTCGTTGTCAACACTGTAAACATTTGTTGCAAAATCTGATACAGGTCTTGTTTAACTGAACCTGTATCAGGTATAAGAAAATTGTGTCCGGCATCGGTAGAATAAGCTTCCATCATTACCTCCGCCTTGGATGACCACCAACGGTAAATAGTTTGCTTGCCTACTCCTGCACGGTTGGCGATCGCCTCAATACAAACACCGCCATAGCCTTTTTCCTCTAATAACTCAGCAGCAGCATTGAGAATTGCCTGATGGGAACGCTGACTCCGTCTGCGAGTAGCAGGCACTTTTAGGGGAGATTGCGTTTGAGAGACACTTTTCTCTAATTGTTGAGTTGATTGCGGTGACATAGACACAAACTCCAGTTTAGCTACGATTGGATGTTTTCTAGCTTAAGTGTTATAAAGTATTTTTTTTAACCGCATAAGCTCATATAACACAGTGATTAGAAAAATTCTCGTCCAAAAATTTTAGCCTCTTTGAATGGGCTACCATTGCCCACCAAAGCTGAAAATTTACTGCTTCCAAGCAGCAATAACATAGACAGGTAGTTCTTCTGTAAACTGCCCAGATGGTTCGACAGCAAGCAGAGATTCTTTAAGATCCGTCTCGAATTTTTCGCGATTATCTCCCACAAAAGATGGTAGGCAGAAAGCAGTTGTATAAAGATAGCCAAGGTAAGTGTCAATTGTCCAAGATTGCTCGAATTTCAACTCATATTTATCGATGCGAGGAAAGGGCGATTTAGCCAATATCTCTTCATGGGAAACTGCTAGAGGTTTCCACACACCTTGTCCACTTTGACCTGTCCGACGTTGTTCACCCAGCCACCGCTTAACAACTGCAATCGCTGTTTTTTTCCACGGATGCTCACTAGTCCAAGCATCTTGAGGAGCTTGAATAATTGCTAGTCCACCATCAGCAGAGAGCAACTTATAAATTCGCTCTAGTACAAGTTCCCGCTGCATCCAATGAAAAGCACGCCCAATTGTGACCAGACGGAATTTGCCTGTTGCGGGAGAAATTAGTTCTGCTCGTTGTTGCACCCAACTGATATTTGTGACTCCTGATGCTTCTGCTTCCCGGTGGGCAACTTTAAGCATCTCTGGATCAGGATCTAGCCCAATGACTTCTTCAAAGCGATCGCTTAAAGGAATTGTAATCAACCCAGCACCACAACCGAGGTCAAGAAGCCGTCCCTGACCATTGAGTTGAAATTTCTCTGTTAGCAACTCAAACAAAGCTGGTGGGTATTTAGGTCTGTAACGAGCATAATACCAAGCAGCACCTTCAAATAACGTTGGGTCGTATGTAGAAATTGTAGTCATGTCAGCAACTCAAGATTGTATTTACTTCAAAATGAACGACTACCTGCAAGGCTGACGCGCTTCATGACCCGTCGCTGATTCGGATCGAACGCTTGACGATAGTGTAAGGTAGCTTGATTGTCCCAGTAGAAAATATCACCCACAGACCATTTGTGTTGATAGTAAAATTGAGGTTGATTCAGATGCTGTCTCAACTGCTCGATCAATTCTGCTCCTGCTTTCGGATCTATCCCAACAATTTCGACTTCAGTAGTCAAACTCAGGGAGAGAATTTTTTTGCCGCTATCGGGGTGAGTCCAAACCAAAGGATGGGGGAAGACAGGACTGATTAGGGGAATACTTTGATCCAAACGATACTTAGCTTTTGGTGCGTCAGGATTTCGCAAAAACGGGTTGTACGTAATCAACTTCAAGTCAGCAATCCGTCGCTTAGTTGATTCATCTAACGTCTCATATGCCAAATTAAGATTTAACCAATAGGTATCTCCACCCTGCACTGGAACTTCCAGCGCATAAAGCAGCGATCCACTCGAAGGATAGGGAGTCCATTGGTGATCGGAATGGAAGGGAATCTCAAGAGAGCCAGTGTAGCCGCCATCAACGTTGGAAATCGGAATCACCACCGGAGTAACTCCAGGTTTAGAAGCTAGCACTGGAATATCATCTGGTGGTACATAGAGTGAGCCAAAGTAAAATGCAAAGTCCAATAGTTGCACATCAGAGAGCTTTTGCTCTTTGAAAATCAAGATATGGTAATCGCGCAGAGCTTGCTTCAGTTGCAAAATGACTTCAGGTGCAACAGGTTGGCTTGCATCCAGCCCAATCACCACGGCTCCTAAGGGTGCATCAATGGGAGTTATTTTAAAATTCGTTGAAGTCAATGTAGGCATAATAATCTCCTTTTTTGATTTAGGAATGAGAATTGATTTGCTACTTTTTAGCTAGCACATCCTTGGGAGTAATTTCGGCATACTGTTCGGGTGTCAAAAAACCGTCTCTCACATTGACCTTCTGAGGAATAAGTTTTAGGCTATACCATAAGTCTGCAACCTGTTGTTGCTTGTTAATGATTTCCTTGGTAATCGGTCGCAGCCCATAGTCGTACTTTTCGTGCATTTTCTCCAGCACAGGAACATCAAGCTGAGTTACAGGTGCAAGCAGTTGTGCCATTTCTTGAGGATGATCTTTAGACCAAATTTCAGCTTTTTGCAGTTCTTCTAAAAATACTTTAATCACGTCAGGATGAGCCTGATAAAACTGGCGTGAGGTGGAGTAAAAGCTGCCACTGTCCTTCAACTTCTCACCAGTTACAAGAACACGACCTATTTTCTTTTGTTCAGCCTTGGTGACGAAAGGCTCCCAAATAAACCAGCCATCCACTTTTCCCTGACTAAACGCTGCATTTGCGTCTGGTGGTGTTAGAAAAACTGACTGGACATCACTCAGTTTCAGCCCCACTGATTCCACTGCTTTTACTAAAAGATAGTGACCAATAGATGCTTTTTGGAAAGCAACCTTTTTGCCCTTTAAGTCCGCAACACTTTTCGTGGGAGAATTTGTCGGAACTATCAGAGAGACAGCCTTACCACTGAGTTGTGTAGTAATTAGATATACTAGAGGTACACCTGCTGCTTGTGCAAAGACAGGAGGCGATTCGGCTGTGGAAGCGATATCAAGTCCACCTACATTGATAGCTTCTAGCTGTTGCGGTCCAGCAAGAAACTCAGGCCACTGTACCTTAAAACCTAGGGGCGCTAATCTTTTTTCCAAAGTGCCTTGCTTTTCTATAACTGCTAAAGCAGTAAGTTGTTTTGAATGAACAATACGCACCACTTGCTGCGCGGTGTTCTTAGGTAAAACTCCCTGCTGCTGAGTAGTATTTGGTGGTGTTTGACAACTAAACAGAGTAGTGGATAGCACCAAGCTGTAGCCAAAGACGAATGATAGAGAACGACGAGTTTTTAGTCGGTGTTTCCAGAATTCAAACTTTTCTTTCAAACGTTGCATAGATTCACTTTTAGCTACGTCCATCTGTGGTGAAAATCCAAAATCGGTAATAGCGTTCCCTATTCGGATCAGATACCATGCAAAAAAACCTCCAATAATTAGGCACAAGCAAGGCTGGGGTGGAACACTAAAAACCTTCGGCAGGCGGTAAAGTTGAAAACTAAAGCCTTTCATCCCTTCAATTTTTTTGTCTGTAACCTGAAAGCTTTGCCAATCAATTGTTTTAGCAGAATTTTTATCCCCTCTGGTTGTCTACCTGAGTTAGCATTTCTCAAATAAACTTCGGTTAGTTGATAGGCTAATAGTATAATAATTATAGTAGTCTTGCATAGTCTTAGTGAAATAGCAAGGGCAGTTGAACAAAAATTACAACATTAAATTTTTTGTACAAAGGCTTCTACAAATGTGGAGAAAAAGGGAGTATTGGTGCAAATTTGAGACTAGATCAGATTGAAATCAGCTAAATATTGCTAATCCGGTTCTAGCGAAACCGAAGCGGCGATCGCAGACGCTGAAAAACTGAAATTCTTTTTATAAAGTCATTTGACATTTTTCAGAACAGCGATCTAAGCAACGATTCACTGAAACGCGCTACTTGTGTTTTAGTTTTGCTCATGCACACAACAACTGCTCAGCAATTATCTTGCAATTAGCATTACAATAACAGTAATATACTCAATAAGTTGCGTATATGCTTTTCTATATTGATTAATTGGGCTTTATACCTTAATTTTAAATTTTTTTGAAAATTGTCCTTGATTTTCTCAAGAAACTATGTGATTATACTTTTAACAAAAATAATACGGTAATTTGACTGAATAACAGTATTATGAAGAGCGTAGATGCTAGTCTACTGAAAACTTGCATAACAAAACTGTGCGATCGCCAAAGTCTTTCTGTAGTGGGCATCTAATATTAAAGTGAGGAATTTGAGCAGTATGAACCAGTTTTGGTCAGAAGAGTCATCTACCACAGATATTTATCCCAACTTGCAGGCAGATGTGCTGATAATTGGAGGTGGTCCGGCTGGTACTTGGGCAGCTTGGAGTGCAGCATCGAGTGGTGCTAAAGTTGTCCTCGTAGATAAAGGTTACTGTGGTACAACAGGCTGCGCGGCGGCATCTGGCAATGGCGTTTGGTACGTACCGCCTGATGCCGATGCTCGAGCTACAGCAATGGCAAGTCGCGAAACATTGGGTGGATTTTTATCAAACCGCGATTGGATGCAGCGGGTACTGGATCAAACTTATGCGAACGTCAATCTGTTAGGAGACTGGGGTTATCCCTTTCCCACCGACGAATCGGGTAAACCCTATCGGCGTAGTCTCCAAGGACCAGAATATATGCGACTGATGCGCAAGCAAATCAAACGGGCAGGCGTCACAATCTTAGACAATAGTCCAGCTTTGCAACTGTTGGTATCTGATGGTGTAGTTGCAGGTGCAACAGGAATTAACCGTCAAACTGGTAAAAAATGGATTGTGCAATCAGGCGCTGTGATCATTGCCACTGGCGGCTGTGCTTTCTTAAGTAAAGCACTAGGATGTAACGTTTTAACCGGGGACGGTTACTTAATGGCGGCTGAAGCAGGTGCCGAAATGTCGGGAATGGAATTTTCCAACGCTTATGGCATCTGTCCCGCCTTTTCTTCCGTCACCAAAACCCTATTTTACAGCTGGGCAACTTTTACCTACGAAGACAACACCCCAATTCCAGGCGCAGGTTCACACGGGGGACGTTCGGTGATTGCCAAAACCTTGTTGAATCAACCAGTTTACGCCATTATCGATCAAGCAACAGAAGAAATGCGCTCAGCCATGCGTAAGGCACAGCCCAACTTCTTCCTACCCTTGGATCGGGCAGGCATTGATCCGTTTACCCAGCGCTTCCCCGTCACCCTCCGCCTCGAAGGAACAGTGCGTGGTACAGGTGGAATTAGAATTGTGGATGATACCTGCGCTACCTCTGTAAGAGGATTGTATGCTGCTGGAGATGCAGCAACAAGAGAATTAATCTGTGGTGGGTTCACAGGCGGCGGTAGCCATAATGCTGCTTGGGCGATATCTTCAGGTTATTGGGCTGGACAATCTGCTACCGTTTACGCCCATGGGTTGGGAGATAAAGCAACACAACGCCCAACAGAAGCAATAGGCGAAGCTGCATTCTATTCTAGCAGTGATCGCACCCTAAACCCCGATCAAATCATCCAAGCAACCCAAGACGAAGTCTTCCCCTATGATCGCAACTATTTCCGCAACGAGAAAAATTTGACAGAATCGTTGCAGAGGTTAAATCAACTTTGGCAAGAGATTCGTAATAGCCAATCTGCAAACGATCAAAATATCGTCCGGACGCGGGAAGCAGCAGCAATGGTAGCAACAGCGCGATGGATGTACAGCAGCGCTTTAGAACGCAAAGAAACTCGCGGTATGCACAAGCACCAAGACCATCCACAATTGGATGCAAACCAGCAGCATCACCTGATTAGTGGAGGTTTAGATCAAGTCTGGGTAAAACCAGAACCTAAAAAACTAGAGACTCACGAGTTGTCAATGGTTAGTAAATAGTGGTTAGTAAAACAACTAACAACCAACATGATTGAATTAGTCAGCGCGATGCGGTGCATAGAGTGTAATATCTGCGTCAACGTTTGCCCAACGAATGTATTTGACAGCGTACCAAATGCACCTCCAACTATTGCTAGACAGAGTGACTGTCAAACTTGTTTCATGTGCGAATTGTACTGTCCAGTAGATGCCCTTTATGTAGCACCTCAAGTCGAACCGCTTGAGTCAGTAGACGAGAAGTCTCTTGCAGAAGCCGGACTACTAGGTAGCTATCGCAAAAATATCGGTTGGGGTCGTGAACGCACAAACGGAGCCAAAGAAGATTCAACTTACGAATTACTAAAGCATTTAAAGTAAAAAAAAGACTTAAGACTTGCGCAAAAAACCAAAAACCCTATATTTTCTCTTTG
This sequence comes from Rhizonema sp. PD37, assembly GCA_029379215.1. Taxonomy (GTDB): domain Bacteria; phylum Cyanobacteriota; class Cyanobacteriia; order Cyanobacteriales; family Nostocaceae; genus Rhizonema. Next base: position 38,852 of record JAQYWO010000026.1, read on the forward strand.
TGTCGCGTCCTTACGGGTTCGCCCTCCCTTGTGACGCTTGCTACAATGCTACGAACGTGGTTCAAGGCAGCGTCTAGAAAGAGTGAGTAGATCGCGCTCCGCAGTCCCCTAGGGAAGGAAACTCTCCTCAGAACTGCGAGAATGCAGCGCTGGCTCCTCTGTGCCTGGTGCGGTTCATTAAAAAAATCCCTTTGCGAAGTCATATGACTGATTTTGTCCATCCACCCCTTCTTTCCAGATTATCCACCTTAATAGCATCTCTCTTACTACTAAACACCGCGTGTAGTTCCAATCAAATCTTATCTCAAGAAGCACCAAGCACTAAAACCCAAGCCCCATCAACTACTTTTACCCTGCACTTAGGTATCATTGGTAACACTAATATTCCAACTGGACCTATAGGCTGGGCAATACATAAAGGCAACCTTAAGCCGGAATTAGAGAAATTGGGGATCGCAAAGGTCCAGATCTTCAATTTTCCTAACGGACCAGATCTCAATGAAGCCCTTGTAGCAGAGAAGGTAGACATTGGCATCTATGGCGATACACCAGCGATCGTCGCCAAAGCTAATGGCATCAAAACCCGATTAATTAGCCAAGAGCAAGTGGGGCAAAATGCTTGGTTGTTAGCTAAGAAAAACGGACCGCATTCAATTACAGAACTCAAAGGGCAAAAGGTGGCGACATCAAAAGGATCGTATATGCACCGCTACTTATTAGGATTATTGCAAAAAAATGGCATTGCTGAACAAGCAACCGTTGTTCACCTACTCCCAAGCGTTGCCCAAGCAGCCCTAGAACGTGGCGATGTCGCTGCCATTGCCGCACCGACTGGTACAGGTCCAATTTTAGTGTCAAAAGGGTTTCCAGTAATTGATGAAGCAGCTAAACATTCTGACTTAGCAGGGACAAGCGCTACTGTAATAACAGAAAATTTCCTTACCAAACATCCTAATCTTCCCAAGAAGTGGAATCAGATTAAACTTGAAGCAGTCAAAGATATTAAAGCCAACCCAGAAGAATATTACAAATTTCACGCCCAAGCATCTGGATACCCAATTAATATCGTTAAAGCTTCCTTGTCCGTCAAACAGTTTCCCGAGGAACCATTTTCTGCTCAAGGATTGCAACTCTTAGAAGGAACCAAGAAATTTTTAGTCACAGAGAAATTAGCCAAATCAGATTTTAAACTAACCGATTGGATTCTTACTATAGGACTCCTATTTGATTTTTGAACAGAAGTACGAGATAATACGGTGGGGTGTATAAGTATTTAAAAATAATAATTATAATTTACGTACGCTCCTGATTGGAGGGAGAAAGGAATTAATGGCTGACTGTCCGAGGTTTCAACGTGATTGTGGACAATAAAGCCTATACCGTGTAATACATGAATAAAGCTGATCAAGATTTTCGGTGTAATACATGGAATAGAGGAAATAAGATTTTTCCATGTATTACATGAGAGAAAATTGAATTCACTTGGAGGCGATTCCTCATAAACATGATCTGGGTGTAATTTTGTGTAGCACATCTGACAATCCACCAACTTTGGGTTAAACTTACGATGTAATACACGGACGATGTTGAAATGGGACATTTAAGGCAAGTTCGCACTTAAAGACAATGATTATGCTCTTGCGAGGAAAGCTCGATAAAATTCCTATTTGATTTTTGAAAAAGCTCCGTACATCTGAAGACGGCCGAAATCAAAAGTAGTGTGTCGGATAAACCACTCGAACATCCATTTCAAATGAGAAAATGAAGGAATCAAGGCACAGAAACGTCGAACCCAGGTTTTAGCTTGTAACCAAATATCCGATAGGGGGGTTTTGTTGTGGGCAATTAGGCGCAAAACGAACGCAATGTATTTTCCATTGGTCAGTTGATAGACCTTGATTAATCTCATCCAAAAAACCCTGAATTTCTTTGGAACGGTGGTAACTCGCGCCATCCCAAAAAATCAGCAATCGTTGATTAGGGGACTCGCCTAGTAAATAACGTAGATAATCAATCGTATTCACTGAATTACCAGCATCATAGGCTTTAAGCAACAATTTTCGTTCAAGATAGTCAATAGCACCGTAGTATGTCTGTTTATCTCGTTCATTCACAACCGGAACCGCGATTTCTTGGTCTGTTTTCCCCCACACATAGCCGATGGCGTCTCCCCACATTAAATGGCACTCATCAATTAGCAACACTCTCAATTTTCCCGTTTCAATTTCGCTGCGGTTGTTTGCCAACAATGTTTCAATCTCTTTTTTTTGCGCCAACAGCATCTGGCGAGGCTTTAGGATTTAACTTCGTCGTTAACTTCTGCGCTGATTCCTGCTGCATTGAACAGGTCGTAGTAACTTTGCTTTGACTCATAAACCACGTCATACTCAAAAGCTAGCTTATACTCTAGTTCCCCAAGTTCCCACGAATCTCGTGTTTGTAGCCAACTCAACACCTGTTCTCGTTGTTCGGCATCCAGATAGCTCCTCCTCCCAAAGTAGTTCAGTCGCAGTCCATCAATTCCATCTTCCTCGTAAGCTTGCTTCCAATTTGTTATGGACCCTCGCGACACGTCTAGAATTGTTTGAATCTCATCGTATAAGTATCCTTGATAAACCAGCTTTACTGCTAGGGCTTTTCTCACCTCACGGGCATCTGGACGGAGGGCTATAAATTCCTGTAGATCGGCGATCGCTTTTTGAGCAGTCTCAAGAGGGGGCATCGCTGCAACCTTTCTTTCTGGCAACATCGCAGTTTGTAAATACTGACCTATCATTGTTTTCTGTTAAACTTATACACCCCACCGTATTATCTCGTATTTCTGTTCAAAAATCAAATAGGAGTCCTATAGTGTTACCGTTCGTGTTGTTGCGTCATCGACAACGTTGCTCCTGGCGCACAAATTCGATACAGCTCCTGAATAATTTTCAGATAAGTTTCCGTTTGTTGTCCAAAATGATCTAAAACGTGGTGCATCTCAATCTCGAGCACACTATTATTTTTTCAAGAATAAGGGAATTTTTCCAGATTGAAGCGAACATCAGGATTGCCAAAATTTAGAGATCAATCCTAAATCATTCATGAGAAAGCTCAATATTCATGGAGTTCAAGAAAGAAAACTTTTCCAGTCTACAACTCAATTGAAAAGTGATGACTTGTAATGTGCATGTGCTGCATTAGATAAAATCTGTGAGCTTCAAATCGCTGGACACCAGAATCAAGACTTAGGTGTTCGCAATTATTTTTTGTTGCATATTCAATTAGCCACTGGAATAACTTTTGACCATAGCCCTGTGACCGCTTCGACTCATCAACAACTAAGTCATCAATATATAAAAACCTTCCCAATGCTAGACACGTATAAATGCGAAATCCAGCAACTGCCACAGTTTTCCCCTCTACTTGAAAAAAGGCAAGTTGATATCCCTCTTTCATCTGACACTGAAGTTGATCGACAAACTTAGCTTCCTCTAAGTGCGGACGCAACTGGGACAAAACAGGAAAACACCCTAATATTTGAAAGTCATATTCTGCTAATTGTATTGACACTGAATATTACTCCCAAAGATATTGCTCCTGCTCAATTCCATAACCATAGATTATACTCATCGAAAAAATACTATGCTGCTTAGCTGCAATCAAAGTTATAAACTACATTAACTCTGCCAGTTTACTGTATATTAATACTTGCACAGCTACTTGCAAAAAGCAAGATAAATGCAACTGTTAACTTACAAAATACGCTTGACGGTAACGAAGCTAACGGCTTAAGCCGTATCGCCAAGCTCCTTGAGTCCCTGCACCATACGCCGTCAGGACTGTTCACTGATTTAAACGAGGCTCAATGAACCAAAGTTTTTAGTAGCGATGCGCGTTAATGGTTATCCGTTTTTGTCCGGGTTTATCCCAACCCTAGCAGCTTGTTTGTTTCTCACGAATAGAAAGGACGTGAAAATTAATTATGCGTTACCTGAAACCCTTCTCTCTACCAAGGGTTATCGCGTCTTTACGTCTTTTCCACCAGATGTCTAATGATTTAGGACTGCCGTATACTATTATAAGTCTATCGACTTAGTGTAGAATAATTTCAGTTATGCTCCCGAACTGTGGAATGTTGCTTGCATTTGATAGCAACATTCCAATGCAAACAGACGAATGTGAATAATACCTTACATATCAAACTCAGGAGATCTACATGGGCTACAAGCATATTGAAGTCAAACAGGTAGCTGGTTTCATCGGTGCTGAGATTAGTGGCGTAGACCTTTCCCATCCTCTGAATGACGATCAAGTCAAAGAGATTCGTAAAGCGCTATTGAAGTGGAAAGTCGTGTTCTTTCGTGGTCAGAACATCAATCATGCTGCGCAAGTTGAGTTCACGTCTCGTTTCGGCGAAGTGACCTACGCGCATCCGCTTGGAGAACCTGAACCAGTCGCGGGATTTCCGCAGATCAAACCCGTAGACCGTAAGCTCTATGAAAAGCAGTATGGTTTCCGCAGTGGAGGTCCTTGGCACACTGACGTAACAGCAGCTATTAACCCGCCAACAGCATCAATTTTACGCGCAGTTAATGTACCTAGCTTTGGTGGTGACACGCAGTGGAGTAATCTTGTTGCAGCTTATGAAGGTCTGTCAGCACCGTTACGAACACTAGCAGATACATTAAAGGCTGAACATCGTTTCAATGGGGGCGGGCATCAGCCTCGCAACGGCAAATTTGCTGAGCGCATTGCTGTCAATCCACTCGTCTCAATCCACCCAGTCGTCAGGGTTCATCCTGAGACTGGTGAACGAGCATTGTTTATTAACCCAGGCTTCACCTCGCACATTATTGACGTCTCACCACAAGAAAGTAAGCTGCTGCTTGAGTTATTTTTCAATCAAATTACCAAGCCTACCTACACCACCCGCTTCCGATGGAACAACGGTGATATCGCCTTCTGGGACAACCGCGCTACTGTGCATTTGGCTCCTCAAGATTTGGATCATTTGGATGTTGAGCGTCTTCTTTATCGCACCACCATCACCGGCGATGTTCCAGTTGGGGTCGATGGTTTCCGCTCGCAAGTTGTTCAAGGTGAGGCGTTCAGCGCAGAATTACCAACCGTCTTCAAGCAGAAAGCTGAGGAGTTAGAAGCACAACCAGTGCTTTCGTAAGCTGTAGAGGGTAAACCGAGCTGCGTACAGATTCTGCAGCCCGGTATGAAATTAGGGCGAGCCCGAAGGGGCAAGCCGCCCTTGGAGGCATCGCGCTACTTTTAGTCATAGGTTATTGGATGTATGTTACGTTTAACTTTACGACGGGCGATGGCTGGGCTTGCTGCAGGCATCGCCGTCTCTCTTGTCATCAGCTTATTGACAGTTACTAGCCCTGCCCTAGCAGATACAGCAAAAGTATTGCCTATTCCCCAACCATCCTTTCGGGGTAAAATCGGCATCACTTACCAAGAGTCAACACCAGATTTTCCCGCCCCAATTGCCACTCCAAAAAAAGCTCCGAATGTGCTGCTAGTGCTACTGGATGATGTGGGCTTTGGGCAAGCGAGTACCTTTGGTGGCCCTGTAGAAACCCCAAATTTAACTAGCTTAGCTGAAAAAGGATTGCGTTATAATCAATTCCATACCACAGCCCTTTGTTCACCTACACGAGCAGCTTTGTTGACTGGACGCAATCATCATTCAGTGAGTACAGGAGTAGTTGAGGAATTAGCAACAGGTTTTCCCGGTTACACAACTATCTTACCTAAGAGTGCTGCTACTGTCGCAGAAGTATTGCGGCAAAATGGTTATAACACTGCCGCTTTTGGTAAATGGCACAACACACCAGATTATGAAACTAGCGTGGCTGGTCCTTTTGATCGTTGGCCAACATGGCTAGGATTTGAGTATTTTTACGGTTTTTTAGGTGGTGATACTAATCAATGGAGTCCAGCTTTAGTAGAAAATACTCAGCGGGTTGCACCACCAATTAATCACCCTGATTACCATTTGACCCCAGATTTAGTAGATCATGCGATCGCCTGGATTCGTTCTCAACAGTCTATAGCCCCTGACAAGCCAACATTTACCTATTTGGCTACCGGTGCTACCCATGCACCCCACCATGCCCCCAAAGCTTGGATTGACAAGTATAAAAGCAAATTTGACCAAGGCTGGGATAAATTACGAGAACAAACCTTTGCTCGTCAAAAACAACTGGGTGTAATTCCCGCTGATGCCCAGCTTACATCCCGTCCCAAAGAACTGCCAGCTTGGGATTCCTTGTCCAAAGATGACCAAAGAATCTATGCCCATGAAATGGAAGTATTTGCGGGATTCTTAGGACATACCGACTATGAAGTAGGAAGATTGATTAATGCGATTGACCAAATTGGTGAATTGGACAACACCCTTATATTCTACATCGTTGGCGATAATGGTGCTAGTGCAGAAGGCGGTTTAGCAGGTAGCATCAATGAATTAAAAGTTTTCAATAAAGTACCCGAAAGCCGAGAACAACTGCTGGCTTCCTTGAATGACTTAGGCAGTCCCAAAACCTTTAATCATTATCATGCAGCCTGGGCATGGGCAGGTACTACCCCTTTTCAATGGACAAAACAAATCGCCTCTCACTTTGGTGGTACTCGTAATCCCTTGATCATTACTTGGGGTAATCGAATTAAAGATCGTGGAGGAATACGGAATCAATTCCATCATGTAATTGATATTACTCCCACTATTTTAGAGGCTATAGGAATTACTGTACCTACTGAAGTAAACGGGGTAAAGCAACAGAAACTTGAAGGTACTAGCTTACTCTACACCTTTGATAATTCTGATGCGCCTTCCCATCATAAAACCCAGTATTTTGAAATGTTCGGCAACCGTGCTATTTATGATGAGGGATGGGTAGCCGCCGCTCGTCATCCTCGATTACCTTGGCAGGGTACAATCAGTACTGACTTCCAACAAGATCCTTGGGAACTATACAATATTGAGGAAGATTTCAGCGAAGCCAACAACCTAGCGGCTGAAAATCCAAAGAAACTGGAAAAACTGCAAGAATTGTTTTTATCACAAGCACGTCAATATCAAGTTTTACCATTAGATGATCGCGTCTCTGAACGGTTTGATGTCAGTAGTCGCCCCTCTCCAGCCGCAGGACGCACAACTTTTACTTACTATCCTGGTGTCGCATCTATCCCAGAAGGTAGCGCACCAAGTCTGAAAAATAGATCCTTCAGCATCACAGCTGATGTAGAGATTCCAGAAAGTGGGGCAGAGGGTATACTCTTAACCCAAGGGGGACGTTTTGCTGGTTGGGGCTTCTTCCTTGAAAATAGCAAACCAACATATATCTATAACTTTGTTAATGCAAAACGTTACATAATTCAATCTCCTCAAAAATTACACCCTGGTAAATCAATAATCAAATTTGATTTTGATTACGAAGGTGGTATTGGTGCAGGAGGAACTGGGAAGTTATTCATCAACGATCAACAGGTAGCTTCAGGTCGAATTGAAAAAACTGTACCCTATCGCTTGGCTTTAGATGAAACCTTCGATGTTGGTCGAGATACAGGTACTCCTGTGGTTGAAACTTATCAAGTACCGTTTGCATTCACAGGTAATTTACAGAGAGTCACCCTAAGTTTGAATTAAAAAATCTAGAGGCAATTCATGAATTATCTCTAGATTTCGCATTTTTTCAGAATCAACAAAATTATGATTTGCAACGGCAGCGCAAAATCAAAAAAATATGAATGAAATTACCCCAATACTTGACAAATTAGCATTCCTGGCGTTTGTCGTTGCTACTATGTTTGGGACAGGTTTAAAGTTAACTATACAACAGATTTGGGAACCTCTTTGTAATATCCGTCTGGTTACTTCTTCGCTACTGACGAATTTTGTCTTAGTGCCACTCTTTGTGTATTTGCTGCTAAAACTAATACCTCTCACCGAACCTGTGAAAGATGGTTTTATCATTATGGCATTGGCATCTGGTCCTCCAGCTTTACCCAAACTTGCCCAAATAGTTAAGGGAAATTTAGCTTTTTCTACAGGACTAATGATGTTGTTAATGTTCGGTACAATCTTTTATATGCCGATCGCACTACCATTAGTTTTACAAGGTGTACAAGTAAACTCTTGGGATATTGCCAAACCATTAATATTTATGATGTTAACACCCTTGGGAATTGGGTTATTAATTAAGGCAAAATATGAGACAATAGCTTTCACTCTTCAACCAATCACTTTCAAAATATCTAACTTTGGATTACTTTTAGGTTTAGTAGTCAGGCTGATAGTACACTTTAGCGAGATTATTACTTTATTGAAAACTGGTGTAATCCTTGTTTGTGCTATCTTTATTGTGTTCTCCTTTAGTGTCGGTTATCTTTTAGGCGGTCCTGGTGTTGATACTCAACGAGTTCTAGGAGTAGGAACTGCTCAACGCAATTTTGCTGCTGCACTGTTAATTGGTACAAGTAATTTTGATGATCCAAATGTGGTGAGTATCATTATGGTAACGAGTTTATTAATGATGGTAATAGTCATTATTTTAGGACAAAAGTTACCAGAATTAGACCAAGTACAGAGTACAGAGGTAGAACAGGTAGAAGTTTTGTGAAGAAAATCAAAAAAAGTATGAATTGAGTGTAAAACTCAACTCTCAACCTAACATATACTCGTCTGGCATTGATCGCCGTCTGAACGGGAGTAGAGTTCCTCCTTTGACATGCCTTTCCAGCCAATCTTCTAAGTCTGCTAACATTTCCTGACAATCGAGATCCCGATGAAGGGCATGACGGCTGTGGGGATATTCATGATGCTCTTTGTCGGGAAAGTCAATCTTTTGAAAGAAGACACGACTACCTTCAGGGAGAGCTACTTGATCGGCTCCACCATGAAGAATCAAGATGGGTACAAGTAAATCATTTGCATGGGATTGAATCCAAGCGATCGCCCCTAAAAACTCTGTCGCCAAACGTGCGCTGCCCCGAGAATGCATGAGTCGATCTTGAGCGATCGCCAGCACGTTCTGATCGCGTGAAGCTTTAGCGCCAGCAAAACCAGTATTGAGTGCGAAGCGTGGCATCACCTGTGAGAGTGTGCGCCCTAAGGTCAATTTGACGGGTGAAATACCAACCCGTCCCAAGGGTGGAGCCATCGTAATCACACCCTGAACTGCGGTGGGAAAGCGGAGAACATAGTCTAAAACGATCGCCCCACCCAAACTGTGACCTAAAAGAAAGCGTGGGCATCCTGGCTGTTGTACCTCAATCAATTTGAGGAAGACTTTTAGATCTTCTCGAAACTCAGACCAAGTCCTGATATGTCCTCGCTGACCTTGTGAGCGTCCATGCCCACGCAAATCCAATCCATAGACAGCATATCCAGTTTTGACGAGGTGCTCAATTACGTTGCTAAACAAACCACTATGACTTCCTAACCCATGTATAATCAGTACGACTGCAGATGGATTACCAAGTGGATGCCAGCTTTGATAATAGAGGTTTAGTCCTCCAACTCCTTTAAGGCTTCCTTCGCAATGTTTCATTGTTAAGATCTCTGTTTACACTTATCGCTTTTGGCTCCGTTGAATTACGGTTACTTCAATATTATCGGTAACGTAGATTACTACTTTTGAGTCATATATGCAATACTATAAAATAAAATCTACTGTTTGTCAATCGGGCTTTAGTACTTCACGGCTCTACTAAAGAATTTTTTTTACTGGTGCAAGTGAAACCCGCTATCGCTTACCAATCCAAGGAGAAATTTCAGTTTATTGATTTACAGCAATTTTCACTCTCTATGAACCACACTATTGGTAAGGGCTTTCCGGCCCTGACGCTCGTCCCGAGTGAGAAGACTCGCTCTAAGCGTTGCTATGCCTTTGGCTTTACGCTGCGAAGATCGCCCCTACGACTGTGGTCTAATTACCCGAAAATTGCTGTAAGTAACAAACCTAAATGGTATACGGACCTAGTTTCCACAACCCTTATCCCCGCCCTAAGAGAAATTAAAGCGACAGCTTCCTTCTATGGTGGCGGGATTAACAACTCTATTCCAGGGGGCGGTGCGCCTACCATTACTCAGACCCTAGAATATCAAGGGTACTCTTTACGCCTTCTTTGGCACTCAAGACGCAGGAATTCCCCAAGAACAAACACAGCAAGTTGAAGCAGAGTTAGAGAAATACCAGATTTCTCACAAAGTCTTTTGCTATCCTGCTGAACATGGTTTTGTCTGCAACCATCGTGGTATTTACAATCTTTGAAGCTGCTACCAATGCTTGGCTGAAAGTTAAGGAACTGTTTCAAAAGCAACTTCAGACAGTTTGAATTTAGGAAGAAAAGAATTGTCTGTAGACTTATGTACTATCGCTTGCTTTTTCCTGCTGTCTGTGCAAATATAGTAAATAGGTAAAATACTGTTTTTCGATAGAGTTTTAGTAAATTGTAAAATTCTGTCTCCAGAAATTGTCTACGCTCATCACGAAGCGATCGCCGAATCCTTTAAACGCGATTTAGTTTCGCTGTATATCTGGCAATACCACTACAGAAATTCTGGTAACAGTCAGGGAATGCCGCGAATTGTAGAAAAAGTTTTACCAGCCAAAGGTGATAGTCCGTATATGTACAGAATACTTGCTTTTGGCTTAGAAGAAATAGCTTTCTCTCCAGACTTAAGGAGTAAAAATGTTTGAGGCTATAGTTGCGGCTTGGCTATTACTGTTTTTTGGCGACTTTCTTTCTACCTTCTGCTACCACGTACCCGAACATGCTTTTGGTAACCTGCACCTCAAAACACACCACTCTGCAAAGAAAGAATTTCGTCACTACGCTATCCTGAAGTTCAATTACCTGGTTCTTTTAGATGGTTTTTTGGGTGCTGTACCTTATCTACTAGTAGCATTAGTTTTATGGACTGTTTCTCCCGTCGGCATAGTCTTTGGAATACTTTTTGGTCAGTTTCATGTGTGGTGGAGACACACCAGCGTTATCGGTTGGCAAACTCCGAAGTTCGTGAATTTTTTGTGTCAGATTATATTCATCACAACTCCTGAGCAACACTGGCTTCACCATCAAAAAACTAACGCAGGCTTTGGCGATATTTTTACATTCTTTGACCAACCTGCTAAAGTTTGGTTGTGCTGGCTACGCTTTCTCCGACTGCATCTGCGTTCCTCACTGATTCAGCCTGAGTAGTAGTAATTCTATTGACACTCTCCGTGGGCACATGCTCATGTCTGTGACATAATAGTTGGTCCCACACAAGCAATACTTTTTGGATTAGTTCTGGACGAAGGTTATCGTCACGGTGGGATTGGACGTCTTTTGATGCACCACCTAGAGCAGTGGGCTTTTCTTCTTAGTTGTCAAGGAGTTACTATCCGCTCTAATTTGAAACGCAAAGAGGCTCACTGTTTCTATGAGAAAATTGATTACATCAATATAAAACAGTCTTTAACGTTTCATAAAGTGTTGACTTAGGAAAGGGATATGCAATTAACAACATCTTTACCTCAAGGATTTAGTACATTTATTACCAACTTAGGAATACGAGATAAAAGTGAGGATTTTTTATTCGTTAAATCTGATGTCGCCAGTGTTGCTGATGGTGTCTTTACTCAAAGTGTTTTTTCTGGACCTAGTGTAACGATTAGCCGTCAGAATTTAAAGGACTCAAAAGCACAGGGGATTATTGTTATATCAAAGAATGCAAACGTAGCTAATGGTTCCGTTGGTATAGCCGATGCAGAAGAGATTATTCGACTTATTTCTACTGAAACTGGAATTTCAGCCAATGATATTTTGATAGCTTCTACAGGCGTTATCGGCAGACGTTATCCAATGGAAAAAATCCGATCAGGTTTATCAGGGATAGGTGAAAAATTGACTGCTGCCGATTTTCACTTAGCGTCCCGTGCTATTATGACCACTGATAATGTACCTAAGCTATCAACGCGGCAAGTTGGAAATGCGAAGCTGGTAGGAATTGCATAACTCAGATCTTGCACCTACCGAATAAACCCGTAAAAAACAAATAAAGAGTACAAAA
>JAQYWO010000266.1 GCA_029379215.1 Rhizonema sp. PD37
CTTTTAAAGGGGAAAATTTAAGAGTCGAGGCAGTGGGAGAGCGAGCCTTCGAGAAAGTAGACATACTTCTGGCAAGTGCAGGGAGTTCGATCTCGAAAATTTGGATACCAAAAGCTGTCGCAGCAGGTGCAGTGGTGATCGATAACTCAAGTGCGTTTCGGATGAATCCGGAAGTTCCCCTAGTCGTTCCAGAGGTTAATCCCGAAGCTGCAACTACCCACAAAGGCATTATAGCAAATCCCAATTGCACAACGATATTAATGACGGTAGCGGTGTGGCCATTGCATAAAGTCAAACCTGTAAAACGCATTGTGGCAGCAACTTATCAATCAGCAAGTGGTGCTGGGAACAGAGCAATGGAAGAAGTCAGAAACCAAACCAGTGCTATTCTAGCAGGCGAAAAACCAGTTGCCGAAGTGTTTCCTTACCCGTTGGCATTTAATTTATTTTCGCACAACTCCCCTATGAATGAAGAGGGTTACTGCGAGGAAGAAATGAAAATGGTCAATGAAACTCGCAAAATATTTGGGAATCAGCAGATAAGAATTACTGCAAGTTGTGTACGTGTTCCCGTACTTCGGGCCCATTCAGAAGCGATTAATCTAGAATTTGAGACACCTTTTTCTCCAGAAGAAGCTAGAAAAATTTTAAGTCAAGCTCCGGGTATAAAAATAGTAGAAGATGGGAAAGCAAATTACTTCCCCATGCCGATAGAAGCAACAGGTAGAGATGAAGTTTTAGTGGGGAAAATTCGTCAGGATATATCTCATCCCTGTGGATTGGAATTGTGGCTGTGTGGCGACCAAATCCGGAAAGGTGCGGCGTTGAATGCAGTGCAAATTGCCGAGTTGTTAATAGAAAAAAATTTGCGTAAACAAGATCATGGGCGGGTAATCGCTGCATGAACACCGTTGACGAGCAGTTACAAAGTCGTCAACAGGTTATTACAATAGAAAACCACCAAGATACAAAAAAAACTGCATAGGGAAATTTAGGAGTGAAAAGAGGGTGGTAGATTTTGGCAGAGTTTTAACCGCTATGATTACGCCGTTTAAACGAGATGGCAGCGTCAACTATGCGATCGCCGCAGAACTGGCAGCACATCTTGCGGATAACGGTACGGATACATTAGTGATGTGTGGGACAACAGGAGAATCTCCTACCCTAAGTTGGGAGGAGGAATATCAGTTGTTTACTGTGGTTTTGGAAGCAGTCGAAGGAAAAGCTCAGGTGATTGCGGGATGTGGTTCCAATTCTACAAAAGAAGCGATCGCAGCTACACAAAAAGCTGCTAAAATAGGTATACATGGAACCTTACAAGTTGTTCCTTACTACAACAAACCACCGCAAGCAGGACTTTATCAGCACTTTCAGGCTATAGCGCAAGCTTCGCCAGATTTACCAGTGTTGATATATAACATTCCTGGTCGCACCGGTCAAAATCTTCATCCAGAAACAGTTGCCCGGTTAGCAGAGGTAAGGAACATTGTCGGGATAAAAGAATCTACTGGTAGCATAGACCAGGTGAGCGAGATTCGGCGCTTGACGCCACAAGAATTCCAGATATATTCTGGTGATGATTACATGACTCTACCCTTATTAGCAATAGGGGCTAAGGGCGTGGTAAGTGTGGCATCTCATTTGGTAGGAAATCAAATAAAACAGATGATCCTGGCTTTTGGTTCTGGTCAAGTTCAGGAAGCAACTGAAATTCATCTCAAACTCTTCCCGTTGTTCAAAGCTTTGTTCGCAACGACAAATCCTATCTTAGTTAAGAAAGCATTAGAACTGCAAGGTTGGGAAGTGGGCTCCACTCGTCTACCGCTTTGGGAAGCTGACTCACAAGTTTGTCAAGAATTAGAAGTCGTTCTGACTGAACTTAATTTAGTCAAGCCAGGAATTCATTAAGCGCTTGGGTAACAGGTGATAAAAGTATATATCAAAATTGTGCGTAATTTTAACAATGTTGCGTATGTTAAACCTGTGCTACGACTGACAAATATAGTATGAATTCTGAGTGTCTAGAAATCGTATAGAAATTGAAAATCTGAGTCATTTTTATACTGACTTTATAGATATCCTGTGTTATCCATCCTACAAAAACGCTCATCAAATAACTTTCACTCTAATTAACAACAAAGAACAATAACTAAGGAGAAAATGACTAAAAACGAAATTAACTCTGCCCTAAAAATTATTCCATTGGGCGGATTACACGAAATTGGCAAAAATACCTGTGTCTTCGAGTATGAAGATGAAATCGTTCTCTTAGATGCAGGCTTAGCTTTTCCTACAGAAGCGATGCACGGTGTCAATATAGTCTTGCCAGACATGACTTATCTACGGGAAAATCGCCATAAAATTAAAGGCATGATCGTTACCCATGGTCATGAAGACCATATCGGGGGAATTGCCTTTCACTTAAAGCAATTAGAAATTCCCGTGATTTATGGTCCTCGTCTGGCAATGGCAATGCTAGAGGGGAAATTAGAAGAAGCAGGGGTGCGCGATCGCACAGAATTAAGAACCGTCCAGCCACGCGACGTTGTCCGGATTGGTAAGCACTTTTTTGTGGAATATATCCGCAACACCCACTCCATAGCCGATAGCTTCACCATTGCCATGCACACTCCCCTTGGCTTAGTTATCCATACAGGGGATTTCAAATTTGACCACACACCAGTAGACGGTGAGCATTTTGACATCCAACGGCTTGCCGAACACGGTGAAAAAGGTGTGCTTTGCCTTCTTAGCGATTCCACGAACTCGGAAGTAGCAGGATTTACGCCTTCAGAACGTTCAGTTTATCCGAACTTAGAGCGGATTTTCCTTCAAACTCCTGGAAGACTACTTGTAACCACCTTTGCTTCCAGCGTGCATCGCATCAACATGATTTTGCAGTTGGCGCAGAAGTATAACCGTGTCGTCGCGGTAGTCGGGCGTTCAATGCTGAATTTGATTGCCCATGCCCGCAATCTTGGTTACATCAAGTGTGAAGATAATCTACTACAGCCGTTGCATGTTATCCGTAATATGCCGGAGGAAAAAGTACTAATATTAACCACAGGTTCTCAAGGAGAGCCAATGTCGGCAATGACTCGCATTGCCAATCAAGAACATCCCCATCTGAGAATCCGTCAGGGGGATACGGTGGTCTTCTCAGCTAACCCAATTCCTGGCAATACAATTGCTGTCGTTAACGTCATCGACAAGTTGATGATGCAGGGAGCAAATGTGATATACGGACGGGAGAAAGGAATTCACGTCTCCGGTCACGGGTGTCAAGAAGACCAAAAGCTGATGATTGCACTGACGCGACCCAAGTTCTTCGTACCAGTTCACGGTGAACATCGAATGCTCGTGAAGCACTCCCAGACAGCACAAAGTATGGGTATTCCGACGAATAACATGGTGATTATTCAGAATGGTAATGTTATAGAACTAACCGAAGAATCAATCCGTGTCGCTGGAAAAGTGCCAGCCGGGATCGAACTGGTGGATACCTCCGGTTCTGGCATGGTAAGCGCGAAAGTTTTACAAGAACGGCAACGCATGGCAGAAGAAGGCATTGTTACCATCGCCGCAGCCATCGATTGGAGTGGCAAGTTGATGGCAAAGCCAGAAATTCACTTGCGGGGTGTTGTGACAACCATCGAGCGATCGCTCCTGCAAAAGTGGGTTCAACAACGAATTGAAGAAATCCTCAGCCAACGCTTTGCCGAATTTGCTTCTGAGGGAGAAACATTGGACGTAGACTGGGGTGGATTGCAAGGGCAGTTAGAGCGAGAATTAATGCGCTCTTTGAAACGGGAACTGCATTGTCAACCATCTGTGACTTTATTAATGCAAATCCCCGATGAGCCAGTGAAAGTTAGCGACGGTAGAAGGCGTCGTACCCGCACTGCGGCTCAAGTTGCTTCTTAAAGTTATGAGTGATGAGTGATGAGTTATGAGTATAATTATCCTTTTTACTTAAGACTCATTACTCAGCATTACCTTTTTTACTTAAGACTCAAACAAAACTCATCACTCCTGTACGGGCAGGTTTTATCCGATCAATAGACATATTTAATATTGATAGGTAAAACCTGCCCCTACGCCCTGTACGGGCAGGTTTTATCCGATTAATAGACATATTTAATGTTGATAGGTAAAACCTGCCCCTACGCCCTGTACGGGCAGGTTTTATCCGATTAATAGACATATTTAATGTTGATAGGTAAAACCTGCCCCTACGCCCTGTACGGGCAGGTTTTATCCGATTAATAGACATATTTAATGTTGATAGGTAAAACCTGCCCCTACGCCCTGTACGGGCAGGTTTTATCCGATTAATAGACATATTTAATGTTGATAGGTAAAACCTGCCCCTACTCCTCATTACTCTTAATCCACGGCAGGTTCTAGCATCCGAATTGTTCCAAACCGAGCATCTATTTCGACATTGAGACCGATGGGTAGGGTTAGTATTGTCTCAATATGACCGATCGCTGCACCAGACCAAGCCGGAATGCCTAGTGGTTTGATGTGATCCCAAACAACTTCTTCAAGGGTGAGAGAACCATAGTCAGCATCAGGCAAACATTCGGTACATTGTCCAAAAATAAAACCCGCAAGTCGGTTAAAGACACCCGCAATTTTGAGATGCGTCATCATACGGTCAATGCGGTAAATATTTTCGTGAGTATCTTCTAAAAATAGAATTGCGCCGTTTAAATCTGGTAAGTATGGAGAACCCACAATAGCTGAGAAAACTGAAAGATTTCCACCGATTAGTTTACCTTGAGCACGACCTTCAGTAATAGTCCGTACCCGGTATTTCACTTGCATTAAGCGATCGCTATCATCGGCATCTTTAATGTTTTGAAAGGTGACAGCTTCACCCTTGAACAAAACGCGGCGAAAGTATTCTGTTTGAGTCTTTTTCCAGCCAGTCAGTCCGTTGGGACCATGAAATGTGACAAGAGAAGTTTTTGCATTCAATCCCACAATTAAAGCAGTCAAATCGCTGAAACCTACGAGAATCTTTGGATTTTTGCGGATGCCATCATAATCCAAGTAAGGCAGTATCCGACTACAACCCCATCCACCACGAATTGGCAAAATGGCGGCAACAGAAGAATCTTTAAAAAACTGATTGATATCACCAGCACGTTCAACATCTTTGCCTCCTAAATAACCATACCGATCTAGGACATGAGGCGCGAGTCGGGGCACAAGTCCCAATCCCCGGACTGCGTCTAAGACAATTTCAAGTTCTTCACGGACAAATACAGCACCAGCCGGACTGACAATGCCGACAACAGAACCGGGCTGCAAACGTTTGGGTTTCAACAAGGGTTGAGGTGCTGTTCTCCCTAACTTGAAGGGAAATGTTAACACTGAAGCGGTCTTAGTTACACTGAGCAGAAAGTGACGGCGGAGCATTCAGACTCTTCGTAAATTTTCCGTTACGGAATATAAAGTTTAATTCGATTCTTTTACAACAGTAGACATGGAACTACTTATCAGTATTTTCAGTAATTATACTTATTTCTTTGATAATTTCTCAAAAGCATATACAATATATATCTGAGGGTAGAGAGCTTTAACAAAAGTTAATATAAGTTAAGTTATAGATAAGATAAGGAAATAGAGTTCCGATTCCAAGCAAATTACCCTTAACTTGACTTAATATTAAACAGGTTAAAACTAAAATGGCTACCTGAAAAGTAGCGTCCATTTCGGTAATAGTATGATTCTTCCCTTGAAAGTCCGATGGCAGGTTGTATACCTGGTTTGGACAGGGGAAGACCCTCAATAAAATAGAGGAGTGTACCATGAAGGTATTTGATAGTACCACAAAAAGAATTTTCGTCTCAAGCTGGGTCTTACTAAATCAAGCACATGCGCATGAAGATGGTTTAGCTCAACCAAACCATCCTGACACCAAACCTTGCGGTGATATTTTCCAACCCTTGCGGCAGTGGTTAGACAACATCCAAGTCCGCGATCGCCAACTAGCTCACCGTTTGTGCAAAGTGATTCCTGCCCAGTGTCCGTTTGAGCGTGATGTGAAATTATTGGGGAAAACCCTATTTCATATCCCACCAATGTGTAAGATCAATCCCTTATATGAAGAGTTGGTTAGCTTACGTTTTCGAGCGCTATGCTATTTAGCCGATGAGTGTCGCGAAGATGTAACACAGTACTGCTGAGAAGAGGCGCGTAGGGTGGGTTTAATCCACAAACATCTGAGGAAACACTCTTACTTGTGAAACCCGCCCGTACAGTAGGCGGGAAGGCAGGTAGAAAATTATACCAAAATCTATTAACTAACAACTAACAACTAGTTATTTGTTTTGCCATTTTTGAGTTGCTTCCTGAGCTTGCTTGTAAGCCGTTGTCCCTTCTGGAATTAAAGTCGCAGTCTCAATTGCCGCCTTAAATTCCCCACGATTAGCTCTACGGTTAGCAAGATTCAATATTTTTTGACTCCATTGATCGATAGATTTTTGAGCATCATCGAAACCTGGTTCATCAGGTGCAACTTTCTTCGCAACTTCGATAGCACGATTGTAAGTAGAAGCCTGTTGAGGCTGAATTAAAGCATTAGCTGCGTCTAAAACAGTTTGGTTACTCACATACTGCTTTGCTTGTTCCCGCAATTGCTTTATAGATTCTTGTGCTTTTGTATATAGTGAGTCGTCTTTGTCAATCAACTGGGCAGCTGCGATCGCATCAGCATACTGTCTTTGCTTAGCACGAACTGTTGCCAACTCTAAAATCATATTGCTCCAAATCACTATATTTTGTTGAGCTTCTTCATAAAGAGGAACACCCGGTTTAATTTTACGGGCAGTGGAGATCGCCGAGTCTAGATCGCTTGCCTGAGTAGGTTTTAAGGACAATTTCGCCAACTCTGAGAGTGCCTGCGCGCGCTGTTTGGCTTGGAGAATAGGAGAGATTGGCTGTGCGGGTGGTGGCGTTTCTGGTTCAAGTGGTGTAGGTAGGGTGGTTGTGACAATAGCCAAAGGTTTCGCAACCTTTGTTTCCGGAGTTGTAGTTTTGAGCGATGCTGGGAGAATCTCTTCAACTCTAAAACCAGCTTTATTACGGAAGAAAACTACCGCGATCAAACATATTAGCAATATCGTAGTTGCACCCCACAGAAGAAATAGTTGCCAAAACTGAGGGGTTCTGTTTGCTATGGGTTTTAGCTGAAAGTTATTTCCTGTCATCGGGAGTTTCGGAGACACGGGAAAAGAGGACACTGAGAAATTATCCTTCTGTGTATCTGAGCGTATCCCCTTCTCCTCATCCTCTTCTGTTTCCCATATCCTTTGCTCTGTCGCTACGTGCGAATACTGAACTGAGGGAGCTGCAATTGTTGCAGGTAATTTGTCTTCTACACGCTGCTCTTTTTGCACTTCCAATTGAGGATAAATGAATTTCTTTGTTGGGGAGATGACAGCGACAGGGTTTTGTGTGGGAAGCCAGTGGTGTTGGCATAACTCTGGAGTGCGAACGCTTAAGTATCTTTCCAAATCTGCTAAGTCGCTGCTATGACCGGAACGCACTGCTTCTAACAACGCGCCGGTAAACAAGGAGTGACCGATTTCGCTACTTTCGTAAGAAAATTGCTCTGGTTGGCAAGACAGAATTACAGACATTTGGAGTTCTTGGGCTAATTCTATTGTTTCAAGCCCAATCGGAGTTTCTGCTTGAGTTCCAGAAGCACGGTTGATATCCAGCAAAACCACTGTATCAAGAGCGGCAACTTGCAGACTTTCAAAGAGCGATCGCACTTCAATGCCAGTCTCTTCCACGCGGAGAGAGTTTCCTTCCACTGGCATCAAGTAATCTTGTCCATTGTAATTAACGCCGTAACCGCTAAAGAAAAACCACAGTTTATCCTCCGGTTGCCAACAAGCTGCTGCCAAATCTTCAAGCAAAAGGAGAATATTCTCCTTCGTAGGATAGGTTGATCTATCTCCCAGAGGGGATGAAGTCTCTGTCATCAGCAGACACTGTTGCGGTGAAAAGCCTTCAATCGCCAATAAATCTTTTAATGCCTCAGCATCTGCTTGAGCGCAAGCTAGAGGTTGAAAGAATTGATACTGATTAATGCCAATAGTGATCGCCCAGTTATTTGCCATAGTGCTTTTTGTTTCTAGCCTTTTCAGTAATTCTCAGCACTCATTGCTCAGCACTGTTTAGTAATAGTTGGCTTTGCTAAAAAAACAAAGTTAACCTAATGTCTAATAGCCTAATTTCGTAGTCCTAAAGAACTCCACAGAAATTGCGGAGGGATTGAATCAGGAAAAAGGTTTTTTGTCTCTCGCTTTTGAATTCGAGAGCTTCTGACCGTTTTCGCTTCAAAGAAGTGCAAGATACATAGAATGCCAATAGTCCAAAATACACCACTCAAAACTCAGGACTGTTTTGGGGATTATCATCTAACCTCACGTAAGAAGTCATTTTTATTACCTTTTTCCTTATAAATGACTTTTACTCTATTCAAATTCATTTGTTATAGCTAGGAGCTAAGAAGTTATGAGAAGGAGTTATGTTTACCAGCCATTTTTTCAAATCAGTGGTCAGTTGGAGACGTTTATTCAATCTATGCTATTAATTAGCAAGAAAATCCGGACTGCTAATGCCTTATTTTTGATGGGTTTAGGAGTTCCTTTGTGGTTATTTTTTGAAGCACTCTCACCCCAGATTGTGCAAGCTTACACCGCTAGAGTAGATCTCTCTATTGATCGTCTCCCAGAAGAAAACTACGAAACCTTACTGCGAAGAGCGGAAACGGCTGCGAGAGCAGGTGCTCAACGCAGCTTTGATCGCGATATTTTAGTAACAGATGTTTCCATCATCGTTTCCGTACAAAATTATGGTGCGATCGCACCAGTTTTGGAGTTGGCAGCTAGTCGTCCGCAATGGCGCAGTTACCCCGATCCCAAACGTTGGGCAACTTACTTCAAATCCACGCGATCGCTCCTCTATTTTGAATCAACCAAAACGGGAGCATCTGCTCAAGTACCTACAACTACCCCAACAGCACAACCACAACCTACAACTCAGCAAATTATTAATACTCCACAAGCACAACCGCAACAACAAACTCAACAATTTATTAATACTCCACAAGCACAACCGCAACAACAAACTCAACAATTTATTAATACTCCACAAGCACAACCGCAACAACAAACTCAACAATTTATTAATACGCCACAAGCACAACCGCAACAACCGACTAATCTTCCACAAGTTACACCATCACCTCCGTCTTCGGTTCCGGTACCGAAATAGCAATTATCACCCTAATGTTTTTATTCACGAATCATTGAGGATTACTCTAGAATAGAAAGGTTGTCAAAAATTGCAGTATCCGCTACTATGGCTGTTCCAAAGAAGAAAACATCCAAGTCCAAAAGAGATAAACGCCGAGCGACTTGGAGGCATAAAGCCGCAGTTGAAGCTCAGAAAGCTATTTCTCTAGGCAAGTCGATCTTGACTGGACGTTCGACATACGTTTATCCATCGACAGAAGAAGAGGAAGAGGAACAATCCTAACGTTAGAGTGAGTCGATGCAGGTTTAATTCATAACGAAGATCCCCAACTTCTATAAGAAGTCGGGGATCTATACTCCTAACCTAAAAGTCGTCTCAACCAAGGCAATTTGCCTTCATAAGGAGCGTAAAGTAGTTTCAAATCAAATAAAAAAGATCTGTGGAGTACACTTTTGTAATGAGAAAAGGTGTCAAAACTAGCTTTGCCGTGATAGCTTCCAATACCGCTTTCACTCACACCACCAAATGGTAAAGAAGAAACAAAAAAATGCTTCATTGTATCGTTGATACAAACTCCCCCAGAGGAGGTTTCCTGCAAAACGCGCTTTTGCAAGTTTTTGTTTTTTGAAAACAGATATAAAGCCAAAGGTTTCTCTCTAGAGTTAATTAAGGCGATCGCTTCACTGATATCTGTGTATTCAATCACAGGTAAAATGGGACCAAAAATTTCCTCCTCCATCACCGGATCTTCCCAAGACACATTATCAATGATTGTTGGAGGAATGTAAAATTCATCAGGGTTAGTTTCTCCACCAATCCGAATATCGCCGTCTAAAAGCTTGACCAACCGCTCGTAATGTTTTTGATTGATAATCCTAGCATAATCAGGACTGCTGGCAGGACGATCCCCATAAAATTCTTTGAGACAATTTTCAAGAGTATTTAGTAAATTCTCTTTAATACGTTTATTCACTAAAAGATAGTCAGGTGCCACACAACTTTGTCCTGCATTAAAAAACTTACCCCAAATAATGCGTCTGGCACTAGTTTCAAGATCGTTGTCAGTATCCACAATACAGGGACTTTTGCCACCTAATTCCAATGTCACGGGAGTAAGGTGTTTTGCGGCAGCTTCCATGACAATTTTGCCAATGGCTTTTCCTCCAGTAAAAAAGATGTGGTTAAACTTTTCTTTTAGTAGCTGTTGACTTGTTTCCACACCTCCTTCTACCACAGTAATATACTCTGGAGCGAAATGTTTTTCTATGAGTTCAGCGATGACACGGGAGGTATTAGGAGCCATTTCTGAAGGTTTGATAATTGCACAATTACCTGCAGCGATCGCACCTACCAAAGGTAGAATATTTAACTGAACAGGATAATTCCAAGCACCAATTATTAAAACAACCCCTAGTGGTTCTGGATAAATCTTTGCGGAGGAAGGAAACATTTGCCATGAAGTACCAGCCTGTTTAGGCTTATTCCAAACGTTGAGATGTTTTATGGTATAATCAATTTCCTTCGTAACTATCAGAACTTCTGAGGAGTAAGCTTCTAATACTGGTTTACCTAAATCTGCTTTTAAGGCTTCAAAAATATTTGGCTCATGCTCAATTATTGCTTGTCTTAAAGTTTTTAGTTGTGTTATGCGAAATGCCGTACTTTTAGTTTTACCTGTCTTAAAAAAATCGTATTGTTTGGCGATGGTATTAGTGCTTAACAATTGAGTAATCATTTTTTTCCTCAAACATGACATAACTAGAGGTAAGCTATTAGCCATCAGAAATCAGCTCTTAGCATGTGCAATTTGTATGAATAAGAAGATAGGTGGCAATTTTTAATTTCTTTAGCTAAGAGTGCTGATTGCTTACTTAGATTGTTGCTTCGGTAGACTAATAACAAAGACACTACCTTTACCTACTTCCGAATTTACCTGTATAGTACCTTGATGTGCTTCAACAATTCGGCGAGAAAGGTACAATCCTAAGCCACTACCAGAACGCTTGTGGTTTCCTGGACGAAATCTTTGAAACAAGGTTGTTTGTTCTTCTAAGGGAATACCTGAACCTGTATCCGCTATCTCAATCGTAATCAAGTCATTTGAAACCGTGGATGGACAAGTGAGACGGATTGTCACTGAGCCAGTATCAGTAAATTTGATGGCGTTTCCAATTAAGTTGGTAAAAAGCCGATGTAGTTCTAAGCGATCGCCCATAACTTTACTAGCTGATTCTTCACCAAACTCCTGATTTACCGAAAGTTGCTTTTCTGTAGCTAAGGAACTCAATTCTTTAGCAACTTCGTCCAGTAAGGAGCAGAGATTGACAGGTTGAAGCGCCAAGGTTTTTCGACCCGCCTCAAAACGGTAAACTTCTAATAAGGTATTGACCATCGCCAGCAAGTTGCTGTTACTGCGACCCATGATGGAAATGACTTCGTGCATTTGCGGTGATAACTCTCCCAATGCGCCGTCCTCTAACAGGAGCAGCATCCGTTCAGCCGCTACTAAAGGTGTACGTAAGTCATGGGTGAGGCGCGAGACAAAATCTTGACGTTGACGGGCGATTTCATCGCGTTCATCGATACTGTGCTTCAGGCGAAGGAGCGATCGCACTCGCCCCATCAATTCTTCTACTGTTACAGGTTTGCGAATAAAATCATCAGCACCCAAGTCTAGTCCCTGAGCGACATTAGGTGAATCGTGGGCAGTAATTAGAAGAATGGGGATAAACGGTAGTACTCTGTTTTTACGGATACGCCTAGTAACTTCATATCCATCGATTCCTGGCATCATCAAATCCAGCAACACCAAGTCACATGTAGACGTTTCCAGTTGTGCTAACGCACTCGTCCCATTCTCAGCCGTGCTTACCGTGTAGCCCTCTTCCTCCAGAATGGTTTTGATTAAAAACACATTATCTGGAGAATCATCTACAACGAGAATCTTATCAGACCTAAAAGATTGTGTCATAGAGCAAGAAGATATCTGGTATAAACTAAATTGTTATAAAAAATACATTATTAAAG
>JAQYWO010000267.1 GCA_029379215.1 Rhizonema sp. PD37
TTAAAATCTTTGCTCTGAGCGCTGAAGCGCTCACTACGAACTAAGAGTATATTTTCTGTTTAATTTTACTTACTTACTTAGAGTCAATAATAAGCGGCTCAATGCTTGATTTATAAATACAATATCAGTCAGGCGAAAATAACTGAAACAAGATTGCAACTTTCATGCGTCATTCTCAGTAAATATCACTATAAAAGGATTCGGGAATTCGGATCTATGTTTTCTGCTTTTCTTAAGAGCGTGCGGTCACGCCTTGGCTGTTTATTAAATTAAGATTTTTTTGCGTGGAATTAGGAGTCATTAAAAATGATATGATAGAGGGATAAGAATTAATAAATTTTTCGTCTCCCCTTAGAGCGCGAATTAAATAGCTTTGGATCAACTGTCATGAATCTGATTTACTTTCTTCTGCGTTCTGCTTGGGGGAAGGTAGCGATCTCTATCGTCACCGGATTGCTAAGTGGCGCGAGTAGTGCTGGCCTGATTGCTTTAATTGGCAGTGCGGCGAGTCCCACTGCTACTTCACGTCTCACATCTATAGCGTGGGGTTTTATTGGACTGGTAATAGTCGCACTTATTACCAGTATTATTTCTCAAATCATGCTGACTCATCTATCTCAGACTGCAGTCTACCAATTACGAATGCGATTGAGTCAACAAATTCTCTCTTCTGAGTTAAGTCATTTGGAACGTCTCGGGAATTTTCGACTGTTAGCAACTTTAACCGAAGATGTACAGGCAGTATCCAATGCTGTTTATATAATTCCATTTCTTTGCATTGATATTGCCACAGTCGTGGGTTGTATGCTCTATTTGACATGGCTCTCTTGGGCAGTCCTTCTAATGGTGTGCTGTATTTTAGTCTTAGTTATGGGCACTAATCAGTGGCTCTTGAAAACAGGACAAAGACTCTTCACCCTTGCTCGTGAAGATCAAGATCAGCTATTTAAACATTTCCGCACCATCACCGAAGGAATCAAGGAACTCAAGCTGCATTATATACGTCGTCAAGCCTTCCTAAATCAAGACCTTCAACCAACTGCTATTGCTTTACGCCGTCATAACGTTCGCGGTCAGATTCTATTTTCCATAAGTATGAGTTGGGGAAAATTGCTGCTTTTTTTCGCCATTGGCTTTATACTTTTTGCGCTTCCCACTCTGCTTGTCGTCAGTCGCCAAACTCTTGCTAGTTGCATTTTGACTTTCACCTATTTGATGTTGCCGATGGAAAACATCGTCAAAGACTTCCCCCAAATTAGTAAAGCTAGTGTTGCGTTGCAGAAGATTGATTCATTGGGCTTATCTCTTACCAGTCGGTCAGAAGTGTCCACAGTTCCACCTGCTATCAACTCGCACTGGCACAGTTTAGAATTCAAGGGAGTCACCCATACCTACAGTCGAGAACAAGAAGATAACAACTTTATCTTAGGTCCAGTCAACCTTAAGTTTTATCCAAAGGAACTGGTATTTATCGTTGGCGGCAATGGGAGTGGTAAGTCAACTTTAGCCAAACTCATTACCGGACTCTATACCCCTGAAGATGGAGAAATTTGGTTAGATGGAGAGTTAATTACTGAATACCATCGCGAATGGTATCGCCAATATTTTTCCGTAGTTTTCGCTGACTTCTATCTGTTCGACAAACTTTTGGGGTTAGAACAAACTCTTCTTGATCATCAAGCCCACGAGTACCTCAAACTTCTGCAACTAGACCACAAAGTTAAAGTTAAGAATGGTCAACTTTCCACCACTTCTCTTTCCCAAGGACAACGAAAACGACTGGCTTTACTTACAGCATATTTAGAAGACCGACCTATTTATCTGTTTGATGAATGGGCTGCCGACCAAGATCCCATATTTAAAGATATATTTTATACGGAAATGCTACCGAAGCTGAGAGAGCGGGGGAAAACAGTAATAGTTATTAGCCATGATGATCGCTATTTTTATGTAGCAGACAGAATAATTAAACTGGACTACGGTAAGGTGGAATATGACAAGCAATAATAGTAAGTTGCTTAGGAGCGAATAAACAAGGCTCCGGTTATAGCCGTTGTTTAGTGGTAAATGTTCAAAGTGGCGCTTGTCGCTCCACTGAGAGATGCTAAGGCGGATCTCGTTAATACCTATGAACAGCTTCTACTATCGTCGTCAATTCAATTAATTTCTATTAATCAGAGAATATTAAAGCAAGCAGCATAATTACGAGCAATTACAAGCTTGAAAACACCTGATGCTATTCATGCCGCAACGGCATTGAGCCAAAACTGTAGCGTCTTCTTAACAAATGACAGGGGGCTTCGTGATGTCTTAGACTTGCCAGTCGTTATCCTTAAAGATGTACTTTTATCTTGAATGGTTTAAATTCTGAAGGGAACGGCTCTGCAAAATTGGCGTCTAGGCAAATACATCCACCGAAGACTACAGAATATGGCAAAATTGTTAGTTACGGGTGCAGCTGGGTTCATTGGGTTTCATCTCAGCCAAAAACTGTTAACAATGGGGGAAGAAGTTTTAGGGATAGATAGTATTAATGACTATTATGATGTTAGTTTAAAGCAAGCTCGGTTGGCTCAGCTACAAGATCACCAAAACTTTCAATTTGAAAAATTAGACATTAGCGATCGCACAACCACATCTGAGTTATTCACTCATCACTCACCATCAAAAGTAATTCATTTAGCGGCTCAAGCTGGTGTCCGTTACTCACTTTCCAACCCTTATGCTTATGTAGATAGCAATTTGGTAGGGTTCCTCAACATTCTTGAAGGTTGTCGTCATCTAAAAGTACAACACCTCGTTTTTGCTTCTTCCAGTTCAGTATATGGAGCCAATACAAAGAGACCTTTTTCAGTTCGCGATAGTGTAGATCATCCCATTAGCTTATACGCTGCTACAAAAAAAGCAAATGAAATGATGGCTCACTCTTACAGCCACTTGTATAATCTACCAACAACAGGTTTGCGCTTCTTCAGTGTCTATGGTCCTTGGGGACGACCAGATATGGCCTTATTTTTATTTACGCAAGCAATTTTGTCAGGAAAGCCTATTGATGTCTTTAACAATGGCAAGATGCAGCGGAACTTTACTTATATTGATGATATTATTGAAGCAATTATTCGCATCACAGACAAGATTCCTCAACCTAATTTAGATCAAACTAACGTATTAGACCCAAGTACCAGTCATGCTCCTTACAGGATATACAATATTGGTAGTCAGAAGTCTGTGAGATTAGACTACTTTATTGAGGTGTTGGAAAATTATCTAGGTAAAAAGGCAATAAAGAATCTGCTTCCACTCCAACCGGGTGATGTACCGCAAGCCGACGCAGATATTCAAGATTTAGCACAGGACTTCAGCTTTACACCCAGCATACCTGTAGAGACTGGAATTCCACGCTTCGTAGATTGGTATCGTTCTTATTACAATTTTATTTAAGTACTAACGGGACTTAAACATTTTTGATGAAGATATAAGACTCAAAACCTTACAGGGCTAGGGAAATACACCAAATGCCTAAAAATACCTGAAACCCAGATATTTTAATAAAACAGCTTGGGTAATTTTGAATAACTGTCTAAGTTGCTGCATAACTTTTTCTTCTGCCATCAGATCAGCAGACCTTTTTCTAATTTTCTCTTGATGCTCCCATGGCATCTGTTTTATTTTTTCTCTTAAAGTAATACCCATAAAACCCTCACTTTTCCTTTAATTGAGATAAGTGTTTATCGAAGCGTAAATCCGCGTTTTTAATGAATTGTTTATAAAAATAATCTTGACTAACACCTAACTTATCACCTTTAACAAGATCCCCGACGTCTTAAAGAAGTTGGGGATCTTTGGATAGCGCTAAAAATACGATTGCAAACCGCCTCTTCTTCTAATATCTAAAGTTGCACAATGAAAAGAACCACCAAACGGTCCGTAATTGAGAAAATCACAAAGAATTGGTTCAAATCCCCAATCTTTCATTGCTTTCTGTATGGATATTTGAGATTTTTCTACAACAACCCTTTTTTCATCAAGCATTAATACATTCATGCTTATCCATTTGCTACACATGGATAAGATATATCCAGGAACAGGATCGGGTTCGGGAGCAACTAATACATCCCAGGATTTGAGCATTTTGGGAAGTTTACTAGTATCTATATAGTCAGGATTAATCATGACCTTACCTGGTGCCAAAGGCATAAAAGTCGTGTCAATATGCATCGGAGTGCTACATGTACTCTCGATTTCGTGAATTGTATATTTTTCTCCCAAATGTCTTCTCAGCCATGTGATGCCAGCACTATTTGTCACATTACTTTTGATGACAAAGATATCTTGACCACAACGGACAAAATCTGCAGCATCAAAAACAGGTTCAAACTCGTTGATTACATAATTAATCGGTTGGTTTTTTCCTGGGGGTTGGAATTTATAGTCGTAAAGTTCATCTAGCAATTGCGGTTTGGGCGCAGCAGTCCATCTTGCACCCTGAGCAAAGTATTCTTTGAACAATGAGCGATACGCTGACGTCTCAAAGTATCGCGATCGCCATGCCATTGGCGTCTCAATCACTTCATCTCCGACAACGATGAATCCATCTCTGGGACAAGCAGTGCAAAATCCTCTAGATGTCCAGTGAGGAGTTTTATACCGTACAGAAAAATCCATGACTTCCGGTCGTCTGACGACAACGCCTTCTGCTTCTAGAATGTGAATAAACTCGTCTAATTCTTTCTGTGCTCGCTTAATGAGAAATTTGGGATAACGACGTCCGGCAAAAAGACGGTATAATCTGGCAGTTGATTGAGGGATGTTATAAGTTACAGTCACGTGATATGAAGGAATTGTCGCTCCTTCTAACCGACCCACGATAATTTCCTCAAGAGGGTCCCATTCGTTATATGAATTGACTGGGCAAATGTTAGTATCAATCTTATTACTTGTCGCTTCTATCATCAATTTTTCCATCGCTACTCAGTAAGAATTCCACCCACACCAATTTGTAGTTGCCTTCCACGCCAGTAAATTTTCTGACCAAAAGCTGCTGTCACAAAAATCATAAAACTCATGACATCGCGAATTGGTAATGCCCAAAGCCACCGAACTAACTTCGGACAGCCCATATTGTAAATAGCTACCAGCGCTTCGATAAGTCTGACAGTTATAGTGACGCAGCAAACAATAACTGCCCACCGAGCACCACGAGAAAGTAGTAGCAAAGGCAGACAGTACACTGTGCCGTAAATAAATACAAGGCTATAATACACAGATCCTCGCAGCCAACGGCACGATCTACTCCAGCGGAGTTCTCGTCGGAATAAACTGAGGAAACTTTCGCGTCCGCCATCGGTTCCTAAGACATATTGCGACAGTTTAACTTGATAACCGGCGGCTACTGCTCTATTGCCAATATGGTAATCAGACGCAACCCGATTCACCAAAGCTTTTAATCCACCAATTTCCTCCAGCACTTTTTTGCGAGTCGCGATCGTCGAACCGAAAGCATACTGCATACCTTTTTCCAAGTTGCAAGCAACCAATACACTCGGAATAAAGTCAATGCACTGTCCTAAAGAAGCCAATGCTGTTACCAGGCTCTTCGGTTCGTGAACGACGTAACCACATGTTACGACACCTATTGAAAGATCTACAAGCGGCGCTGTTACCCTACTGAGGTAGTCTGGTTTCACTCGCATATCGCTATCCGTAAAGATGACGATTTCGTGCTGAGCCGCTTCAAGTAGATGCATAAGATTGCTTACTTGATGGTTGATACCGCGTACTTCTTGGCAGAAAATGAATCGGGCACGATCAGGGAATTTTACCACCAGTTTTTCTAAAATAGGAACAGCCTGGTCTTTTGGGTTCATGACACCAAACACTACCTCGTATTGTTCGCAGTCTTGCTGGCAAAAACTTTCCCAGTTTTCCCAAGCGCCTTCATCTACGCCACAAACTGGAATTAGAATTGATACTGGTTGGCAACTCGTGCCTTTTTCTTCCCTAGTGGCTGCGAAGAACCAACCTGTTGCGATCGCACACCATGTATAGTAGACCACCGAACCCGCAATGAGAAGGAGCAGGAGTAACTGTAAAGCGATAATCATGGAATGTTTTTTGTATCACTTTATTTTCTGAAGCAGAGCAAAGATTGTTTTTATAGGTTAAGGCTGATACAAAGACGTTTTCTACGTTACCAAGTTCCCTGCTTTTTTGGGAACTATGTTTGGTTTTTTACCGTTTTCCCCTTTATTACAGCTTGGAAATGTGGTAGTAGATAATTGAGGTAATTAGCAATCCAGCATTAAGCCTGACAATAAGAGATCATTATATTCGGTATTATCCATCACTCATTACCCACAACTCATAACTCATTAACCCGTGCCTGCAAAATCTGAAGTCAGTTCTCAGTCACACCGTCGGTTCCTAATTATCAACGGAGATGATTTTGGCATCTCTTCTGGTGTCAATCGTGCCATTATCGAAGCTTATCAACGAGGGGTGCTGACAAGTACCAGCTTAATGGTAGCAGGGAAAGCATTTGATGAAGCGGTTGCTTTAGCGCAGGCTAACCCAAAACTGGCAGTTGGGCTACACTTAGTTCTAGGTCGTGGTCAGGCAGTACTGCCACCAGAGAAAATTCCGCATTTAGTGGACTCGAACGGTAACTTTTCCGACAGAGTTAATTTAGCTGGAATACGTTACCACCTCAGCCCAGGTGCACGTCGAGAGTTGCCTTTAGAAATCCGTGCCCAATTAGAAAAGTTTCGCTCAACAGGACTGCAACTGTCTCACGTTGACGGTCATGTTGATATGCACTTAAATCCAATCGCTTTGCATGCCTTAGTCGAACTGGCTCTTGAATTCGACATCAAAGTCATCCGACTTCCTTGCGAGGAACTCAGAATGAATCTTAACCTTGACAGTCGCAATCTGTTGACAAAGCTAGCCTGGTCTGTTATAATGCGTGGGCTTCACAGGTACGGAAAACGATTGCTCAAATCAAAAGGGATTAGCTTCCCAGAACGAGTTTATGGATGGCTTCAAGGTGGGTCAATGACTGAAGAATACTTACTCGGTCTGATCCCGGAAATTTGTGCAGACTATGTAGAAATATTTTCGCACCCCAAAGTTACACTAGCTCAAGAGCAAACGAATCAGTCATGGGGCATGGGTGAGGCAGAACTAGAGGCGCTATTAAGTCATAATGTCCGCGAAGTTATTGTCAAGAGCGGCTTTGAACTGACTAACTACAATCAAAGAGTACCGCTCTTGATGAATTAAAAATTTGGCATTTTTAATTTTTAATTGAATTCCCCTTCTTTCTTTAAGAGATTCCCTGAATTTTGGGGGTGACGTTTGGGTATGAGTTTGAGAGTCGATAGTGCGAATTGAGCCAGTGTTGGTAAAAATTCTGGTAGGAGTAATCCGTCATCAAAGCTACTCATCCGTCGTGCATTCTCTTGCAAACAAGTTGAAATCAGCATTTCTGGGTTGAAGCCATCAAGGAAGACACTGGCTTCAGTTGCTGAAAAATCATTACCACTACGCTCAATACTATTATTGACTAGCCCCAGCAAGCCTTGAACTGCTTTGCCGTAATTCCATACTGAATTTACGCCTCGAAGCCAGCTTGCTCCTCTCCCTCGACTTGCTTGGAGATATGCAACCCAGTTTACGAAGAACACAATGTGGCGTGCTTCATCCTGTAGTAGCCGATCAAAGATGTTGAAGAGGGGATCTGGAAGGAAAGCAGACTGACGGGCAATTTTAAATAGCCCAAATCCTAAGAAAGCATCAAGACACTCGTTGTAACCAAACTTAATAAAGGTTTGCTCAATGTTTTTAAACGCTTTGGCAGGAGTACGTCCTTCAGTCTCAATGCTATAGTGTTGAATCATATACTGGAAAAGCCGACCATGACTCGCTTCCTCTTCTCCCATGAGGGCGATCGCATCTCGTACGAGAGGATCGCTAATCATTGGCAAGTAAGCAGCGATTTTAACTCCCGCTTCCAACTCAGTGTTGAGAGCTTCTTCCCAAAAGGGGATCTGCTGCAAGCGTTGCAGTTCTGAGCCTTCAAGTTGAGGCCACATCAGTTCCTCAGGCTTTAATGGCTGGTGGCTTTCTCTAAAGCTGCGGCAGAACAATTCCTTATGCGTTTCCGAACCAATTTTCATAAAGCAATTT
The DNA here is from genome assembly GCA_029379215.1 of Rhizonema sp. PD37. Lineage (GTDB taxonomy): Bacteria > Cyanobacteriota > Cyanobacteriia > Cyanobacteriales > Nostocaceae > Rhizonema. The sequence goes on from JAQYWO010000267.1 coordinate 8,188, forward strand.
TCTCTTTAATCTGATCGTAGTTGCTAAGTTCAAATCCACTTTTATTGAGTAACATTAGCACCTGTCTACTCAATAAAGCAGTTAGTTCAGCTTCACCTGCTCCTGGTAGTCCATTCAGTGGTTCGCCTGCTGCCATCACTGCTGGATGAGAATAAATCTCCACCAAATCCCCCTTCATTTGAGGAATTAGACCGAGTAAATATTCTTCAGTCATGCTACCAGTTTGCAATAACCCGTAGACTCGATCAGCGAAGTGTATCGAACGTGATCTCAGCAAACCTTCTCCATAACGGCGCAGTCCACCAAATACAAGAGCCCAAACCAGCTTAGTTAAAAGTCTGTGACGGTCAAGTTTCAAGTTGATTTTCAATTCCTCAGCCGGAAGACGAATAACTTTGATGTCAAATTCTTGTGCTAGCTCGACGAGAATACGCAATACCACTGGATGGACGTGCATGTGTAAATGCCCGTCAACATGGGAAAGCGGTAACCCAGTTGCACGAAATTTTTCTAACTGGGCACGAATTTCTCGCCGCAATTCCTCGTGGGTTGCCTGATGGAATTGGTAGCGCAAGCCGGTAATGGTCGCACTATTTGAAAAATTACCTTTAGAGTCAACTAAGTGAGGAATCTGATCTGGTGGCAGTACTGCCTTACCACAAACCAGAACCAAGTGCAGCCCAACTGCCAGTTGCGGGTGAACACGAGCAGATGCGATCGCTTCAGTGACAGCATCACCCGTGATCATGAGGCTGGTACTTGTCAGCACTCCCTCTGAATGAGCTTGGATAATTGCTTGATTGACACCACTAGAAAAACCGAAGTCATCGCCGTTAATAACGATGTGGCGACGGGAAGAAAGGTTGCTGCTAAACATTTAGTTTGCTCGTTTAGACTTATGAGGAGAGGAGAGTTAAATTAAACATTTTAATTTTTCAATGAACTCTCCATTCCCCCTTATTACTATTTTTGGCTAGTAACAAATTGCTTGCGTTTGGCACGTAAGCTTAAGTATTCTTTTGCTTCTTTATAGAGGCGATGGCGTTCGTGGGCGTCAAAAATTGCATTCTTGACAATGCGCACGACAATGCGGGGGCGGAAGTAGTACTTATCGTAGAAGTACTCAACTGCCTTCATCATGTCACCACGAGACAAGCCAGGATACTCAAAGTGAGGTAACTGGTGACCTGTTTCGTCTGTCATTTCGACATCAGAACGGAGATAGTTGTTGTCTTTCACGTAACTATATAATTCAGTACCAGGGTATGCGTGCGCGATTGATACCTGAATCGTCTCGCAGTCTAATTCCTTGGCAAAGTTGAGTGTTTCCTCAATAGTTTCCTGAGTTTCACCGGGCAAACCAATGATGAAGTCGCCGTGGACAACGATACCAGCCTTTTTGCAGTTCTTCATGAACGTGCGCCCATGCTCGACTGTAGCTCCTTTCTTGATGTTTTTGAGAATCTGGGGATTACCCGACTCAAATCCAACAATAAACAGGCGGCAACCTGCAGCTTTCATTGCTTGGAGTGTTTCCAAATCCACATGAACGCGGGAGTTGCAAGACCAAGTAAAGTTGAGCGGCTTGAACTTCTCACAAAGTGCGAGCACGCGCTGTTTACCAACGGTAAAGGTGTCGTCGTCAAAGAAAATTTCTTTGATATCTGGGAAAAGTTTGAGAGCTTGTTCGACTTCTTTAGCAACGTCATCCACAGACCTTTGCCGCCACGCATGACCGTCAAAAGTCTGCGGCCATAGGCAGAAGGTACATTTAGCAGGACAGCCCCGTGTCGTATAGAACGAGATATATGGATGTAGTAGGAAGGGCACGTTGTAACGTGTCACATCCAAATCGCGATGATAGATAGTTGTCGCCCAAGGTAAGGCATCTAGATTTTCAATTTGCGGACGTCGTTCTGTGTGAACGATCTGACCATTTTTCCTGAAACTGACGCCCTTAATTTCTTCTAAGGGCTTGCCATCAGCAAACTCAGTGACAGAGTAATCAAACTCTTTATGGGTAACAAAGTCTATAGCCTCACTTGCCCTCAAGCTTTCTTCTGGGAGCGTTGTCACATGAGGACCGACAAATGCTATTTTCAACGAAGGCTTTGCTGCTTTCATGAGCTCTGCCAAATGCACATCACTGAGAAATCCAGGTGTACTGGTGAAGAGAACGACAAAGTCGTAATCCATAGCAATTTCGATTGTTTCCTGTGGCGAAATGCCGTGGGGAGGGGCATCTAAGACCCGACTTTCGGGTATCATTGCTGCGGGATACGCCAGCCAGACAGGATACCAGTAAGATTCTATTTCGCGTGTTGCTGGCCAGCGAGAGCTAGCCCCCCCATCAAATCCTTCAAAAGAAGGTGGATTCAGCAGTAAAGTCTTCATCATAAATTCTGTACGTGTCCTTATCGCTTTAGTAGTGGAATGTTTTAACGCTCTGACTACTTGGTCAGATTCGTCACTTTATCGATGAGTGCGAGAACATCACTGCGAGTGAGTTTTTCTTTACCCTCAGCAAGGACGTTAGTCGTGCCATGAGCTAAGGTTACTAGAATTTGGCAAAAATCCAATGCCGGACCTACAGGGAGAGCATTAGTATAAGCATCGGCCAGCGCTAAATTGCGACGAGCATATTTTTGCATATTTTCCACACTCCAACCATAGGGGAAGAAGTTAACTCCACGCCCTAAATCTTCACTGTGATTACGGAGGATATTGACTGCCTGTAAAGCTCTACCAAAACCAATTGCGTGGGTACGGTTCGTTTGCGTACCATCATACCAAGCCCATAAATCTGAGAGCAACAGACCAACTGCACTGGCAACGCTGAAAGTATAACGATCCAGATCTGACTCTGTATGAATTTGCCAGTTAATTTCTGCCCAGTAAGCCATTCGATCTGCCATTGCCGCAGTAGAATCCCAAATCCGTGGTGCAATAGTCGCAGGTGCTAATAGCGTCCATTCTCTGATGCGAAGAGTCACCTCCTCTAACAGATTGTGGTAAATGCCAAATTCCGAAGAGAAGGCATCAACCGCAAAGCCATCAACTCCTGCTTGTAGTGTCCAGCTAACTGATCGCAACAGTTTTGCCTTAGTTAAATTATCCAATTCTGGATGATCTTCAATTTGATCGATAGCTCGCATACAAAGGTAAGCTGATGTGACAGCCTCTTGTAAGCCAAGCGGTAAACGAATAATTGGTATGTAAAAAGTCCTGCTAGTTTCTTTTAAGACTTCCAAGGCATCTCTAGTTAAATTCATTTATGGCACTCCTCTGATACACCAACCTTGCACTCCAGTCGCTCTTGTTTCCGACACTCAGCTGACGTACGGTTACAGGCGTTAAGTGTGGACAATTAAAAACATTAAACAATTTCAGCGTCATGAAAGCTATAGTCCTCCCCTTTTTTCTGTCGCTTTGAAAAAGTAGTTTTCTACTATTGCTGCTATCGGGGTAGGACTTTTCCCTACTTGGACACGCAACTGCTGCTGGAGGCTAAGGTTAATTGACCACATGCTAGTCCATTGCCAATAACGGAAGTATTTGTATAATATCTGTCCGAAAAACTCACTGAACAGTTCCCGCCAAATGCAAATTTCGTGGATAAGGTAGAAAATGACTTTAATCATTTACCTAAAATTAACCGACGCGAACAACCCATTGTTGTTTCTCCACAGGAAAATATAGAGTCCCGTCACCTGCCATTCAACATCACTTAAATTCTTAGTACAAACTTCTTAGGGCATTCATGATGAGTATTAGAAAATTCATCAATATAAATTTCTTAAGCTGACTTGAGATATGCTGATAGTTTGTCTATATTTGATGTTTTGAAGCGTTAAGATTGTTAGATTTTTTTTGTACCAGTTATATCATGATATAGCGCTGTAAATATTCTTATTTTACTACAAAGATATCTGCGTTCAGAATAGAATAATACTCATATTTTGATATTCAAAACAGTATATATTCAAGAG
>JAQYWO010000268.1 GCA_029379215.1 Rhizonema sp. PD37
ATATAACACATATATCAATACTTTTCGGTTAGTGATGTCCAAAATTCGCAGATCCCCCCAACCCCTCTTAAAAAGGCAGCCCATCTCTTATCACTTCAGTTTTGCTTCTAATTCTTCTAGATCTTTCATAATTACCTCAGCTTGATTCTGTAGTTTCAATTCATCAACAGCACTAAGGGTTCCTAGCAACTGAGATTCAACAGCAGCTAACTCCTGTTGTTTTGCAGTTATACGTTTTTTGTAAAACTCGCTTCTTGGATTTGGAGGTTTTTGTGGGAGTGGTTGACTTGGTGAAATTGTAACCGGAAGAGTAGCATCAGACTGAACAGAGACATCCTTAAATAACTGTCCTCCCTCGTTATCTGCCCAACGCAAATACAGCACAGGACGATACCACTGATTATCCTCTATCCTCATTGCACTTTTTCCTCGCCCTAATGCGATCGCTAGTGACTCTTTTCGCCCAAGTGAGCGGTAAAAGTCTTCCGAAAAAGCGCTGGCAGCATTTACACTGATAGAATACTGCATTGCCACTACAGCCGGAATGCCTTGACCAATCAACTTTTGTGCTACTCCATTAAAGACAGTCTCACTCACACGAGACATTCCACTTTGGCAAGCACTTAGAACTACCAATGCAACTCCATGTTCTGAATTGGGTTGTTCTCGACGCCCTGAATTGCCCAACAGTTCGCCCAGTTCTTTAGCACTTACATAGTCAGCAGTGCCATCAGAGTTCTCAAATACGAGATAACCTTGGGCTTCTCCTAGTGGCGCACCGCATTCACAACGAGTTGCTTTAGCTATAGCAGCTTTCCTGCATCCTGGTTGATGACAACGCTTTCCAAAAAAGCCATGACCATCAAAATGGATTACGTGAGGATCTTCGCCAATTCTACGCTCTAGCAACCGTGTTCGTAGAGCATTCCATGTTGGAGGAGCGAGAATTTCTAGTTGGATTAACCCTTCCTTTTTGGCTTGTTGCAGCCCTTGAGCGATCGCATTCCGTTCAGTATCAGGTAAAGATCGTAGCCCCATCCTGGTATCACCTGCACCGGACGAAATCAACAAGACATTAAGATTTTCAACGGTCGGTAGGTTAGGAGAAGGACTACTATAGGCAATATAACGGGAGAAAGTGACTCCCTGATGTGCCATAAAGTCATAATCGTTATGGAGCAACTCCCAAGGATAATCGGTCAAATGGAGGTATTTAGGATCATCTGCGGGAAATCTGAGGCGAATATGCAACCAGGTGCGATCGCGTTTAGCATTTGCTACGGCTGCCCCAATATTCTGTTGAATACGATTACCTATTACTTGATAGAGTTTACGCCCGATAGTAGTCAAATACTCAGGATTAAAAGCATCTCGCTCTGACAGTAGAAGTTTTTCTCGTACCATCCAGGCTTGCTCATCTTCTGAAAAATTACCTTGAGCAAAATTTGTTGACTCTAATATCTTGACGACGGTTAAACGTCTATTAACAACATTTGGAATCGCATCATCATCTAGAAAGGGTAGAGTTGGTTCATGATAGACTTCCCCTGATGAACCTTCCATACTCACTTTGAAGCGATGCTGCTTCTCCTCTATCGGATAGAATCTCAGATCCAACAGGTTATCTTTACTCATAATTAGTCAACAAGGCGTTCGTTCAGGTTGCTTTCACCATTACCTTTCAGTAATGCGTCCACAGTTGTCTTCAAAAATTTCTGCCATTTTGTCGGATTTTCTTTATAGTAGGCTTCAAGAATCTGCTCTTTAGTTAACAGTGGCGAGAGTTGCACTTTCACTTTCTGCACATCATCCCGACTAGCCCCCCCTGATACTTCTCCTCCTCCAAATTGGAGAACACTAATTTTTACACCACCTTTCCCTTCTCTTTTAACTGTGACTTGTAGTTCCAATTCAACAGAATCAACACTTAGTATTGGCGTATCATTTTCACTATGTGGGTAAGTAGTCAGCAGTTCTTGTTTTACCTGCTGAATGAGTTCTGCTAGCCCAATTTCACTTTCCATCTCAAAATCCTCAAAGAAAATTAATATTTCTCAAACTTTAAAATTACTACATTACTGGGATATTCACCTTCTTAGGGCGGTGACTGAGCATTCTTGTCTAAAGTTAGGTGTAATGATGAGCAATTGCTTTAAATCAGAAACAACTAAAAGAATACTTTTTAAGTAAAATGAGTACCTAGGTACAATTAATTATATATTTTTCTCCAAACTCTCAAATGACTTTTTCACCAGAGCTAAATAAATTCTTATAACTAGAGTATGCATCTATTTCTATCCATTCATATTTCATAAATTTTGAAACCATTCTCCCTTTTCTTACCATTTATATGGTACATAAAGTGTAAACAGAATCCGGTTTTACCTAAATATCTTAAATCAATTTCTCTATGAATCTCAAGTTTTTTAGTTGTGCCATATGTTCCTGCTTCTGCTTGTACTCCAGGTAACCCCAAAAAGATTGGGTTAGAACTCCAGCGAGCGTCAGGAAACTAATAGAGAATATGGGGCAGCCCATCGAAAAATTGGAACAATAAGTCTGGATGTTGCTAGAAGTTCAGCAGCAATTGGCGCGAAAAAATAAATCAGACATCGAAAAACTCATCTTCTCCACCATCAAGCGACTCGCCCAACAAGTTAAAAACAGCGAAAAAGCGAAAAAAACGAACGTCCAAGATATTCGTAGTTCGGTTTTAGTTTTGTTACAAGAGCTTTTAAGCCGGGGAGAGGTCAACAATTAACCATTAACAACTACTCCCGAATCGGTGTAAGATTACCACTGCAATTTCTTCAAAGAACTCTCCCTAAACGGTAATCTAAGAAAGCGGGTTATCCTACGGAGTATGGGCATCGAAAGAAGTAACTATTAACAAATGACTAAATTGACTGCGATTGTTTTGGCTGGAGGTAGAAGTTCGCGGATGGGTCAAGATAAAGCTCTAATTCCCATCCAAGGTGTAGCGTTGTTAGAATTAGTGTGTGGAATCGCAGCCCGTTGTGCTGATACAGTCTACGTGGTAACTCCTTGGCAGGAACGCTATCAACACTTAATACTGCCCAAATGTCAGTTTATTCGAGAAGTGCCTTTATTTGGTGAAGAAATGCCACTAAATGGACCACTCATTGGGTTTGCTCAAGGACTAGCACATGTAGAAACAGAATGGGTGCTACTGCTTGCTTGCGATCTCCCCAAGTTGCAGGTTTACGTGTTGCAGGAATGGAAGGCTTTTTTGGATGGTGTGGGAGATGAGGCGATCGCTGCTTTAGCTCACCATTCCAAAGGGTGGGAGCCGTTGTGTGGTTTCTATCACAGTCGTTGTTTACCAAATCTACTCAACTTTATTCACCAAGGAGGGCGATCATTCCAAGATTGGCTTCAGCAGAATCCTGTACAAATTTTGCCTGTCCCAGAACCTTCCATGTTATTTAACTGTAATACACCAGAAGATTTGTTAATTGTTAATCGCTAATTACCGTTTCAGTTTAAAATGGAATACCAGATTTAGATTTTTAGTATGGCAGTATGTGTAATGCTGCTGGCTTGAGTTAGCAAGGTCAGCACCCCGCTCTAAAGAGACGGGGCTTCTCCCAAGGGGAGACGCTTACGCGAACGTGCCTCACTTTTTAGGTAGCTGACCCGTCTAAGTCTTAACTGACTACGTTATCTGTAAGTGTTAAAGTTCCTACTCCAGGATGCGACGCCAGTCCATGGACTCTAGAACCAAGTAGTTAACCAGTCTTACGAGGGGTAAGGCAGTGCTGCATGGATAGTACCGACAGATAACTTTGACAAGGCGAACATTACTCCTACAAAGGAAGGCTCTTCAGAGCAAAGCCATTATGCGTACAGGGTGAAAAATTTGAGTAGTAATTGTCCTATTGAGAGTGCAACACAACAGCACAATGAGTTAAGTAACCCCAAGGCGGTAATGGTTGTAAAGTCTGCCGGGGGACGTTTCCCCCGGCAGACTTCGCGAGCGTTCATGTTTCCTCCGTGGTTTAAAAACACACGGTTTCCACATGTATCGAGAGGCTTTAGATGAAACACACCCTTTCAGTGCTTGTAGAAGATGAAGCGGGGGTACTATCCCGCATTGCTGGATTATTTGCCCGTCGTGGTTTTAATATTGAAAGCCTTGCTGTTGGTCCTGCGGAGCAATTTGGAGTTTCCCGGATTACAATGGTTGTTCCTGGTGATGATCGCGTCATTGAGCAACTCACTAAGCAATTGTACAAGCTCATCAACGTCCTCAAGGTTCAGGACATTACTGAAATTCCTTGCGTAGAGAGAGAATTAATGCTACTCAAGGTAAATGCGACAAGCATCAACCGGGCAGAAGTCATCGAAATTGCTCAAATTTTCCGGGCGCGAGTGGTAGATGTGGCGGAAGATTCCCTGACTGTGGAAGTTGTGGGAGATCCAGGTAAGATGGTGGCGATCGTGCAGGTGCTGCAAAAATTTGGTCTTAAAGAAATAGCTCGTACTGGCAAAATTGCTTTAACTCGTGAATCGGGAGTCAATACTGAGTTGCTCAAGTCTTTAGAAGCAAAGGTTTAGAATAGCTACAGAAATTGATGACATTTTAACAAGATATAGCAACGGATTGATGCTTAGGACAAAAATAAATTCACGCCGGTACGCGCTTTAAAGGCAACTGCTATAATTTGCGACTATTACATATGATGTCCTTTAAATTACCCATAATAAAAGAACCCCTCCCCGCCAAAGCTGTGCTTTGTCTCCCCTCCCTGCGAGCGGGGAGGGGCTGGGGAGCCAGCGCGAATGACGGCTTTCCCTCCGTAGGCGACTGGCGTGGTGGGGTTCAGTGTCTACGGAAATTACGGTTAATTAACCGGACAAGATATTAAGATTGCTTGCTTCTACTGATATTTCTAGAGAACTTTTGGGAAATATATATCTGTAGACTATATATCTGTAAGCAAGACATGGTGTTCTTGATATTTCGTCAAGCTGTCATCACACCTTTTCTACTGTGTTTGTGCATGTTAGGAGTTGGCTTGCTTCAATTTCCCCGAATGCAAAAACTACTTTATAGCAATAAAACTGCTTCAGTAGAGACTTTAGAAAAAGAGCTAAATTCAGAAAAGCTACGTCTTAACTTACTCAACAAACTACCGAGTTTTGGCTATGCTAACTTAATCGCAGATTGGACATACCTTAGTTTTGTGCAATACTTTGGTGACGATGAAGTTCGTGACAAAACAGGTTACAGGCTTAGCCCTGAATTTTTTGAAGTCATTCTGGGACGCGATCCGCGTTTTTTAGCAGCTTACCTCAGTCTTTCTACCAGTACTTCCATGTATGCTGCAATGCCAGAACGCTCTATAGAATTAACCCAAAGAGGTTTAAAGTCGCTCTCTCCTCAAATTCCCCCAAAATCTTATTATGTCTGGCGCTATAAAGGAGTCGATGAATTATTATTTTTAGGAAATTCAACAGCCTCAAAGCAATCCTTTGAAATGGCAGCAGCTTGGGCAAAGATTCATGCCGATCCCGAAAGTCAACAAGTCGCATTTGTTTCTAGTCAAACTGCTAAATTTCTCACTCACCACAAGAGCGGTAATTTTGCTAAGATAGTAGGCTGGACAATGATTTTAAATAACAAAATTGATGAAAAAACTCGTACTAGAGCAATCAGGGAAATTAAAGCTTTAGGAGGAGATGTCATCACTAACTCCGACGGGACAACGAAAATTCAACTTCCGAAAAAAGATAGTTAGTTGTAAGTTGTTAAATTACAGCAATTTTCAGGTAATTAGACCACAATCGTAGGGGCGAAAGGCCGTGACGCTCGAAGACTCGCTAACGCTACGCTAACGCCCTTACCAATCGTGTAGTTCATGTAGGTGAAAATTGCTGTAATCTTTGGGTAGATGTCAAGGAATGAAAATTTGTATAAAAATCATGAATGTTGTAGAGTATGACTTTGGGTGTGTTCAGGACTCTCCAAGATAATTTTATTCATTTATTCACTACTTACTAGTAACTCACTATTTTTTGGTATAACGGCAAATTTGTTCAGTCTCAAACTTTAGAAATAGAAATTAGCGATCCGGGTTTACTGTATGGGGCAACTGTTTTTACCACGTTGCGAGTGTACGACAATTCGCTTGATAGTCGTTTAACTTACTGGCAGGCACACTGCGATCGCTTAAAATTTAGCCTGCAAACCTTTGGTTGGCAACAGCCTGATTGGCAACGCATCCGTCAAGGGGCAGAAATCGTTATGGAAAACTTTCCTGTCCTCAGAATAACGATCTTTCCTGATGGAAGAGAGTGGATAACTGGCAGGTTATTACCGATAAATTTGACGGAAAACCAAAAGAGTGGTATACTAGCAATTCTACCCGTAGATAGATTTGTACGCAGTCTACCTTCTCATAAAACAGGAAATTACCTGAGCGCTTGGTTAGCAAAAAGCAGCGCTCAACAGCTAAATGCCCAAGAAGCAATTTTAGTAGATGCGGCTGGCAGTTGGCTGGAAACAAGTACAGGAAATCTTTGGGGATGGCTCAATGGTATGTGGTGGACACCTCCAAAGATAGATATTTTGCCAGGAGTTGTGCGGCAGGAGCTATTGAACTGGCTCTTGAGTTTTCAGCAAATTAGGGAGGAACCCTGGACAGTTGATGTAGTCAAGAGATTTGAGGCGATCGCTTACACCAATAGTGTTGTAGAAGTTGTTCCAATCCATACGGTCGTGCATCCTACAGGAAGGCTAATCTATAATTCCCACCATATTAGTCTTCAGCAACTGCGAAAATTTTTTATAGCATCATAGGCGTGGCATTTGCTATATTTTAAGATAAGTTAACATAATTCTAAGAAATGTCTAATCTTTGCAAAAAAGAACGGACAAGGAATCTAGGAGGATAGGCTAAGCGTGAATAATAAGCGATGGAGAAATGCTGGACTGTACGCACTGCTGTTTATAGTTGTTATTGCGTTAGGGACAGCGTTCTTTGACAAACAACCACAGAGCAGAGAAACATGGCGGTATAGCCAGTTTATTGATGAAGTCCAAAAAGGGGCAGTAGAGAGAGTTAGTATTAGTGCAGATCGGACAACGGCTCTTGTCACGTCTAGATCCGACCCAAATAAGAAGTTAGTGACTTTGGTTAACGACCCTCAACTGATCAATACACTGAGCGAAAAAGGGGTCGATATTAATGTTTTGGCTCAAAACGATGAAACACTTTGGTGGAAGGCACTGAGCAGCTTATTTTTCCCTGTAATGCTTCTCGTTGGCTTATTCTTCTTGCTGCGACGTGCTCAAAACGGTCCAGGAAGCCAAGCAATGAACTTTGGTAAGTCAAAAGCCAGAGTCCAAATGGAACCGCAAACTCAAGTGACTTTTGGTGATGTCGCTGGAATCGACCAAGCCAAGTTGGAACTTAACGAAGTCGTAGATTTTCTGAAAAACGCTGATCGCTTTACAGCCGTTGGAGCAAAAATTCCCAAAGGCGTACTGCTTGTTGGTCCTCCAGGAACAGGTAAAACCTTGCTAGCTCGTGCTGTTGCTGGTGAAGCTGGTGTCCCCTTCTTCTCTATCTCCGGTTCTGAGTTCGTGGAAATGTTCGTGGGTGTAGGTGCATCTCGCGTCCGTGACTTGTTCGAGCAAGCAAAAGCCAACGCTCCTTGTATCGTCTTTATTGATGAAATTGATGCTGTAGGACGTCAACGGGGTGCGGGTTTAGGCGGTGGTAACGATGAAAGGGAACAAACCCTCAACCAGTTGCTGACAGAAATGGACGGCTTTGAAGGCAATACTGGCATCATTATTATTGCTGCAACCAACCGTCCCGACGTTTTAGATGCAGCGTTACTGCGTCCTGGTCGTTTCGACCGTCAAGTCGTGGTAGATCGTCCAGATTACGGTGGACGTGTGGAAATTCTCAAAGTTCACGCCCGTGGCAAGACATTAGCAAAAGACGTAGATTTGGAGAGAATTGCCCGACGGACTCCTGGGTTTACTGGTGCAGATCTTTCCAACCTGCTCAACGAAGCCGCGATTCTAGCAGCACGTCGAAATTTAACCGAAATTTCGATGGATGAAATCAACGACGCCATTGATCGCGTACTGGCAGGTCCAGAGAAGAAAGACCGAGTGATGAGCGAAAAGCGCAAGGAACTGGTAGCATATCACGAAGCAGGTCACGCCTTGGTTGGTGCTTTGATGCCAGACTATGACCCAGTGCAGAAGATTAGCATTATTCCTCGCGGTAGAGCAGGTGGTTTAACTTGGTTTACCCCCAGTGAAGACCGGATGGATACTGGTTTATATAGCCGCTCTTATCTGGAAAATCAGATGGCTGTGGCTTTGGGTGGTCGTCTTGCTGAAGAGTTAATCTATGGTGAAGAAGAAGTGACCACTGGTGCTTCTAACGACCTGCAACAAGTTGCTCGTGTAGCTCGTCAGATGGTAACACGCTTTGGCATGAGCGATCGCTTAGGTCCAGTTGCTCTCGGTCGTCAACAAGGCAACATGTTCTTAGGTCGCGATATCATGTCAGAACGCGACTTCTCTGAAGAAACTGCCGCAGCAGTTGATGAGGAAGTGCGCAAGCTGGTAGACACAGCATACCAACGAGCAAAAGACGTGTTGGTTAGTAACCACCACATTCTTGAACTACTTGCAAAAATGCTCATCGATAAAGAAACTGTAGACGCAGACGAGTTACAAGAATTGCTGTCTAGCAACGATGTAAAAATCGCTAGCTTCGCGTAATAAGTTAGGAGATAGGAGTCAGGAGACAGGAGATAAAAGACGAGAGTTATTATTTCCCTGTCCCTCTTACCTACTTCCTACGCAAAACTTGAGAGCGCTGACGACGACAATAAATTACTAAAGACACAAACAATCCCATCCCTACAAGATACTTCATTGCAGCTGGCACCGCTGGATTAGGAGAGAAAAAGCCTTCTATCATACCAGCAACAATCAACATTGGTACAATTCCAAAGACTAACTGCACAGCTAGAGATCCATAGAATTTTAGTGCTTGCAAACGACGATATTTACCGGGAAATAAAATTGCTCTTGCAAGTAAAAATCCTGCACCACCCGCAAAAAAAATAGCAGGCAATTCTAAGGAACCGTGCGGAAACACGAATGCCCAAAACGGATAAGCAAGATTATTTTGACCTACGAGAGTGGCAACAGCACCAATCGATAAGCCATTCAACAATATTAAGTAAGTTGTATATACCCCAGCAGTCATTCCACCAGCAACCGCACCAAAGGATACCGAAAGATTATTAATCATAATCTCGGTGGATGCTAGAGGTTCAACCCCTACAATCGAACCCATCCACAATTTATGCTCATCTCGTACCGTTGTGATCAGGTTTTCCGGTACAATCAGTGACATAAAGGTTGGATCTTGCCACGCATACCACCAGGCAAATAGTGTTCCCATGAGAAACAAAGCCGTAGCTGCTGCAATGTACGGATATGTCTGCTGTATTAAAGCTGGTAATCCCCAACGGTAGAATTCCAGGACTGCTTGCCATTCTTGTCGTCGCGAACCCTGATAAATCTGCGTATAAGCGCGAGTTGTTAATAAATGTATATTTTGTGTTAAATTGTTACCGATTTGCTGTGTCTGAGCGCGTGCCAAATCTGCTGCTGTGGAACGATATAAACTCGCTAATTCTCTAATTTCCTGCGCTTGCAGTGATTTTAATCCTTTTTTTTCTATTTGCTTTAACAAGGTGTCCAAACGTTGCCAATTTGGTTCTCGCCTCACAATCCAACGTTTAACATTCATAAAATCTGGGAATACTGAGTTTAACTTACACTAAGATAGCCTCAAAGAGGGTGACGAAAAATTCCATTCCTTTTAAGTTTGGGACAGTAGTCGCCCCGTTGGCATTCTTTGTCCATTAGTAGGGGCGGTTTTCATTTGTTAACCTGTGGTTAAACCCTTCCTGATTATTTACAAATGACAAAGGATGTTCGGCATTTCCTCGTTGTTCTTTCCTACCTATGATCTTTGTTAGGTGAGGGGAGTTAGTGAAGTTGTTTACCATCTTACTTTCCCGGAGCATTGAAAATCATGCCTTCTAATATTGGTTCTTCTACCCCTATTCAACCATTAAGTCTTGGTAACACTGTGAGTGCAGGATTACGGCTTTATCGCTCTCACCTAAAAGACTATTTTTTACTTGCCCTTAAAGCTTATCTGTGGCTGCTTGTTCCAATCTATGGTTGGGCAAAGTTTTATGCTTTGATATCACTGATTTCTCGTTTGGCTTTTGGTGAATTAGTCAATCAACCCGAAAGTATTTCATCAGGTCAACGTCACGTTAATTCTAAATTGTGGCAGTTTTTAGTGACAATGCTGTTAATGTTTCTTATAGGCATAGGCATAATCTTCGGGTTTTCACTTTTATTTGGTCTTTTCTTTGGAGTATTGGTGGGGACAGGCTTTCAACAAAATTACATAACATATCTCCTTGTTGGTTTCATTAGTATTGCTGCATTTGTGGCGTTTCTCTGGTTCGGTGCACGGTTTTATTTAGTGGATTTGCCTCTTGCGATTGAAAATAATGTTAATAGTGTGTCTACCATTAGTCGTAGCTGGGAACTTACTCAGGGTCATGTTTGGCGGATTCTTTTGATTATTTTCGTTGCCTCTTTAATCACTCTACCTATCCAAATTATTGTTCAAATTCTGAAAAATATACTTGATGTTATTTTTGCACCTTTTTTACATCAGGTTTTTAGTATTTTTCCCTTGGTTTTTTACGTGGGAATCCTCTTCTGTAGTTCTGCAGTCATTTTGCCATTTTGGCAATCTATCAAAGCTGTCATTTACTATGACCTGCGTAGTCGTCGTGAAGGGTTAGGCTTGAAATTACGCGACCGCGATGTGTAGATAATATTTAAATCCTCGCTAAGAGTAACAGCCATGTACCTTTTCAATCGTGTAAAATCCCAGACACCCGAAAGTGTAGAACTAGAATTTACCCTTGCTGGTATTGGTAACCGCGCTTGGGCATTACTGATTGACTATCATGTTTTGGGTGTTATTTTGATACTATTTTTTATTATTTTATTAATAGTTTCTAGTCAACTAACTGATGTATTGAAAGCAATTTTTGGCAGCAGCGTGTTGATCTGGTTGTTAGCGATCGCATCTATCATCAGTTTCGGAATTTACACAGGTTATTTTGTATTTTTTGAAACTTTATGGCAAGGTCAAACTCCTGGTAAACGCTTCGCTAAAATTCGTGTAGTTCGAGATGATGGTAGAATTATTGGGCTGCAACAAGCAACACTTAGAGCCTTACTACGACCGTTCGACGAAATGTTATTTATCGGCGCTCTTTTAATCGTGTTTAGTCGCCATGAAAAGCGTCTGGGCGATCTAGCAGCTGGCACCATTGTAATTCAAAATCAGACACCTATAACATCAGCAAATTTGACAATTTCCCAAGAGGCAAAGTTAGCTTCTGAGCAATTGCTCGACATTGCCGATTACCCTGCAATGTTACCTGACGATTTTACTATTATCCGCGAATACTTGCTCAGACGTGGCAAAATGACATCAAAGGCAAAAGCATTAGTAAGCCTACAACTCGTCAACCAGCTTTTACCTATTATTAAGTTAGAAAAGATACCAGATCACCTTACCCCTGATGTTTTCTTAGAAGCTATTTACCTTGTGTATCAACAATCTTCTACATAATAGTTATAATTTAAGATTAAAACCATACGTTAAGTCGGCAATTTTTTGCTCGTCATTTTATTGAGCACATTCTATGTTCATAGGACTTACGCAAACTCTACTCTTTCTTGGCTTTCTTCTCTTCTCCTGTCGGAGAGGCTGCGCCAACGAGACGCTTCGCGTTCGTCGTCAGACGTGGCGTCAGCCAAGGCATGGGCAGATTCTTACGGAGGAGCCAGTACTGAAGGAGGGTTTCCCTCCGTAGGTATCTGGCGTTGGAAACCAACGCTCTTATCCTCTGTCGGGAAAGCCGTCATTCGCGCTCTTATCCTC
>JAQYWO010000269.1 GCA_029379215.1 Rhizonema sp. PD37
CCTTTTCCTGCACCCTCTTGACAAATGTGCAATTTCCTTAACCTGTCAAGGATGGCCTATAGGTGTCTACCCATTCATCCAGGGTGGCGGTTTCGTAAAATGGACGCTATACAGTAGCACAGATGATGAAGAAATTCGCGATCATATTAAAGCTGTACTAAGTACTAACTTAAGTTGATATGCGTGCTTTATATGGTATATGGTAGTAGGAAAAAAGGGAATTGCTAATTGTTTTTTCTTGCTATTAGTGATGACCAACCAATAGCACGCGTCTATATCACAATAAAAGAGACTGTAATCCTCGTTCAAAACTGCCAAAAGTATGCTTTGTAAGACGGCTCACTCTTTAGGAAAAATTTTGGTTTACTCGAGAGCTTTTTTTCCTGGCGCTCAAGATGTTCACAGTAGGCAATAAATTCCTTAACAGAAATTTCTGCTTCACTGTTTGTTTCACTCTGAATGTGAAGTTTTTGTAATGAATTTGTTGCCATGAAGTAACGGATAACCTCTTAGGGAAAAATAAGTGAGTAGAAAGTAAATCATTCTATAAATAGTGAATTGAAACCAAACAGCCCCTCCATTTGTGATGATAATTGGAACTCATGATTTACGTTTAGTCGCACTTTCTCTATTAATTGCCGTGCTGGCCTCCTATACAGCACTGGAACTAGCCGCCAGAGTGACACTCACACAAGGGTGGGCTCGGATCATCTGGCTGACTGGTGGTGCAACAATAATGGGAATTGGCATCTGGTCAATGCACTTTGTGGGAATGCTGGCATTTAGTTTACCTGTACCCATCGACTATGACGTTCCGACGGTGCTGCTCTCGATGCTGGCAGCAGTCATTGCGTCCTTTGCTGCACTCCTGTTGACGAGTCGCTCTTTCCTCAGCCAACTCCAGCTGGTGGGTGGTAGTGTTTTCATGGGCGGAGCGATCGCCTTGATGCACTACATTGGGATGGCAGCGATGCACACCCAGGCTCTTTTGCATTACAACTATTTGTTGGTAGCACTGTCAGTGGGCATTGCGATTAGTGCATCTTATGTAGCGTTATGGTTAGCATTTCAACTGCGGGATCAGACGAGTTGGAACTGGCACAAACTTATGAGTTCAGTTGTCATGGGAGGGGCAATTGGCGGGATGCATTACACCGCAATGGCAGCTGCTCACTTCACACTAGGTTTGGGTTTTCAACCTCTCGACTACACTTTGAAGACGAGTACACTAGCCCTAGTGATTGGCATCACTACCCTGGTCATTTTGGGTTCAACACTGCTAATTTCCCTGGTAAATCAACGCCGCGCTGTTCAACTGAAGGCTCAGGAACTGGTACAGAACCTTATTCTCAAGATGCATGTTGGTGTGCTGCTACTGGGACCGCAGTGGGAAATCCACTTAAGTAACCCAGCTGCTTGTATTTTACTGGGTCGAACAGAAAGTCAATTGCTTAACACAACTGCTTTTAGTACCGATTGGGATGTGATTTGCTCTGATGACGCCCCTTTGCTCAATGAAACCTTCTCTATGCCACAGTTACTGCAAACTAAGTGTGGATTACAGAATGTTGTCGTGGGTATATACCGTCCTAATACCCGCGACCGAGTATGGTTGCTAGTCAATGCGGAGCCGCAACTTGCGGCCGATGGCAGTGTGGAGCAAGTAATCTGCACTTTGAGCGACGTGACCGAGCGGAAGCAGGCAGAAGAGTTACTGCGTCGCACTAATTCAATTTTGAAGGCTCAACAAGAGGCAGCAATAGATGGGATTTTTTTGGTTGACGAGAATAGACAGGTTATGTCTTACAACCAACGCTATGAGCAGATGTGGCAGATTCCTGATCATGTTATGAAATCAGGTGATGCCAGAGAGGTGCTTTCCGTTACGCTGTTACATCTGAAACAGCCACAAGAGTATCTTGAGCGGGTGGAATTTTTGTATGCACATCCTCACGAACGAAGCCGCGATGAAATTTACTTGAATGATGGGCGCATTTTTGACCGTTACTCAGCCCCTGTGCTTTCTCCAGAAGGCAACTTAACATTTGGCAGAATCTGGTATTATCGAGACATCACTGAGGGTAAGCAAGCCGAGTCAGAGAGATTACAATTGGCTAATCACATCAAATTGCTGCTCGAATCGACAGATGAAGGTATTTACGGCATCGATTTACAGGGATACTGTACGTTTATAAACATAGCCGGAGCTAAAATGCTCGGTTATAAGCCCGATGAGGTTATAGGTCGGGATATGCACAAGTTAGTTCATCATAGTTACAGCAATGGCTGCCCTTACCCTAATCGTCTATGTCCAATCTTTCAGGCTTTCCGCATGGGACAAAGTTGCCATGTAGACAGCGAAGTTTTATGGCATTCGGATGGGACTGCTTTCGCTGCTGAGTATTCTTCTTATCCGATAATCGAGAGCCTTGAGATCAAAGGTGCTGTTGTGACCTTCCGTGATATTACACAGCGTAGGCAGGCAGAGGAAGCATTGCGACAGTCGGAAACACAACTGAGAGAACAAGCGACCAAGTTGGAGCAAACATTGCACGAACTACGACAAACCCAAGCCCAGTTGATTCAGACTGAAAAAATGTCCAGTCTTGGTCAAATGGTAGCAGGCATGGCTCACGAAATTAACAACCCGATCAGCTTTGTCTACGGCAACATCCAATACACTAAAGAGTATATTCAAGACTTGCTGAAACTGCTACAGCTCTACGAAGAACAATACCCCCGACCAACACCTGACATTCAAGCACACCTTAAAGATATTGACTTGGAATTTATTAAAGATGACTTACCTAAAATGCTGCATTCCATGGAAATGGGTGCAGAACGCATTTGTTCTTTAGTCTTATCGCTACGCAACTTCTCTCGCCTTGATGAAGCACAGGTAAAACCAGTTGACTTACACGAAGGCATTGATAGCACACTGTTAATTCTTAATCACTATCTCAAAACTGGGATTACCATCAGCAAGCAGTATGATGACTTGCCTTTAGTAGAATGCTATCCTGATCAGATTAACCAGGTGTTTATGAATCTCCTCAGTAATGCAATTGATGCTTTGGAAGAGTCATTACTCATCAAGAGCTACCCTGTGCAAGAGAAAAGTTTAAGCGAGGGTTCTATTCCGGAGGTAAGTTCTTATGAGTGTTTCCCCGTGAAGGAAACTGGTCGTCGCGTTGAAGCAAGTGGTCCTGATTTGTCATTGGTAAGGAATGAAGGAGAAAAAAGAGCCCCTAATATTCATATTCGTACAGAAGTCGTTGAGCCAAATCTAGTGAGAATTCACATTGCTGATAATGGTCCGGGAATTCCATTAGAAATTCTCAACAAGATATTTGACCCCTTTTTCACAACGAAACCCGTCGGTAAGGGCACAGGTTTAGGGCTTTCAATTTGCTACCAGATTATTGAAAAGCATCAAGGTCAACTCTCGGTCAATTCCCAAATTGGTCAGGGAACGGAGTTTGTGATTACTCTGCCAATTAAGTGTGAGCAAGAGTATACGGAATCTTTAGACTTAAAATTGACTAACACCGAATTAGGCAGTAGTAGCAAGCTAATTTGAAAGCATCTCTTACTAGTGCGGTAAAACATAGCTTCCCTTTCTTATACTTATATATAATACTTAAATTAAGTGTTACAAAATTATCTTTACTTCTGCTCTGAATAACATCTTAAACTCAGTTGCTCAAAATAGTTAACAAGCTACTGATAATCTGTTTGATTATCACTTCTGTTTAAACCTCAGACATTGTTCTAGAAATTTCTGCGGAATTTCTGGACAATCTCCCCAATGCATGTGAATATAAGAAGCGTGTAGAGAAGGAGGCAAATTCCATCCCTCACACCCTGTAGATTCTTCGGTGTCACAGCGATAAGTTTGAAACATGGGAGAATCGGGAATTGATGTTAACTGGGAACGATGAAACTCATGTCCGTATACGGTTTTACCTGCTTGTACTAACAAACTGTCATGGAGAGCAACGGCTCGACGATAACCTAAATTAAGACGTCCACCCATGATAGCGGTTGTCGGTAATACTCCCACCATCGACCAAGACTTGCTTTCAAAATCGACAATCTGGTTACATAAATACATCAATCCTCCACACTCAGCTATTGTGGGCATTCCTGCCAGGATTACAGTTTTCACAGCTTGACTTGCGCTGGTATTTGCGGCAAGTTGTTGGGCAAAGACTTCTGGAAAACCACCGCCAAAATACATTCCTTGCACGGAGTCTGGTACAGCATCTTCTAATGGACTCCAGAAAACCAGTTCTGCACCAAGCTGTTGCAGCAAGTCGAGATTATCTTGGTAGTAGAAATTGAAAGCGCGATCGCGAGCAACTGCTATTCTGATTGAGAGAGGGCGAGAGAAAGAGAAATAGCTTCCTTGTCCTCCTTGTTCCTGCGTCTTCAACAGTGGTAACAAGCGTTCCCAGTCGAAGCAAATATCGCCTAAATCAGCAAGTCTGTCAATCAATGTATTCATTTGAGGGAGTTCTGCTGTGGGTACTAAACCCAAATGGCGATCAGGAATTGCGATGTTATCCTCACGACGCAGGACGCCGAGAATTGGTAATTGTAGGGGTTCTAAGGCCTTTTTTAGTAAAGATAAATGGCGATCGCTCCCAACCCGATTGAAGACTACCCCAGTAATTTTAATTGTGGGATCAAAGGTGCAATAACCATGTGCGATCGCAGCTACAGAACCAGACAACCTACTGCAATCTATGACTAATACTACAGGTAAATCCAGCAGTCGTGCTATATGAGCCGTACTGGCAAAATTGGTTACTTGTCCTTCCTCATTCTCTTTTGCAAATGACGAAACGCCATCAAAAAGCCCCATCACCCCTTCTATGACAGAATATTCACATTGATTATGATGTGTAAAACATTGCTTGATGTAAGAAACAGATGTCAACAATGGATCTAAATTACGACAAGCACGATGAGTCACGTATTGATGAAACATCGGATCGATATAATCTGGACCAACTTTGAAAGATTGTACTTGCACTCCCCGTCGGCGTAAAGATGCCAAAAGGGTGAGTGTGACAGTTGTCTTACCCACCCCACTGCGTTCTCCGGCAATAACTAAAGTCATAAAAAAGTTAGTGGTTAGTAGGGGCGGGTTTAATCTGGTTAGTTGTGAGTAAAAACGAACAATCCTGGCAAACCCGCCCGGACAATAAAAAGTTAGTGGTTAGTAGGGGCGGGTTTAATCTGGTTAGTTGTGAGTAAAAACGAACAATCCTGGCAAACCCGCCCGTACAAATGTTAGTGGTTACTTGTTCTTTTTGACAACTAACTATAGCAATCCTATTTGTTTTTTGAAAGTATAAAGCTAAGATTCCCGACTTCTTAGAGAAGTCGGGAATCTCTAATTTTAGTTGTTCTTTTCAGAACTAACTATTAGCAAGATTAAGCAACTTAGCTGTCACCGCAAGACTTTCTTCAAACAGAGCTTCTCGTCCCCAACGTTGTACCTGCTGACTCAGCAAAACTTCTGCCTTTTGTTCTGAAAGTGAAGTTACCTGTTGAAAGACACCACTAGACTGGGCACCACCTTGTGTTTCCATCCGCATACAACCCCCTGTTTCAGAACAGATCAGTGTACCAGCGTTTGCCTGTGCATTGGTCGAGTTCAAACGCAAAGCAATCAAGTCACCAGCAACTTCACCTATATCAGCGACTGGCACACCTGCTAACTCGACTTCTATTTGCCGTTGTTCTTTGCCAACAAACTGAATTTTCGTAATGTCGTAATCGCCCTTTTCTTCTTGAAAGGAAACCGGCAGCCAATCTAATCGACTTGCCAGCCAACTCACAAACATCAACGCTTGTACGGGATTACCTTTTTCGTAATCAATGTTGACTCTATCGACTTCTGCCAGAACAGAACGACGCTGTGGTGGATCATAGGCTTCAGCAGTCAACTCTTGCCATCCTAAGAGACGACGCCAGTTAAGATCCGCTAAAGGCACTCCACTTTCTACCAACTCTTGAAGTCTCAGCAGATCGACTTCTGGCTTGTTAAAATTACAGGAGTCTACAATAACGTTGTTACATACTCCTGCCAGTCTCTTGAATAGTGGGTTAGTGGGATCTGGCGTTGCTTTCCACCAGATAAACTTGGGCAAGCCGCCAATCAACAATGACGGAATCATTCCACCTACCCTTTCCAAGGCAGCAGCCGTTCCACTCAGTGTAATGTATTCGCAGCAGACGAGTGTACTTGACGATTGTTTTTGGATGGGGCAATAAGCTGAGACTTGCGCCTTCACCCCTTCATCTTCTCCAGCTATGGGAGACAGGGTAATAATGCGGCAAGGGTTGCGGAGGGCAATTTCATCAGCGATCGTTGGACTGCTTGCAGTTAAGCCAGAAGTTCCAACACCAGAACCATTATCTACTGTCAACCCACCGCCCTGACGTTTGGCAATTTCTTCCCGCAAGACAGCTAGAGTTTCAGGTGTCGCTTTTCCAGTATCTGGTAGCTGATGTTTCTTTTGCAATTCCCGCAGTGCCGTTTGTGTTTGCGGTCCAATAATGCCATCGATTGGACCGTTATAAAATCCCAAAGCAGCTAACAGAAACTGAGTTTCTTCTGGTTCGTAAACCACCAAACTAAATGTTGTTGCCCTCGTAGCTGCAGGCAGTGAACCGTCCTCACCAGTAATGCCGTAACTTTGCCAAATTTGATTCAGTTCCGCTTCAATGTCTGAAAGCGAGATATCCTTCGGTGCTTGAAGTGAAAAAATTGTCGGAGATTGGGAAGTCATAGGAGTTTTGAGTTGTGAGTTTCGTTTTTCTATAAGTGAGGAGTTAGGAGTTAGAAGTTAAGAATAAAAATTTGTAACTCATCGCTCCTCACTCATAACTCCTCAATCTTTACAGTCTGCGCCAGCGACGACCATCTTGGTTAATCAACAATTCTGCTTCAGCTGGTTCCCAGGTGCCAGCTTCATATTGAGGGACAGACGCTGGATCTGAAGGTGTATCCCAGACAGAAAGGGCTGGTGTGACAACCTGCCAAGCCGCTTCCACTTCGTCTGCTCTTGTAAACAATGTCTGATCACCCATCATACAATCTAGTAGCAGGCGGTCATAGGCATCGGAAGTTGCTTGGATGCCGAAGGAACCGTAACTAAAGTCCATATCAACAGAACGAGTGCGAAATTCTGCCCCAGGCATCTTGACATCGAAACGCAAGGAAATACCTTCATTGGGCTGGATTCGTAGTGCCAAAATATTGCCACTCATATTATGAGCCGCAGATTTAAACATGCTTGAAGGGACTTCGCGGAAGTGGATCGAAATCTCACTCACTTTCTTTGGCATCCGTTTCCCTGTCCTTAGGTAAAAAGGCACACCATGCCAGCGCCAGTTGTCAACTAAAAACTTCATGGCGACATATGCTGGTGTTGTGGAGTCAGGTTTAACTCCTGGTTCTTCACGATACCCTGGTACGGGTTTTCCCTTCATCCATCCAGCACTATATTGACCCCGCACTGCTGAACGATGTAGATTGTGTACATCAGCCAAACGAGTTGCTTGGAGTGCCTTCACTTTTTCTGTACGAATGCTATCGGCATCTAGGGAGTTGGGTGGCTCGATCACAGTTAGGCAGAAAAGTTGCATGAGGTGGTTTTGCAACATATCCCGCAATGCGCCAGAGTTTTCATAATAGCCTGCCCTGTCTTCCACTCCCACTGTTTCTGCCACAGTAATCTGAACGTGGTCAACAAATTGACGATTCCACAGTGGTTCAAAAATCGCATTGGCAAAGCGAAACACCAGTAAATTCTGAACTGTTTCTTTACCTAAGTAGTGGTCAATGCGATAAACTTGATGTTCTTGGCAATATTTCTGTACCACTCGGTTCAGACTTTTAGCAGAAGCTAAGTCTCTACCAAATGGTTTTTCGATCACCAGACGATGTTTGTAAGGATCATCCAGCATTCCGGCTGTTCCCAGTTGCTTGATTCCCTCAGCAAAGAAATTCGGAGCGACCGAGAGGTAGAATATTCTATTACCCCGTGTTCCTCGTTTCTCGTCTAGTTCGTGTAACAACTTGTTGAGTTTCTGGTAACTCTCTGGGTTGTCCATGTCCCCAGAACAATAGAACAAACCTTGGGAGAAGTCTTGCCAAAGTTCCTCAGGACCGATCCCGTCAGAAAACTCCTCAATACCTTGCCGCATCTGTTCGCGGAAGTAGTCATCACTCCAATCTCGACGTGCTACCCCAACAATGGTAGTTTCTGGTGGAATGCGGCGTTCCCGACGCAATTTGTAGAGCGCCGGTACCAGTTTGCGTTGGGTAAGATCCCCAGAAGCACCATAGATGACTATGATCTGAGGTTCGGGCATTCGTTGCTGTTGCAGACCAACGCGCAACGGATTTTCCAATAGGCTGACCATAATGATTTTGTTGGTTGTTGGTTGTTGGTTGTTAGTTGTTGGTTGTTGGTTGTTAGTTGTTGGTTGTTGGTTGTGAGTCGTGAGTCGTGAGTCGTGAGTTGTTACTACTCACGACTCATCATTAACCATTAACCATTAACTACACTGGAGACAACTGCTTAACTTTATTTTCCAAGGAAGCTATCAGTGACTCGAAGGGTTTGACAAACTTGTCAATGCCTTCAACCAGCAACTCGTCCATCACTTTATTGATATCGATGTTGACATCGGAGTCTTTGAGGCTTTCAATCAAATGGTAAGCTTCGTCTACGTTTGTTTCGATGCGACTGTTTACGTCACAGTGATCCGCGCAAGCTTCAATCGTTGCAGGTGGCAGGGTGTTGACGGTTTCTGGTCCCACTAACTCATCGACATACATAACGTCGCTGTAGAGAGGATCTTTGGTGCTGGTACTTGCCCAAAGTAACCGCTGCACTTTTGCACCTTTCGCCGCTAAAGCTTTCCAACGATCGCTCTCAATAATCTTTTTGTACTCCTGGTACGCAATCTTGGCGTTTGCGATCGCCACTTTTCCTTTAATCGCGGTCAGCTTTGCTTCTACACTCAAGTCATCAACGCCTTTTTTCATTTTGGCGTCAATTTTACCGTCAATATTGCTATCAATCCGGCTGAGGAAGAAGCTGGCTACAGAGGCAATTTTGCTAATATCTTTACCTTCGCTTGCTCGCTTTTCCAATCCCTGAATGTAAGCCCAAGCGCAGTTGATGTAACTTTCTACCGAGAACAGCAGTGTCACGTTGACATTGATTCCATCAGCGATAACCGCTTCCACTGCTGGTAACCCTGCCTCTGTACCGGGGATTTTGATCATCACATTTTCCCGACCAAGTTCTTGGTAATATCGGCGGGCTTCATTGATTGTTGCCTCCGTATCATGAGCAATTGTTGGTGGGACTTCTATGCTTACATAACCATCTAACCCCTGAGATGATTCATACACAGGACGCAGAATATCACACGCATTCTTGATATCTGTAAAAGCTAGTGATTCGTAAATTTTGTGGGTTGGTAATTTCGCCCGAATCCCGGCTTCAATGTCAGCATCATAAATGGCATTACCTGCGATCGCTTTTTCAAAGATAGCTGGATTGGAGGTGATTCCACAGATCCCTTTATTTTCAACTAAGTCTTTCAGTTCCCCAGACTGCACGATATCTCGGCTCAAATTATCCATCCAGATACTTTGACCATAATTTTTAATTTCTAGTAGATGATTGGTTGTCGAGCTCATGAGTTTGTTTGACTCCTTAATGTTGTTGGTTGTTGATTATTAGTTGTTGGTTGTTAGCTGTAAAAAAAGATGATTAACTCCTAACTCCTAACGCCTAATACCTAACTCCTTCTCTAATGCCCGTTTTGAATAAACGATTCTACCTTTGCTACATCCTTTGGGCTACCAATAATCAAAGGAGTGCGTTGGTGTAGTTTTTTGGGCACTACATCTAAGATATCTACCATTCCTGTTGTCGCGCGACCACCTGCTTGCTCAAGCACGAAGGCTAGGGGAGCAGATTCATAAAGCAAGCGCAATTTACCTTCCGGGTTTGGAAGAGTGCCTGGGTAGAGAAACACACCGCCTTGAAGCAGTATTCTATGGATATCGCTAACCATTGCCCCACTATAACGAGCAGTATAGCCTTCCGTTCTATGGACATAGCGAATATATTCCCGAATCGACTCATCCCACTGCCAAAAATTACCTTCGTTGACGCTGTAAATAGACCCGTGAGCAGGAATCCGGATATTTTCTTCTGTAAGGATGAACTCTCCCAAGCTTGGGTCAAGGGTAAACGAATGAACGCCCTTACCTATAGTATAGATCAGCATCGTGCTGGGACCATACAGTATATATCCGGCAGCGATTTGTTTACGTCCATTGGAGGAAAGCAAGTCGGTGGCCTCACCGTTATCTATTCCTTCCTGTTGCCGAATTGCGAAGATAGATCCCAAACTGAGATTGTTATCAGTGTTTGATGAACCGTCAATTGGGTCATAGAGCAAACTATAGCGACCAATCGGACAATTCTCAGGAATATAATACGGTTTTTCCATTTCCTCGGAAGCAAGGCGGCAGACTAGGCCACTTTGCTTAAAAACTGCGATAAATACATCATTGGCAAAGACATCCATCTTTTTCACGGATTCTCCTTGCACGTTCACTTCCCCAGTAAATCCGAGAACCCCTTCCATTAAGCCAGAATGACTAAGGCGACGAGCAATCAGTTTACCTGCCAGGGCAATACGATTCATCAGCGCACTCAAATCCTGTGCATCAGGTGAAAAGCTTTGAAGTTGCTGTAGGACGTGACGGGATAATGTTGTACAATCACGATCTAAGCCTTTATCTGTGATGTTGTTGAGAGGCAACTCTAAAGACTCTGGCGCTTGAGCCATTTTTTTATCCTCCCTTGAGATTGGGTATTAGTTTGGTTCATCCCGTGGGTCGCAATTTGTGTTGCTGTTTCTATCTTAGAAACCTAAGTGACCAATTGAGGTGTGATTTTATATAAACTAAAGAAATGAACTGCCTTTTAGTCTTTTGCCAAGCACAAGCACCATTTTCCAATAGCTGTTCTTGGAAAAGCTTACTTACCTTTATGTACTTATAAATACATTTTCAACGAAAAGATTTCTATGAAAGTAATTTGTAGAAGGTGTATTGATAGCGAAATAACTCAGTATGCCAAAACTGAGTAGTCAGAATAACCATTGGATGCAAACCCCGTTCCTAAATTTATGGGTCCATAAGACATAGAATTTGTATTCTGCATGCCTGTTAAAGATACTTATTAAGTATATTCGACACTATACTTGACATAGTAAAACCGATAAGTTATCATTACTTGCTTATATTGATAACTTATTGGTATAAATTTCATTCATTCGCTTGAGAGATTATCATTTGTATATCGTCAATTTCTACCCATGCCTTGCATAAATAGAAAAGATTTTGCTAAGATAATGTTCTATTGAATTTCAAGAGTATTGTTTTTTCTTCCAATTACCTTCTCGGTTGTCCTCTCGCGGTTTAGCCTTATTAACTCTGAGTTGACGTTCCATCCATTCAGCACCATCAAGTTCTGTGATAGCAGTGTCTTCTTGAGAATCTTCACTCATCTCAACAAAAGCAAAGCCGCGCATTCGACCAGTTTCGCGGTCAGTAGGTAAAACAACTCGTGTCACCTCGCCATATTCAGAAAACACTTCTTTTAAATCGGCTTCAGTAGCACGGTAAGAGAGATTTCCAACGTAAATAGTCATTTGGCTCACATTAGTCGCAACGGAAAGCGATGAGTACAGCCTGATATGAAAACAGGTAAAACGTACAGCAAATCTTGCTTGTGTCTTCTCTGATTTATGGATGGCAAATTTTGTCGCAGGTTAGCAACCGATTAGGTCACACTATCTGCAACTTACCAAATATCGGGCGTAACTTCGCCTACGCTAGCATAGTAGCTGATTACGACATTTTTTTAAGTATTACATATTACAAATCATTCTCAATTAAAATTACAATCACTTATAAGT
>JAQYWO010000270.1 GCA_029379215.1 Rhizonema sp. PD37
TAAAGCTCCCAAAGAAGCAAGTTTTTCTTGGGCAATAATTTGAGCTTGGGTAGCTCTTAGCTTTTGTAGGAGGGCTGCTAACTCCTGGTTTTTTTGTTGTGATTCCTCGGTTCTAGCTTCAACATTGTGTTCTAAAATCCGGTTATAATCCTCTAACTGTTCGTAGAGACGGGAATTTTCGATAGATATGGCGGCTTGGGCTGAAATGATTTTTAAGACTTCGACGCGATCGCTCGTAAAAGCGCCCGTTGTTAAATTATTTTCCAGATATAAAATACCGCTTAGTTTACCTTGATTAAGTAGGGGAGTGCAGAGAATCGATTTTGGTTGAGTGGCTTGGATGTAGCGATCGCGGGTAAATTGTCCTTCATGAGTAGCATCATTTAACACCACATTTTCTAAAGTGCGAGCCACATAGTTAATGACAGCAGCTGGTAGCAGGGGTGCTTGGTGCAGAGGCGTTAGACGATCTATGGGAATGGATTGCAGGACATTAATATTATCAGAATTCAATGTTGCGATCGCTTCTACAACCCAGTCACCCTCTTTATCCAAAATCAAAAACCCTGTTTGAGCGCCTGCATTCTCAATCACCGTTTTCATCAACTTTATCAGCAATTTGTCTAACTTAATTTCACTCCCCAAGGCTATATAAGCTTTGATAACGGTAGCGATATCCAAACTTTCAGCATTCCTGTTCAAGGTAGTTGTAGTAATATCGGCGGTTGGAATTGTTTTGGCTGTTCCCAGATGCAAGTGAGGATATTCCAACTCTAATTGTTCAACTTTGGCTTTTGCTCCCCAGCGGCTATAACAGTGATAGGCATTTCTTATATATAATTGACTAAATTCTTTTCTGCCGATTGAGAGATAAAATTCAGCCGCTCGCTCATAAGCCAAGGCTTCTTCATGGATAAATTCATATTGCTTAGCGCCTTTAATGGCTTGTTCATAAAGTTCTTGCGCTTTCCATTTTTTTCCTAAAACTCTTGATTTTTCTGCTTCAACTAAATCGTATTTGTTTTGGAAATTTTCTGGGCAGTGACTAACCCATGTTCTCATTATTTTCTGATTCTCTTTCACTTGTGCAAGTAACTGTTTTTTTTGATTTATATTACAATTATTACAACAAGTAAGCAAGATAAGAGAAAAGTAGAAGTTATGTTGTGGCGCTGGTAAGTATGCAGCACAAGCTTTAATGTACTCTTTTGCTTTAATTCCATGACAAAGAGCTTGTTCAGAATTATTCAATAAATAGTAAAAAATTGTTTTGGCAAAATGAGCAATAAATAGTAACCATTCGTTATTAATTTGACTCCATTCTTCTAAATACTGTTCTTCCTTTTTCTGGGATTCACCAATTATTAAACAAAATTTATTATATTCTTTACCCAAATTAATTATGAGATTACTACATATTTCTATATATAGAATAGCATATTGTTGTTGTATGCTTTTTATTACATTTGTATATTTAACATAAGCCTCTTTAACCTTTTCTAAAGTCTCTCCTCCAAAAAACTTGATGAAGCAATAAGTTATAGACACAGAAGAAGCAAACTCATTGTTTCCTGTATCTATACCTTTTTGAAATGCATCTATTAATTTTTCCTCTGCAACTATATTTTTAATTGGCTCTTTCCAATGCCAGATAAAGCCGTAATACAGATGCATTACTAAAGCTTCCGATTTTGGATGATGAAATTGCTCTAGTAATTTTAGGGAAAGTTGACCATACTTGTATCCCGAATCAAAATCCTTTATAACTCCGCATAAAGTCATTCCATAAAAACCATAAAGCTCAGCAGCTTCACAGGGATTTCCATATTTTAAACAGATATTAAGCTGAATTAATATAACTAGAATATGTAAGAGGAAATTTACTATATTTGTAGTAGATACAATCTGCTGTAATATAGATATACTGGCAATTTTATATGGGTTTGTCATGGAGTGAAGATTAGCTAAATCCTCAATCGTTTTTTCTCCTAACAGTAATTTTAGAGATTCCTGTTCTGCGTTAATCTTCCTTTCTATTTCGCTTGTTTCTTGAGGTATGTCAATTCCTAGCTCTGCTAAAATTTCTCTGGCACTCTCTATAGCCTTATGATGCTGAAGTTGAGCAGAATAAGACCAGATCTTCACTTGATATACCTTGACTTTGTCAAGAACTCCTACAGCTTGTTGCAGAGTAGTTACAGACAGATCTTCAACTTGCGCAAATTTTGTGTTTAAGTAGAGAGCTTCTAAAGTTTCAACATGAAGTTCTAGAGTTAATTTATACTCATACACCCAGCTATTCTGTCCTAATAGTTCTAATCCAGTCTTTAAATACCTCAACGACGGTTCATAAGCTGCCGATGCTTTCGCTTTCTTACCTGCTTGAAGATTTAATTTAGCTAATTCCAATCTTTCTGATTGCTCAAAAATTAATTCGCAGCCTTCATTAAGTTGATTGACAATATCGAAAAGATTATCCTCTAACTCATCTTGTTTAGTGTTTTTCAACTGGATGCGCCCTACTTGTAGATGAAAAGCTTTTTTATGTGCTTGAGGAATTAAAGTATAGGCAGCTTGCTGAACTCTGTCATGCAAAAATTTGTAAGGTATTGATTCTGGATACTTGGGTATGAAAGCGAGAGGTATTTCTGAAGTATCACTTGATATTTCCTCCTGACTCCAAAGCAGGGGAATTTTGTAGTCATTACTCAGTGGCACAATCAAACCTTCTTGTAGCGCTGGTTGAAGTTCTTGAGCAGTATTGGTTTGAGATGTGCTATTGATGATAGAGAGAAGTTCTAAATTGAATTGGTTCCCAATACAAGCGGCTAATCTGAGAACATTTTTGGTGTTCTCTTGTAGTTTTTCAATCTTACTGACCATTAAGTCAACCACATTATCAGTTATTCCCATCTCTTGAATTTGCTCAATGTCCCACTGCCATCGATTTATATTATCGTTGAAGAACAACAACCTTTGCTGATACAGAAATTGGAGAAATTGAGTTAAGAAAAAGGGATTACCATGAGTTTTATATTTGACTAGATTTGATAGAGGTATTGACTCTTCTACGGAGCAGTTTAGGCTATTGGTAATTAGTTTGTTAATGTGGTCAATCCCCAAGGGTTGAAGCGCAATCAGATTGACTATAGCACCTGCCTTTTTAATTTGCTCTAAAGTTTGCATTAAAGGATGTGTATGACTAATCTCATTATCTCGGTAAGCTCCTATCATCAATAGATATCGTCTGTCAGTATCCTTCATTAATAGCTCAATTAACTTTATAGACGGTAAATCTGCCCACTGTAAATCATCTAGAAAGATAACTAAGGGGTGTTCTTTTTTGGTGAAAATGCTAATAAACTTTTGAAACAGTAAGTTAAAGCGATTTTGATATTCAGTGGCTCCTAGTTGCTCAAGTGGAGGTTGTTTACCGATAATCTTTTCTAGTTCCGGAATGACATCAATGACAACTTGACCATTAGGTTTTAAGGCTTTTAAAATCTGCTGTTTCCAGGTTTGTAGTGTTGCTTCCGATTCTGTGAGAATCTGCCGTATTAAGTCTTGGAAAGCTTGACTAAAAGCAGCATAAGGAATATCCCGCTTCAACTGGTCAAATTTGCCCTCAATAAAGTATCCTCGCTGGTGTACTATTGGTTTGTGAAGTTCATTGACTAAAACAGACTTGCCAATTCCTGAATAACCACAAATCAACATCATCTCAGTTGTACCTTGGCTGACTCGTTCAAAGATAGTTAATAGTTGAGTAACTTCTGGTTCTCTACCATAGAGTTTCTGAGAAATGCGAAACTTATCCGAAATATCCTGACGCCCTAGATGAAAATGGAAAATTTGGTTTTGATTCTGTAACTGATAAAGACACGTTTCCCAATCCGCTTTTAGTCCCCTGGCACTTTGGTATCGTTCCTCTGGAGTTTTGGCTAACAATTTCATCACTATGTTGGAAACGGTTAAAGGAATCTCACGTATTCGCTCATGGGGTGAAACAGGTTGTTTAGCAATATGACAATGCACCAACTCCATAACATCAGTAGTTTCAAAAGGAAGTTGATAAGTCAGCAGTTCATAAAAAGTCACACCTAGAGAATAAAAATCTGTCCGGTAATCTATTGCTCGGTTCATTCTTCCGGTTTGTTCTGGGGAAATATAGGCTATAGTTCCTTCTAATTGATTGAGGTTATGAACTGTCTGATTTTCCCAGGATAAGCGGGTGGAAATGCCAAAGTCGATGATTTTGAGTTGTCCAGTTTCTGGGTTATATACGATGTTGGAAGGATTAATATCTTTGTGGATAATATTGGCGCTGTGAATAGCCCCCAAACTCTCAGTCATCTTGATGGCAATGGTGAGAAATTCTTTTAAAGTAAACTGGTGTTCAGACATTAACAGTTTTAAGGATGTCGCACCAAAGTCCTCCAAGAACATCACTAGACTATTCTCATATCGCTTTAAGTCATAAGCTTTAATAATTCCATTAACATTCAGGGAGCGAGTGATTTCATATTCCTGTTTGTATCGGGTGAGTTCTGAGGGAGTTGGATAGGTTTGTTTAAGAATTTTAAGAATAATGGGTTGATTATCAGGCTGGAGTATGGCTCGACAGACTAACGAATTATGACTTTCATAAATTTGTTGGATAATTTCATAGTCTGTCATAGTGTTCATGAATAGGTTCTCTTGAGTACAAATTCTCTGGCCATATCGCCTGAATGCATCCACTTACAACTTAGTTTATAAGTTCTGGAGTTTAGACTAAATTCTATAGGATGCCTACAAGCGTGTTGAGTTTGTAAGTATTAGTACTCACTCGTTCAGGAGAACAGCATTAACAATAATGTCTAGTGTTGGTTTACCTTTGCGGCACATTCAGGAAATTTCTGAACACAATGATCTGAGGCCGTTGTACCGGGAGATCGGAAGTGATATCATGTCCGGTAGCATAACCTTAATACAGAAGAACCCCTCCCCGCCAAAGCTGTGCTTTGTCTCCCCTCCCCGCGAGCGGGGAGGGGTTCAGTATTTACGGAATTTTGGTTAATTAACCGGACATGATATGACACCAGAGTAATGGAAGAAAGCTGTTTGTGCGATTCAGCTTTGAGGGCGATCGCTAGTTTGGATTTTTTGTAGGAGGGCACCACAAAAAAAGCCAAACGCCGTCCACTTGCATTACTCCACCTGGTGGCTCAGATAATTGTGGTGACGACAAACCCCAAATTTACGCTCATGATTTTTGTTTTCAATCACCTTAATTGGGAGAACTCAAGATGATGATATTTCATCAACCAGAACTGAACCATTTTCGTAAAAATCAATACTAAGATGATAATGTTGAAGTAGTGCAGTTCCGATAAGTGGACGACGACCCATAGCCAAAACTGCTACATCGCACTCTTCGCCATTCCATAAAATAGTCGCCAGATAAATGTCAGTTGCAACATTTGAGTTATTAGCAAGGTTGGCGTTGATTCGGGTAATATAAGTTAATCCAAGTTTGGCTATTGCAGCAGGTGGTAAGGTCAAAAAACCTTCAAATCCCGTATCTACAACGCACTTAATTTCTATGTTTGGACTTCCACGAAAGACAAAGAATTATACCTATTTGAGCTTGAAGCCCAACTACAGTTCCATTTATCACTGTGCCGTCCTAAACAATGTACCACCAACAGCGTAGACAGCATTAAAACCTATTCTTTCAGCCCAAAGGGCTGCATCAGCCTGCTTCGCTCTTAACCGCAGACTCGTTACAAGTAAATCATCACCTATTTCATATTCGCCCGTCTCAACATTAATCGAGACAATTTTGCCAATATTTTCTGGTGTTTCAACTTGATGACGGATGCTATTTTCGTAGAGTTCTTTGCCACGTTGGGTAATTTCTTCATCACTAAGTTTAGGCTTAGACATACAGCCAATTCAAGAGCGTTAATTCCGTAGATATCTATCCCGATTGTAAAACAGAACTGACGGGGTGACAAAAAAAACTTTTTGACTGTTCTGTGATAGATTCTCGAGAATCTCAGTAATATTTTCTCTGGTTTGTAAGTCGAATCGGTCTTCTTGACTTTCAATCTCTTCAAGTAGTTCTTGGGTTAACTCTACAGAAAGTTCGGCAAAGTTGTTCACGAAGTTTAGAGAATTTTTGTCGTAGTGGCAGGAATTTTAAATGGAGATGGCGGCTTGAGCAGAAAGGATTTTTAAAATTTCGACGTCATCGCTCGTAAAAGCGCCCGTTGTTAAATTATTTTCTAAATATAAAATACCGCTCAGTTTACCCTGGTGGAGAATGTAGCGAGCTTGGGTAAATTGTCCATATTTACTCATACAAAGTCTAAGCTAAAACCCTTATCAGTAAATAGTTTTAGCTTGTGACATTTCAAACTACGATAGCTATTTTAATCTTCATCTCTAGTGAAGGAGCAAGGTGCTTAAATTCCGGTTCTAGGAACTCAGCCCACATAGTTGGGGGTTCAACGACATGGGAATCGGCATCAATAATTGAATATCCATTTAGCATAGAACACCGAATCACTGATAATAGAGCTTACATCCACATCGGAAAGGGATTGAGTTGATTTTCTGCCAATGGCTCTTTTAACCAACCCATTTTTACTGGAACTTCATAAAGCCGTCCTGCACCTAATCTTTTCCACATATGGCGCATTCCTGGAACAATCACCTTAGCTACCCTCAGTCCAATATCAGGACGAGTTTGATCTAAAACAAGCATTTCCATACCATTTTTCTCAACAATCTGTTGACACAATCTGACATCTTCCAGCAAATCATTGCTTGCGAGTTGAGGATAATCTGCACAGACTTTGGGGGCGACGCTTTTATCAGGAACTAGATAAGGTTGATTGGCTAAAGTCGCAGTTTTCCACCATTCTAGAGGTAGTGGATCAGCAGATGAGGGATACTGGGTACTGCCATCGGCTTTCGCTGATAAAACGTTCGGCAGAATTTGGTTAACTTCAGTCAAGGCTCGACTAAGGGCAATCTTGGGGTCAAAATGGGTTCCATAACCCAATACAATATCTTCTACCTCTCGATCTATTCTGCGACTCATGGCAGTAAAAGTAGGAATATTTAGATCGCTAGTAATATCCAATACCCATAATTCCCGCTTTAGAGCTTGATAATATTGTTTCAGGGTGAGAAAATACGGTTCATCGAAACTCTCTAAATCCACTTGGGGTTTCTGGAGACGGTTATACCACCACAAAGCCACACTGTCACGCTCGACTAATTCCATAAACCCTTGGAGAATAGCTTCTTCGAGAGTGTTACCTGCTGCACATCCATTGGAATCAGCCCAACAGTCAGGTTGGTGGGATTGAAGATAGCCATAATAACAGTAAGCAGTGGGTAGATATTTGAATTCCTGATAAGTTAACGACCAAACTGGTGTCCAGTCGATTTCCCTTTCCACATCGAAAGGTTCTGGAACTTTTTGAAACGACCAGTCCTGAATTCCGTAATGATCGGCAAAGTTTTGGATCTACTGTTCAAGGTACTTTTCCCACATATCATTGGGCTCAAGTGCATGAGAATCCGCATCAATGATTTGATATCCCTTAAGCATAGTCCATCCTCTACCTATTCCCTCAATCATCTGTTACATCCACATTGGAAAAGGGTTAAGTTGATTTTCTGCCAGTTGCTCTTCCAACCAACCCAATTGAACAGGAATATCATAAAGCCTTCCAGATCCTAGCCGTTTCCAGAATAGACGCATTCCTGGAACAATCACCTTCACCACCTTCAGCCCAATATCAGGACGGGTTTGATCCAAAACCAGCATTTCCATGCCATTCTTCTCAGTAAGCTGCTTGCAGTTCATAACATCTTCCAGGAGATTATCACTCCAAAGTTGGGAATAATCAGAAGATACTTTTACAACAGCGTTTTCATTGGGAAGCAAGTAAGGCTGATTTTCCACGGTAGCGGTTTTCCACCAATTTATAGCCAGAGGATCGGCCGATGAGGGGTATTGGGCACTTCCATCAGCATTAGCTAGTAAAACAGCAGGGAGTGACTGGTTTGTCTCAGTTAGCGCTCTGAGAATAGCAATCTTCGGGTCAAAATGGGTACCGAAGCCAAAGATGACGTCTTCAGCCTCTCGGTCTATTCTTCTCGAAATGGCGGCAAAAGTGGGAATATTCAAATCATTGGTAATATCCAGAACCCAAATATCACGATGCAGAGTTTTATAATAATCCTTTAGGGTTTGAAAATATGGTTCATCAAAACTATCTAAATCTAATCTCGCTCTTTTAACACGATTATACCACCATAAGGTTACACAGTCCCGCTCTACTAACTCCATAAAACCTTGCAAAATAGCCTCTTCCAATGTATTGCCAGCAGCGCAGCCATTGGAGTCAGCCCAACAATTAGGCTTTGGAGATTGTGAATAGCCAAAATAGCAGTAAGCAGTGGGCAGATATTTAAATTCTTGATGAGTTAGAGACCAAACAGGCGTCCATTCAATTTCTCTTTCTTCATCAAATGGTTCTGGAACCTTTTGAAACCAGCTAGAACAGCTAGCATTCCATTCTTGGCGATTTCTATATTGCTCTTGGCTGAAATTCATACAGGTATTGGGATGAATAGCTCTTTCTCCCATTTGTTGGTAATTGCTTTTGTGCCTGATTTCGTCTCCTTGAAAGATTCCAGAGTATCTCTCAATGGCTTCACAAAACCCGCTTGCCCTAGCTTGAATATCAGTCTTACCCTTACCAGCACTTCTGCCTCCGATATTTTGGCGCAAGGCATCTAAATTATCTAACATTGTGGCGCAATGATGTCTGGCAGCATAAGTGTGGGTTAAACCATTTGACCCTTGGGATAACTGCCTTAATTCTCGGACAACTCCTGTAATTGGGCTAATATGGTGTTGATATTTTTTCAAGGTTTCTTCCGGAGAAACACAACGGTGTCCTCCATCTGTTGTGAAAGTTTTCTTCCTGTTTCCCAGAACAATGGGCGAGGGTTTCGCATTCAACCCTAGTTCTCCACAGCAAGGGCACTGGGGACGCTTAACCAGGATGTGCTTTTGGGTTTGCAATGATATCGTATCTAGGGTTAATAAAATTCCCTCAAGCTGTTTATTCTCTCCTTGGACAATCCATTTGGCGATTTCAGTGGCTGCCATACCTAGTGCGGTTTGTAATGTAGAAGGAAGGACAGACAGAGGAGTTGATAAAGACGTTGAAATACCCTTGCGTCTTTGGATGAAGGCTTCGACAGGCCGATTGGCTCGCAAGCGCTGAGCTAGGCACTCCCAACAACCAGTTTTCCCAGGATAAAATATTGGTCCAATCCAAACAATTGTTCCCACAGGTTTGACTAGTACCCAAGGAGATGAGAGGTGCAATGCTTTTCTATTTAAGATATCCAGACCGTCATGAAGATAGTCATCGGTCAAGACGACCACTAGATCTCCTTCATCAGATACTTGAATGTGCTGCGATTCTAGGGAGGAAACAAATTCTGAAGTAGCAATAGAACCGAAGGTTTTTACTGCTACTTTTGTGGTTTGCAATCGGCGGTTAGCCTCTTGTGGATTAACGTTCAAAGTATCGCAAAAGGCTACTAATGCAGATGGTAGTGTTTCCTCACTTTGGACAATGTAGCCTTTTCGCTCCATCTGCATTAAAGCATTATAAACCTTGGCACCAGCAATGATAAACTCTTGAGCAGATGCTTTTTCTGGCAGCAAATGGGGGATAATTTCATCAACAATTTCGTCAACGCTATGCTGACCATTAAGCAAAGGGGCTAAAAGTTCGTATAGGTGACCGTTAAGCAAAAAAGTATCTCTCTCAGAGATGAGAAATACACCTTCTGATTCTACAGTTTCAACTTGAAAACAACGTTTAAACTTTGGTTTATTCAGCATAGCCAATTAATTTCGAGGAGCGGTAATTGTTGTAATAAGGCAAGAATATTCACATATAAATGTAACCCAGGCAAGGCAATTTTTTTAAGCTATTTGGGACAATCTTGCCTTATACACCAGTCGCTCAACCGTTCCTCTGTCACTTCAGCATTGAGTTAGAGGAATGTAGGGAGCGGGATGCTCGACCTTCTCTTCTACCCAGTCGATCAACTGTTCATCTGTCACTTCAGCAGGTCGTGGTGGGTACGATAGTTTAAAGATTATCTTTTCAGGCCAGTCTTGCTTTTCATCAGGTACTATAGAGCAGTTAAAAGAGCGAGTATCAGCTACAACTTCTACCCCTTCTGGAATATCAATACCGTTTTCAGCAAGTGCATTCTTAGGATCCTGAAGTATCTGATGTTTGAGCTTTTCCTCTCCTGGCAACCATGACTTGGCAATAAGCTGGGATAATTTCTTATTTGTTTTGCGCCATTCCTTTGCAATTATTTCCATATTAGTTTTCCCGCATTTACTTAAGTATGCATTTATTTGTTCAACTTAACTTCCTTACCTTTTCTTCGCTGCACTAAAACTATTGTGCGTCCATGATTTTGCAATTACAGTTGGACTATTTTTCTAAATTGCCTCTAAAATTCAGAAATAACTTTATTGCTCTTAACTTGAACACCTCACTGATAGTATTTATGACATTCAGCATATCATGGTATTAAAAATTGATGTATTAAGAATCATTAAATTACTGTATGCTAAGTAATAGCGCATACAATTTATAAGATTTTCTCAATTACTTAACTAGATCACAATACGGTTTATTAAAGATAATTTCTCTACCACAAAACCACATAAAAATGTGCCATGGCACGTTTTTACATAGTACAGAATTCTTATCAATCAACATCAACTGAACTATATCCCACATCTCGGACTTCAATAGATATTGCGTGGCAGATTACGTCTTTGGGGAAGTTTGGTTATCGCAACAACCGAAAAATTTTATGGGTTTATATTTATAGCGAACACTAAGTTAAGCAGGATTGAGTTATTTGCTATTTCTTAGGGTATGAAAAAGTATTCTTAAGGCAAGGCAAAAGGCAGAGGCTTGATCGTAGAAGGGAAGAGAGTTTGCCACAAATTTACATTTTATTACATACATATAAATTTTATTGCCAATTTATTTAAGTTTTAATCTTTTTATTACTATATTTTAAGGCGTCTCTAAAACTTTGTGCTTTCGGCTGTTGATTTGTGTGACATCATATGTGATTTATTTAGATTAGAATGAGGCTCTGTTAAAGATTTACGAAATTGTCTTCATAACTAAACGCTAACCGCTAAATTTCGGATAAAGTAATGATAAACTCTGCATAACTTCCGTTCTCAGTTTCAACGGAGATCGCGCCCTGATGCTGCTGAACAATAATATCGTGACAGATAGATAAACCCAATCCGGTTCCTTCACCAGGGGGCTTAGTAGTGAAAAAGGGTTCAAAAATCTTATCTATTGCTTCAAGAGGAATGCCTTCGCCATTATCGCGAATGCGGATTTCTACGTGTGAACCCAAATCTTTGGTACTGAGTGAAAGTGTCGGTGAAAAGGGAACACCCTCATTCCCTAGTGTCAGCAGATGTAGTTTCTTTTTATGAGTTGTATAGCAAGCGTTGTTAATGATATTGATAAAAACGCGACTCAAATTTTGAGGCATGACATTTGTTTGACGAAGGTCGTACTCGTATTCTGGTTTTATGATAATGTTGAAGGAAGTATCCTTCGCACGCATTGCGTGACAAGCCAGATTAACAGCTTCGGTTAGTAAAGCGTTAATGTTTGTCAGTTGTGATACACCAGTTTTCCCCCGTGAGTGCATGAGCATACCACGGACAATATTATCAGCTCTTTTACCATGTTCATTGATTTTTTGACAGTTTTGTGAGAGAGTATCGAGAATCTCAGCAATATTTTCTCTAGTTTGTAAGTCGAATTTGTCTTTTTGACTTTCAATCTCTTCAAGTAGTTCTTGGGTTAACTCCACAGAAAGTTCGGCAAAGTTGTTGACGAAGTTTA
>JAQYWO010000271.1 GCA_029379215.1 Rhizonema sp. PD37
GTGTATTTCATAATTTTGACACTCATAATAAAATTTTTATTCAAGAATAATTGAGTAGTTAAGAGGAGCCAGCACGCGAATAGTTTGCTTTCTCGCTCCCTGGCAAGAAGCGTATAGGAGTCAAGAGAATTCTCAGTGACTACTAAATGAATATTGGTCAAAGCCTTAGTCTTAAAAAGTTTTCCAAGCAATAAGATTCTGCTTTTTGAGGAAACATTCAACTATTTACTATTCAACAATGCTGATGAATTTTGTTGAATAATGAATAGGTATTAAAACTCAATAGCTAAGTCATACAGACAGATAGCTAATGGCATGCTGAATGCTTATCTTTTTAAAATCCGTGCTATAAGTTATGATTTTTCAAGCTTAATTCAGAATTTTGACTCCTTCTGATCGTTGCCTAATACTAGATTGCCCAAAAAAATGGAGACGATATCACAGTTAGGGAAAGTTCTGTACCTTTTGTAGAAGGATAAGAAAAAGAGTGTTCAACATACTGAAGCTATTTCTATCTATAGCAATCCTATCTGATTTGTAAGAATTGCAAGACATAGATCCCCGCTAGTGGAGAATAAAGAGAATAAATCCCTCCATATCGCTTTTGTTGAAGGTATCTTCGTGGCTAACTGAACTCTATTGATTTGTAACTGCCATATCATCAGTAAAAAAGATCACCTTTCCACCTTAATCAAGATAATAACTGTTTGTGTATACGTACATTTACTGAAGTCTTGTTAAGAGGATTAAGGTTAGGATTGTGTATAAAAATAAGGCTTGAGCCAGGGAGCTAGGTAAAATGTAGAATTAAAAAGATTTATCTGCCTGTAGCACAGAATTTTATTAAATTCTTTGGTAACAAAACTAAATAAAACGCAAAACCTAAGTAAGTGTTGTTAGTAAAACGTAATACATAAAAATCGCTACAGCGCAGTATGTTACTGCTACGCTGTGGCGAAGTCTGCATTTGATATTTTTAGGTTGAGCTACTTATAAAAATTCAGCCAACATTATTACTAAGCATGGATACTTCTTTAAAAAACTCATCTAACGGGAATGGTCATAACGGAAATAGGGTCTATCTAACTCCAACGCTTCCGGCTCAGCTTTCACCTAAGTTTGAAGGGCAAGAGAATGATGGAGATTTGCGTCAAGTCTTGAGTATTATTAAGCGGCGATCGCTGGTAATTCTAGCGGTAGCAACCACTGTTATGGTTACTGCTGCGGCTGTAACGCTCTCGCAAAAACCAGTATATGAATCCCAAATACGGATTTTAGCAGAACCTGTTAATAATGATAACAGCAATTTGCCGACGAAACTCACCTCTAATGTCGAGGGGAAATTAGACAAATCAGGTCTGGATTATGAATCTCAAATTCAAGTTTTGAAAAGTCCTATACTAATGGCGAGTATTATTGAGCAATTGCAGGCTCACTATCCAGATATTACCTATGATTCATTAGTAAATTCTCTGACAATAACTCGTTTCGCTGAAACAAAAATTATAGAAGTTCGTTATCGCAGTAACGATCCTACTAAGACTCAAGTCGTACTCAGTACACTTGCTCGAGCTTACTTGAAATACAGTTTGGAAAATCGGCAAACCAATTTACGTCAGGGGATTCAATTTGTTGAAAAGCAACTACCATCAATCCAAAAGCGTGTAGAGCATATCCAGCAACAAATACAAATCTTCCGCCAACATTATGATTTTGTTGATCCAGACGCCCAAGCAAAGGAAATTGCCTCTCAAGTCAATGCTTTATCTGAGCAAAGACTCACGATTAACCAACAGTTAGTAAGAGCTCGCTCTGCTTTCAACAGCATACAGCAAAGAGATGGAGCACAAGTCGCAGTCAATGATACAGCTTTGTATCAACAGTTAATTGCTCAAATTCGCCAATTGGAAGTTCAAACAGCTTACGAATCAACTCGTTTCCTGGAGGATAGCATTCCTATCCAAGACTTGGAGGAAAAGCGGCAAAAATTACTGCCTTTATTACGTAACGAAGCGCAGCGAACTTGGAATATTAAACTTGCTCAAGTGTCAAATGAAATTAAAACGCTAGAATCTCAGAGTCAACTACTTGCTCAAGTTGAAAACAGACTTCACCAGAGAGTTCAGCAATTGCCAGTTTTGGCACGGCAATACAATAATCTACAGCGAGGTTTACAATTAGCAAATGAGAGTTTAAATAACTTTCTCACTACAAGGCAGAACTTACAAATAGAGCTAGCTCAAACACAAATTCCTTGGCAGTTAGTTCAAGCATCTACTAAACCTCAAATCCCCGTATCTCCTGATGTTCCGCGTAGTCTGACTTTGGGATTCGTTGCCAGTATACTTTTAGGAATTGGTAGTGCGTTACTTGTTGAAAAGCTTGACAACACATATCATACTGTTGAGTCTCTCAAAGAGAAGCTCAAGCTACCCCTATTAGCAACGATTCCCTTAGAAAAGCAACTGCCCAACAGTCAAATTGCTGTTACAGAAAGAACTCCTACAGCACAATTGGAAAATTTACTTCCAAAAGGCAGTTCCGAGTCGGCGAAAGAAAGCGATCGCGTCTCTGTACTTGTTGAAGATCACAAGCAGTACGAATCCTCCAAGTTTATGGAAGCTTTACGGGTACTGCACACGAATATTCAACTGCTCAGTTCTGATCAACCGATTCGTTCCATAGTCATTAGTTCTGCTTTACCAGGAGAAGGTAAGTCTACGGTCGCATTCTACCTAGCTCAAACAGCTTCTGCTATGGGAAAACGAGTCTTACTGGTGGATGCGGACTTGCGCCGACCCCGAATTCACTCTTTATCAAATTTGAATAACTTATGGGGCTTAAGTAGTATTATTTCTGGAAATCTGCCTGTAGAGACGGCGATGCGGCAAATGCCTTCTATCAGCGAATGCTCCATAATCACCGCAGGACCTATTCCACCCGATCCTACAAAGTTGCTCTCATCCCAAAAAATGAAGCAATTAATGGCAGATTTCCATCAATCTTTTGACTTAGTTATTTACGATGCTCCTCCCTTGGTTGGACTAGCTGATGCTAGCTTGCTTGCATCTCATACTGATGGAGTTGTGTTGGTGACTAGAATACACAAAACAGACCGAGCGGTGTTAACGCAAGCTATAGATAACTTAAAAATGACCAGAGGTAATATCTTAGGTATGATTGTCAACGGGCATAAGAGTAAGGCTTCTAATTATTACTACTATTAATAAAAGAGGCAAGGGAGCAGGAGGTGTCATGGACGTTTCTTGTATGGTTAACGCAGTGATAGCTATGACCGCGCTCAAAGCTGAAAACAACTACAAGTAGCGTGATAAACTCAAACTGAATCCGGGCAATAGATTTTCACTA
Source organism: Rhizonema sp. PD37 (assembly GCA_029379215.1). Taxonomy (GTDB): domain Bacteria; phylum Cyanobacteriota; class Cyanobacteriia; order Cyanobacteriales; family Nostocaceae; genus Rhizonema. Next base: position 3,370 of record JAQYWO010000271.1, read on the forward strand.
GATAATTCTGTAGGTAGGTTTTGCACTTCTACATCTTCCCCTTGGCGATAAATTTCCACTTGCTGCTGTTGAGGATTAATTAACCATCCCAATTGCACCCCTGCATTCAGATATTCCCGCATTTTTTTACGCAGCGTTTCCAACTCATCTGTTGCTGACCTCAACTCAACAACAAAATCCGGTGCGATGTGGGGAAACTTACGTTTTTGTTCCGGTGTGAGTGCTTGCCAACGTTCTCTTTTTATCCAAGCAGCATCAGGAGAACGGTTTGCGCCATTAGGCAACTTAAATACCGTGGAGGAACTGAAGGTAAAGCCAAGATTAGTTTGCCGATTCCAAATTCCCAAATCGATGATTAAGTCGGCTTCTCGATTACCGCTCTCACCTCCAACGGGTGGCATAATAATTAATTCTCCCTCTGCCGTTCGTTCAAACTGTAACTCGCGGTTATTTTGACATAACTCGTAGAACTGTTCGTCAGTCAAATGAACGGTGTCTAAATTTAATGTCAAAAGAGTCATAACCTACACCTAACCCTAATAGCGTTAAGCATTATATCATTATTGAGTATTTACTGTCTTATTCCGGCGCAGTATTTTGAATCATCCAAACCAGAATTCCTAAAAGTTTCTCAACTGGAGGAACTAAATAATCTGTTAAATCAATTGTTACTGTTTGTTTTTCTAACTTGAGAAATGTCCACAAATTACCACTGGTGACACTACCGTAAACCACCTGAGACGGTTGCTGATTCGCCTCATTAAACCTTTGTGCAGCAACCATTTCTGCCATACATTGTCCCAAGCCTCCCTTGAGATTTTCTTTTTTTGCTTCTACAATCACTACTGCTGGGGCTTCAATAATTAATTGCTCAGGCGATTTACTAATCAAAAAATCACAAGTACCATTCAAGCCCACACTCTGATCGACTGTAAATTCTTCACCAGAAAAAAAGCTAATTTTCCGGTCGAGAATTTTTCGTAACTCAAACAAAATGGGACTAATGATTAGTTCCGAACGTGCTTTTTCAGAACCCATTGCGATAGCTAAAGGTAAACTTTCTTGTAAAAACTCTATGAGATAGGGGCTAGCTGCTACAGGTTCAATAGTCGGGAAAAAGCGACCTCTTTCAACCAAAGTCAAGTTAAAGCTTTGTTTTGCCTTACGAATACTAAAATCGCTATAAGCCATGACTTCATATTAATGGAGAGTAGCAGTACAGCCATTGTAACAGTGTGCAATACAGCACGGCTCAAAGCGGAGGGCTGCCTCCGAAAAGCTGCCATGTTGAGCGACAGCCGCCAAATTTGTTATAAAGATTGAGAATCGCGTTCTAGTTTCACACTTGATCCCGTGCGATCGTTTAGAACCCAATACGGTTCAGTTAAGCCTCAAAGCGTTATAAACTAGGTGTTGTTTCCGAAAATGGAAATCAAGTCAGGTGCATCTTAAAGAATTCTCATTAGTATCTCCCAATATACAAAGTACTGAGATATTCAAAGCAATAGAAGCAGCTATCCCAGCAACTTTAATCGAACAAGCGATGCCTTAAAGTCGTCTTCAACTCCATTAATTTTCCTGTATTAATCTCCCTATACAGGATTTACATAGAGACAGATTTTCAAAGAATTAGAGGGATGGCAGTCAGGCATATACCTGCAAGTTATATCATCGCCGATACTCATCTCCACAATCACCGATTAACTGATGTAAATTTCGTGACTTATTAGATATAAGCTCTATCTGATTGAGATCCTCGGTATTAAATGTGAAGTTAAACGCTTTAGCGTTATCTTCTATATGTTCGGATAAGCCAAGTCTTGCACCAACAATAACACCACCCACAGATGGCTTATCTAAGATGTAACGTACTGCTACATTTGATATGCTGACACTGTGTTTGTCAGCTATTTTTTTGAGACTAGAAAGTAATTCTTGAAATAAACCCCAATCACCCCAAGTATCTATCATATTCTTATATTTTCTCAAGCTAACAGTTGTTAGCTCCAACCCTTTTGGTTCTGGTTTCCCCAAATACTTTTCTGATAACAAGCTGCCGCAAACTGTGCCATAACTAAAAAGTTTTATGTCATTCTGTTGACAAAACTGAATCATCTGGACTTCCGGACGACGATCTACAAGTGAAAATTGTACTTGGTTGGAAACTATTTTGATGCCTGCGTCTATAATAATTTGTAGGTGTTCTGTATCAAAGTTTGTCAAAGCCAAATGCTTGATTTTACCTTCTGCTTGTAATTCAGCCATATACTTCAGGGCATCCAAGTAGCTTGAATCTCGGTACTCCCACCAGTGAAATTGCATCAAATCTAACGATGAAACATCCATTCTTCTTAGAGAGATATCAATGTTTTCCTCAACCAGCTTTTTCGTCATTTTCCCAGGCCGAGGCACCCATTTGGTAAAAGCTTGAATCTTAGATAAAGCCTCTTCACCACGAGTCGTAATAACTTGACGGCGAAACTCGCCAATAAAGTCCTCCGCAGGACCATAATGGTCTGCTAAATCCCAAGTTGTAAAGCCTGCATCTACATACTTAAACATGGACTGAATGGCGGCATTTTGGTGAATGCGTCCGTGTGCACCAGATACTTGCCACATGCCATTTAATATCCGACAAATGTTTAAATCAGGGGTGAATTGTAAGCGACTTGATGGTGGTATCATAAGGATAATTAGGAGTAATAGTTAACAGTAGGGGCGGGTTTAATTCAGATAAGTTATGAGTAAATGCGATCCTCTTGTTAAACCCGCCCGTATTAGGAGACGCGGAGTTAGATTAACGCCAGCCTGTTTGAGCTTGCTCTAGAACGTAAGTGGCGACATTTTGTATTTCTTGTTCAGTGAGGCGGTCTTTGTAAGCTGACATATTGTTTTTACCGTTTGCTACAATAGACGAGATTGCCTCTATTGAGTCCATATCGTATTTTTTTAGTGCTTTTAATTTCAAATTCTTACCGCGCCTAATAATGTTGCTACCATTAATATGACAACCAGCACAATTGGTGCTAAAGATTTTTGCACCGTTATCTGTATCTGCTGCATGAGCAGATTGACTCAAGGCAGTTGTCGAGATTAATAATATCAATAATACGAATGTTAGTAGCTTTCTCAATGAAATCTTTTGAGCGTTCATATTTCTTCTCTTCAGTTAGGTTGTTTAGAATACACCAGACTTTGGGTTTTGGATATTATTTGTTGGTAAGCGTTCATAAATGAGCTTCTCACTAAAGTAGCATTATCTCCTGTCAGAATACCTCTTTAGCTTGTTGTCACCCATTGACGAGATTAGCTATACATGTATATGTATATGCTAATTAATACTTCTCAATAGCAAACAAGTATATCTCTAAAGAGGGTGTGTGATGAAATATCTAATTATGAGTGGCTTGTCGGTTTTGTTTGCAGCAGCAACGAATGCATCACCGATAAGTGCTCAGACGGCACAGCAAAACTCTGCGCTCCCCGGATCTGTGACAGGTATTGGAAACTTGCCTAACTATCAATATGGGACCCGTTTTTATGATAATGGTCGCATTAGTGCCCCTAATGGCTCTGTAGTTTATCCTGCCACAACAATCGATCATGGTAATGGCTATACCACCTACTATTACCAAGATGGAACGCGTGTCACCACTAATAGGAATACAGTAAATCCTGGTGGGACATTTCTTACACCAGGTAGTGTGAATGGGGGAGTAGGCAGTAGGGGCGGATATTAATCAATATAATATTCCGTTCAACTGATCCACATGCGAAACTCATCTCTATTGTCAGCGGTACTAATACAACACGGCGAAAATAAACCGACTATTCCAAATCAACGAAAAGCCCACATAATCAGTCTTTTGAATGAGTGACTTTTAAATGAGTGACTTTTGACTTCCGCCTTGCGGTACTAGAAGTTTTCTATCTATAGGAAGTACCGCACTAGAATATATTACGTCAGGATAGATATATATCAGTTATATGTGAGTTGTAAAATACTCGTGAAGACTGAAAGTAGAATACTGGGAAAAATTAGTAATTAGTAAATAACCAGGATTTCTTCGTAAACTTCTATTTAGTTAAGTTTATATAGGTGTTGAAGATGGCTATTAATATTAAAGAGCAAATTAAAACTGATCTGCAACAAGCAAAACAAACCGGACAGCTAAGAGCAGATAATATTAGAGAGATTGTGAAATCAGCAGTCTCTCAAGTTGTGTCAGAGTTTAAAGAAGGTTCTGGTGACCTTCGTACCATTGTTAAGGATGCTATTTCTACTGTCATTGAAAACTTGCAAGAAAAAGGTGGAGAATTCAAGGAAGAAGTGACGGCATCAATTGAAGGAGCGTTAGAAGCTGTAAATAGTAAAAGACATGAAGCTATTGCTAAAACTCAATCAGAAGTTATGCAGCTACAGGCAAAACTAGATGCAGAAGAAGAAAAAATTCAGCAAGAGGTTGAAGGTATTTTAGCAGAAATTAAAGAGACCGGCAAAGAAAAAACGACTGATACTAAAACTGCTATCGACGCTGCTGTCAATAGTATTATCAATAGTGAGGAAGTCGGATTGTTAAAGAAAAGATATGCTCAACTGCAAGCTCAGCTAGCCATAGTCAAAGCGAACTTAGCTGCACGCTATGGTGGACGTTCTGAAGAGGTTAAAGGTCATCTGGACGAGGCGAAAAACTGGTTTAATCAAGAAGCACGTCCACAAGCACAAGTTGTAGTTACACAGGTACAACAAAAAAGCTCGCAGTTAGATGATAAATTGGGTGAAGCAGGTACAGCAGTGGCTCAGAAAGAGCGTCAAGTCAAACAACTTTTAAGGGATTTGCTTCTAACTGCTGCTGATAAGTTCAAAGAAAAAGAATCATCTCGTAAATAAATGCCTATTGAGGGCTGTATTGCATACGCCCTTACTGGCTATTGATAAGCAAGCTTGTGTGAAGCAGTGAAAGTCGCCCATTATAATATCCCCGACTTCTTTAAGAAATCGGGGATATTAAATGTCTTATGGCAGATACAACACTTGATTTATTTAAGAAGTTGGATGTCAAAGTCTGACAATTTTACAAAGTTAGTTATGCTTTAGCGCTAAAGCGCAACTACGAACATTTGGAATACATTTAATCTTGTTTGTCTGATTTATTTTTGCATATAATAAAAGACGAAGAAGACGCCAAGCATAAAAACTTGACGTCTTTTCATGAGGTTATATAGCTTTTCAAGGCTTAATATATTTCTCCCTCTCTGTTTATTCTTTCTTCATGCTTAGCAATAACCCAAATTGCATGAATACTACCAGGAAGCCAACCTAGAAATGTTAGCAGAATATTTATTAGTAGGGTGGGACCTATTCCGACTGAGAGGAATACACCTAGTGGAGGCAAAAGAAGACCAAGAACAAAGCGAAGTAATTTCATCATAGGATAGCTGCTACTTTTTTAAACTATTTTCACTTCCATTATGTGTTACTTACCGAATAAAGAACTCCGCCCAAGGAATTAACTTAGTTCGGTGTTGAGTAGAGACGATAACAATTACGTCTCTCTCAATGTTGATAACTAACTAGAGGGCAATTGAGCATTGTTTTTTGTACTATCACTGCTCTTCAAAAGTGGATTCTTCTCAGCAAAGTAGTTGCCGATGAAAGTACTAGCAAAAGACAGAACTACAGGCGCTAGAAAAAAGCCGATGATTCCATGTACGCTAAAACCCGGAACCAAAAATGCTGCGATAGAGAAACAGATCCCATTCACTACAAGCGAGAAGGCTCCAAAGCTTAGGAAGTTAATTGGTAATGATAGAGTTGATAAAACTGGTTTAGCAGATCCGTTAATCAAGCCAATAGCCAAAGCAGCAATCATAGCTGCAGGAAAATTGGCAATATTAACACCTGGAACAACTAAATCAACAATCAACAGACTCAAAGCCGTAGCTACGGTGGTTAAAAATGTTCCCATCTTAATTTTTCTCCAACAAACAGAGACACTTACTTTTAAAGCTCTATCTCTATAATCAAACATATGCCACGCTTCAACCTCTTTATCTAGGCAGATTTGTGTTATGCCATTTGGCTGGTAATTGAGAGGAGACAAGAGGTATGAGATAGACGATACTAAGTTTTAAAGTACAGTGCTGATTTATACAAAATTTGTTCTTGATGAGTTTCTAAAGTGCAATCCGACAAGGGGTAAGCCACACAGGTAATTGTATAGCCAGCTTGGATTTCATGTGGACGCAAAAACTTTTGTTCGCTTTGATCGACTTCTCCACTGATTATCTTTGCAACACAAACGGAACACTCTCCTTGATTGCAGCCAGAAGGAAGGTTGATCCCAACTTCTTTTGCTATGTCAAGGATATACTGATCGTCAGGAACTTGAATGGTGCGATCTAATCCCATTGCAGGATTCATGAGTCGAACTTGATAAACGGTCATCGATTGCTTTCGAGACAACATTTTTCATTTTCCTATGACTCCCTTGCTATTGCGAACTACTTCCCAATCATCTGCGAGCGGTTAAGGTCATGAAAAATTTGTCAATAAGTAATAGTGCTTAAAGTCACGCAAAAAATCATTAAATGCTAGAGATTAACGGGACTTAAACATTTTTTGATAAAGAAATAAGCCTCAAAACCATACAGGGCAAGGCAAATACACCAAATGCATAAAAATGTCTGAAACCCAAATATATCTAGAATTTACGCATTGACAAAGTATGCAAAAAGTGCATTCAAAGAAAACCAGGAAAATAACAGGCAATCGCTAATCAACAGAGACATTGAAAGACCGTTGACTAACTCCCCGGCGTAAACGCGCGTTCTATTCTTTCGGTCAGAATGAAACTTGGTTGCCCAAAGCCTAATTCTGGGTGGTCAAACACCGCCGACACAGTCTGCTTAGATCAATGCCTAAGTTTCTGGCTACCTTGTTTAAAATATTGGCCGCAGCATTCAGGTCAGCGTTTACTAAACTACCATTTAGTGTGCGATACAAACCACGCTTTGTTCTGTTACCAGATGCTTTCCAACCGATAGGTTTTTTACCATGTTCGGGTAGGGAGTCTGCATCTAGATACGAGGCGGCTGAAGTGTTGGCTTCCTCCGTTTCAACGTAGCGAATACCGTAAATTTCACACAGTTGTTTGATGCGTTCTTTTAATCGTGCTAACGGCATCTGAACAAACTGCTGGTTGTTTTGTTTGCCCATATTAGCGCCGTCCTTAATACCTTCATTCCATCCAACAACAATAGTTCCGATTCCATAAGTCTGACAGTGGTTAATAGCCACTCGTGCGGCTTTGTTAACCATGTCACGCATCAGAGTACTCTCTCCGGCAGACTTTGCGCTGCGGTTAGCCTTCATCCCTTGTCTAAAGCACGGATGTGTCACTATGACGTGCCACATCCTCAAGGGTTTTCAGCATTTCCCTTATAAGAGTTGTCATAACGCCCCCATGTAAAATAATTGCGTATTTAGCATATTAGCTAAATGCTTACATAGGAACAGGTGCAAATCTGGCATAGCGTTGTAAGTAAAATTCCTTAGAGTTGGCGATCTCTCTCACCGACTCTCGCTGACTCACTGCTTGACGCCAACGCTGCAAGTAAGTTAATTCAGCTGGTATTTGAAAGCTACGATATTCTTCAAGGGTAGTCCAACGCTCAAACCAAGGATAATAGGTGAGGTCAAGCAGACTGATAGATTTACCAAACCAGTATGGTCCATCTCCAGATAGTTTTGCTAAAGCTTCATTTTCAATAAATCGCAAATGATTACGTAATTCTTCCGCAGCCGCTTTTTGTTGTTCGGAGTCTGAAGAACGTAGCAAACTAGAGTATGCCGGGACAAACCGAGTGTTTGCAAAATCAATCCAAATTCTTGCTTGTGCCCTTAGTATTGGTTCGAGTGGTAGTAGAGATGGCTCAGAGAATGTTTCCTCTAGGTATTCGTTAATAATCGCTGATTCCCAAACCCGCTGTTCACCATGTTTGATAACAGGAACTTTACCGTAGGGAGAGATATCTGTAAATCCGGCTGGTTTGTTTTGTAAATCAATTTCAACCAAATCGAAGTCAACACCCTTTTCTAGTAAAGCTAAGCGTGATCGGTGGGCAAAGGGACAAACAACGGCACTGTAGATTGTAATTGTTGTCATGTTGAGTTTCCTCATCCAAAATATAAAATCCAAATTTGCGCTCTCGTTCGCGCAGCGTCTCCGCTCTTGAGAAGAGAAGCGTGTGCGAAGGACTCTATAACTCCATCAAATTGATGGCTTTCACCGCTTCTAATGAATCAGTGATAACTTTTATTTGTTGAAAATCTGTTGACATCGTTCTTTCCAAACGATTACACGGCTACAACTACTGATTTCTTGATGCCAAATTTTTAATTTACTAAAAGTTTATCGAAATACAGTAGTTTTTTTGTATGAGTATAGCTGCATAGACAGTAGGAAAAAGCAAGTGATAGTACATAAGTCTACATACAATTCCTTACTTCCCAAATTCAAGATATAGCAACCGCCAAGGCGGTTAAGACATACAATAGAAGTAGTCTTTTTACAGCC
>JAQYWO010000272.1 GCA_029379215.1 Rhizonema sp. PD37
GTAAGTATATGACTTTTAAGTGCGTACTTTTCATTTTAGATAAACAAACATTAGAATTAAGTAAGAAATAAAGAAGAGCGATCGCATTCACTTGAGTTAAGCGATTTACCAATCATAGCTGAAATAAATTTGTAAACAGGCAATATCCTTTTATCTTGATGGTACTTGAAATGAAAATTGAAGGGCATATTGTAATCCGCCGCCCCGACTCGAAACAAAAAAAGATAATTGATATTGCCACAGAAGAGTAAAACAGAGGCAAAATATAATGGCTAACAATACAGTAACGAACCTAATTCATGATAGAAATTCACGAGGCCGTACCAAGATAGGCTGGCTTGATAGTTACCACACATTCTCTTTTGGCGATTTTTACGATCCAAACCGCATGGGATTTCGCGCTCTACGGGTGATCAATGATGACCGCGTTGTTCCTGGTGCTGGGTTCTCTACCCATGGTCATCGGGATATGGAAATCTTCACATACGTTTTGTCAGGTGCGCTAGAGCATAAAGATAGTTTAGGAACTGGTTCCATTATTCGTCCAGGTGAAGCACAAATTATGAGTGCCGGGACTGGAATTATGCATAGCGAGTTTAATCATTCTAAAACCGAGCCAGTCCATTTATTACAAATTTGGATTCTTCCTAACAGAAAAGGAATAGAACCAAGATATGACCAAAAAGCTTTTCCTCTTGAAGAAAGAAGCGGTCAACTACGTTTAATTGCCGCCAACGATGGTCGTGATGGTGCTGTACAAATTAACCAAGACGTTGATTTATACACGTCTGTTTTAGAACCAGGTGATGTGGTTAATTACCAAGTTAAGCCAAATCGCTATGCTTGGTTGCAAATGGCTCAAGGCATCGCCAGCTTAAATGGTGAGGAACTTAGAGCAGGCGATGGAGTACAAGTCAGTGGACAAGAAAAACTAGAAATCAGCACTGACATTGGTGCGGAAATCTTACTTTTCGATCTGGCGTGATTAATATTCGAGAGGCGGAGTGAGGAGTATCCAAATGATTCGGTTGTATCAACAATTGCTCGAGGAAAATCAGAGGCGATCGCATGAGAAACGCGAGCATCCCAATGTATGCAAAAAACAGTAGTGGGAGCATGTTGTCCCCTAGTTTATGAACGAAGCGGGCTTTTAGCCCGCACTACAAAATACAATAAACTTACACTTTTGGGATACTCCCCAAGGAACTATTTCACTCGAGTCGTATGGATACTCTGGGAAACTGTCTGGGGAGAAATGGAGAGAAATTAACTCTCAGTTTCTCCCCTCTGAGTCACAACTCCACAGGCTAACCTTCCTCCGCCTGCTTCTGCTCCTGTCCCACCTGCTCTTTGTTGATCCGGTAACTGGTGAATGATGATTGCTGTACTATTGTCATCAAACAAGGTGAGAGGACCTTCACTCAAGGTTACTCGACTAGTCTGTGCATTGTAGATTGCGCGTCCCGTGGCATCTACTACTAGGTTCGGTAAGTCACCTAGATGGTACGGATGGTTTGCCTCTACAGGAACTTCCGAACCAAAAGGACCTGGGTCAAAGTGCCCACCTGCGGTGCTAAAAGCAGGTTGAGTATTGGGTTCGCATACGCCCGAGGCATGAAGATGGAATCCGTGCAGACCAGGCGTCAGCGTTGCCGGATCGCCTTGAATGCTGCCCCGAATTCGCACCAACCCATTCTCTCTCTGCTCTAAGAAGAGAGTACCTGTGATGTTTGCACCTGCAAGCATGACTTGTGCTTCTAGCGGATGCGCCACACTTGGTTGTCCTATCCCTAACACAAGTCCGCCGATCAAAGCTAAGCAAAGGGTAAATCCAAAAACAAACAAAGATTTGAGCCGCAAAAACCGGATCATTATGACCTCCTGTGCAGTCAAAAAATAGCTTTATTTAAATTCAATTGATGTTGATATCGAAAAGTAACGTCTTTAACAAGATGACGATATATTACCATAAGTAGATGTAGACAGACATTTAGCTAAAAGTAGAGTATTTATACCACCCACAACTAAAAAGATTGGGATGTCTGGTAGCCCCGTTCGCGTCAGCGTCTCCGCTCTTGAGAAGGATGAGTGTCAAGCAATTAAAGGAATTGACGACTCATCCGGTATTTATATCGGGGTGGAAAGACGTGAAATCTGCGTCCGTGAGTACTCACGGACGCAGATTTCACGTGAAGCTACAGCCCAAGGGAAGCTTCCCCCGGCAGACTTCACGGCAAGCGTAGTTTTAACTACCGTGCTAAGTAGTCATGCAAAATAAATTATTTAATTGAGAAAGATAACAGGAAACAGAAAACTCTTAACAGTACTGGGATACAGCAATTTAAAAGGCTTACAAAAATATATAAATATTTATGTGTAAGTACTTATAATCCTTGAGAGTGGTGATAAGATACATAGATAGCAATATAAAGGCGCGCAAATGGTTAAGCCATGTTGTTTTTGTCCATAATCCACGGTTGTAAGTGCTGGGATATTGGTTGGACGAGAAATCAGGGAAGTTTTTATGTAGGGACTTGGTCCCAAGGGCGGAGCCGCTCTTTTTGGAGACATGAAAAACGTTGACCTAAACTGCGAGAAGAGTAGGCGCGAGTTAGAAACTCCGTGTCCTGATATAGCGGCAGAGCGATTCTCCTTTACGCTAGAAAAGCAAGCTGTGATAGTTGTTTTGTGCAAACAAAATCGGACGAAAAGCTAATTCTAACTTAAGCGCCTGAATCCGCGTCTATGAGTGAGCGCGGTGTTGGCTCAAGCAGCCGCGTGTATGTGTTCGACTCAGAGCAATATTTGCTCAAAAAGGCGATCGCAACTCATCTCTCTGCTGCGATCGCCTTTCTGTTCCATCAAAATTCAAAGATTGCTCAAAAAAACTTTACTCAAGCTTTTTTGGGAAAACCACCAAGCAACAAGTAGCTAATTCTTCAGGACTTATTACTTTATCAAGCCAATTTAATCAATCTCTTTTTTTACTTCATCTTTCACATTTTCTACGGTGTTACGTACTTGACTTTCAGCTTGCTTGGCTTTCCCCTCTGCTTGATCTTTAGGATCACCAGTGATATTTCCCAGTAATTCTTGGGCTTTGCCTTCGATGTTTTTTGCTGCTGCTTTTGCTTTATCTTCGATACTCATTTTTTTTGTCCTTATTTGCTACTTACAAAACAACCTTTACAAAATGCTTTGGATGTAAAGTTGTTTTGTGATTGTGTATACAGTTTAAACGAATTGATGACTATTGACTTCCATCAAACGATATATTTAGCGTATCTGCCGCACGAGTTATAGGCGTAATATCATGTCGGGTAACACAACCATGCGTCCTTTGAACCCCGACACGCTCCTCACCTACGGCGGGAAAACGCCTCATACGCGCTTGCTCCCCAACATCTTCAAAGCAAGCGCGGGGAGACAAAGTGCAGCGAGGAGTGTAAAAACAAACAAAGTTCCAATAGATGACACTCTGTGTCCGATCACTCGCTGTGATTCGGGCATACTTTTCTGTCCTAATATCTCTATAACTAGGTTTCCACTGGATAATCACGTTTGCTGATCATAGAGCGTAATAAATCGGGTGGGATAAATTTCAAAGCCAATAAGCATCTAAATTAATAAAGATGCAATGCGTGTCCCGTTAGTGTATTGCGATCATTTATGTTGTCAATTAGTTTCTATAACCGCAGCAGCTGACATTCCAGGAGTCATTCGAGATTCATAACCATGAATACTCTCAGGGTCAAAAACTATCTTGACAGGAATACGTGGCACATCCATTGTTTTAGTAGAATTACCTGTAGTATTATCTTGTGGGAGTAGAGCAACCTTACCAGAAGAAGTAGGGGACATACTCTCTACCTTGCCGAGAAACTGACGAGTGGGAAAGGCAGCCATTTTAATTGTCACCTTTTGCCCTGGCTGTATTTTTTCTAACTGAGTTTCTTTAAAGTTGGCAACGATCCAAGGACTGGGTTGCACTACTGTAATTAAAGTTTGTCCTGGTTCTACCCGTTGCCCCACAGAGACATTTTTGTTACCGATTTTTCCAGGAATTAACGCAGTGATATTGCTGTAAGAGAGTTGAAGTTCAGCTTTTTTGAGATCCGCCTGCTTTTGAGCAACTACAGCCAGCGCCGTCTTATACTGTTGCCGATTGATAGTTTGCGCCTGCAGTATTTTATCTTTATTAACAGGCTGTTTTATTGGGTTATTTTTGTTTGCGAAAGCTGGTTTCGCTGTATCTGTATTAATTATAACAGTTTTTTCCCGTGCCAATGCTGCTTGCTGCTTAGCTAATTCTAGAGATGCTTTTGCCTGAGCCAGAGAGACTTGAGCGTCACTACTGTCAAGCTTTACCAACACCCTCCCTGGAGACACCTCTTGGTTATCATTGACGGCAACTGCGGTGACTATTCCGGAGATGGGGGAAGTGACTGGTTGAATATTTGCAGTAACATAGGCATTATCGGTTTCCTGAGACTTTGTCGCATACTGGTGGGTATGCTGCGATGATCTATAGGCGTAAGTTCCGGCAGCGATCGCTCCCGAGCCTAACAAAACTCCTAAAATCACCTTGGGTAGCAAATGACGCTTAGAGGGTGATATAACTGTTTTGGCATCACTATGAGAATCTTCTGTCTGTTCTAAAACTGAAGTTTTTTGTAACTCCAATCCGGTACCGTTTGGAGTTTGTTGTGAAGCATCTAGGCGTTCTATAGCACGACTTTCGTTATTAAAAATCATCAATGATCCTCGCTCGCTCATTCAAAATTCGTTCGTTCGCTCTTTCAAAAACATACAGCAATGGATGCAATTCCCTAAAATTCTTTCCCTAATCGCTTTGATTGATGCTCATATTGTATAAACTGTTCCCTTTTTCAGGGATAAGGCGCAAATAGTAAGAGCCCTGCGGCTGCGGCAACACCTGCTGCTGCATAAAATACGCCTGACAAACTACTGGCACTGAGGATGGGTCCAAGTAAAATTGGAGACAAAAACTGTCCGAGAAAACCCACCCCTATTCCGGCGGCTAGCACGCTGGATTTTAATTGAGAAGGCGCAAGATTAGCAAGGGCGCTATAAAGACTGGGTAAAACGATACCAAAACCAGCACCGAAGATAATCGCACTGAGCAAAATCCAGCTAAGTTCGTGTAGGAAAGGGATCGTAGCTAAGGTGATAGCCATCAATCCAAATCCCCAAGCAGTGGCTTGTATTGCTCCCAAACGGTGTGCTAACTTACTGGCTCCGAAAGCTGATATGAAAGCAGCACCAATCGCCCGTGATGCTAGTACAATTCCATTTAAAGCTGGCCCAGCTCCAATCGTTGCTTTCAAATACATCGGAGCGTAAATAACCACAGCATACATTGCTACTGAAGTCAGACCGAGCGCCAAGAGCAACTTTAATGCATTGCTAGATGTCAAAATTTCGTATAATTTATTACTTAACGGCTTCACCTCTGATTTTGTGGAGCGTGGCTGCTTTCCTCTGAAGACGAATGCGACTAAAATTGCCAGGGGTAGCCCTAACCCATAAAGGTAGAAGGTGTTTTGCCACACAGATGCACCAACCCAACCACCAAGAAGTGGATCGGTAATGCCAGTAATTGTCAGAGTCGTTGTGGCTAATGCTAAGGCTTGACTTCGCTCTTTTCCTTCATACATACTTCCCAGCAATCCCAGAGTAGCTGCGGCGATCCCACCACTGGCGACACCAAGCAATGCCCGCATCAATAACGCCGACGGAAAACTGTGTATAAACGCTCCTGCCGTACCAACCACTGCGTAGAAAAGCAGTGAAGGGAGCAGCACTCGTAACCTACCAACATAGTCTGCCAAGATCCCCAGCACGGGACTGAATAAGGCAATAGTTAAACAATGCATGCTCACCAGGATACCTGCTAATCCCGGATCGAAATGGAGTTGTTGCACCATCTCCGGCAGAATTGGAGCAACGACTCCTCCAGCCATTGTGGTTAGGGAGCCAGCCAAGAGCAGTACTAAAAGCTTGGGATCGCTTAACATTTATGAGGGTAGGGGGGTAAAGTATATGAGGCAGGAGGCACAGTAGTCGGGGGTAGAGGGAGAACTGGTTTTTTATTTACTTATGGAGTTATGTAAAAAAAATTTTCCGGGGATGTCAAGTACTTTAAAAAAGGCGTTCGTTTCTCAAAGCTACAAAGCGATTTTTGGGATCGTTCCCTCTGTTACCTTTCCCTTGCCTTGAGGCGAAGATTGTCGAAGCTTTAATAATTGACTTCAGAAACACAATAAGTTTAAGTACTATAACAGAAACAGGCACAAGAGGTACGAACGAGCAAATGGAACTAGCCACTACCCTGAAGAGCCAGACGGTTCAGAATTATGTCCGTGAGGTAGGCATTAATCCGAATTACTGGTATGCGGTAAGTTGGGCAAACCAAGTTAAAGTTGGTGAGATCAAACCCGTGATGATTTGGCAACAGCCAATCGC
Source organism: Rhizonema sp. PD37 (assembly GCA_029379215.1). GTDB lineage: Bacteria > Cyanobacteriota > Cyanobacteriia > Cyanobacteriales > Nostocaceae > Rhizonema. Next base: position 6,487 of record JAQYWO010000272.1, read on the forward strand.
TGTTTATCGTGATGTTAACGGCTGTCTGCACGCCCTGGAGGATATTTGCCCTCACAAAGGCATAGCATTGCACAAAGGTAAAGTACAAGGGTGTAATCTGGCTTGTGCTTATCATGGTTGGGAATTTAATAACGAAGGCGATTGTGTTGGCATTCCTTACCTTTCTCCAGAACAAAAACTTCCTCGCGCTCAAGTCCGCAGTTATCCAATTCAGGAAAAATACGATTTGATTTGGATTTTCCCAGGAGATCCCACCTTGGCAGCAGTTCGTCAACTACCTGACATCCAAGAATTTGACGATCCCGAGTGGTTTATGGTTCCTCTGGTTGCCAAGATGAAAGCACACTTTAGTATCTGCAACGAAAACGCCATAGATGTGTTTCATGGTTTTCTGCACGAAAAATTGCAGGGTTGGTTCGATCCAGCTCTCATCAGCTTACTAGAGACGGAATCGTCAATCCGCACTGAGTATCAGGTATCCTACAAAGGTTGGATGGCAAAGTTTTTGGGGTTAAGCGAACGGGCAGATCAAGTTACAACTCTACCGATCGCTACGGAGTATCGCTACCCGCATTTTTACACTTCTCTGAAGGGAATTTCAACTCTCTACCTGATGCGCCTACCTATAGGGCCAAGGGAAACTCATTCTATTGCTTTCTTCTTTTTCAAAGTCCGTCTTCCCAAACAGTTGCTTAAGTTGTTGCAGCCACTGCTGCGAGTCATCCTCCAACGTTTCGTCTTGCTGAGATTTTTAGCCCAGGATATTGAAATGATGGAGAGCGAACAGCAAACCTATCTCACTAATCCCCAAAGGCGTTATGTCGAAATCAACCCAGCAATTATTACCATCCAACGGCTGGTGATTCGGCAGTACGAACAATTCGTGCAACAATCTAAGCAATCACAAACCAATGGAAACTAACACTTAGAAAATTCTGTCTATAACTCTGTTGGCGATCGCCTACTTTCAAACTGAATCTAACTAAACAAAAACCAATCAGATGAAGCCAATTGTACTAGCGGCTCTTATAACCAAATCATTGCACAAACTTTATCAGGATAAAACTAAATATCTAGGCTCACAGAAAAGCCCATTTAATGCCTTAATAAATACTATTAGCTTTTTTCGACAGGGAGTTTTTTGTTAGACCGCGATGACAAATACAGAAAGAGCGAAAATATATTGTCGAGGCAGAGGCGATAGGTTATCTGGAAGCAGCCAACAGGAGTAAACTTGTGGAAATTATCAAAGAATACGTGCAGCGCTGGTATGAGAGCTGGCTCGATCCAGACGAGTATATTTGTCATCAAAAACAGGGGAATTTAGTCGAGATAGAAGAATCGGTGACGGGTGAGCGTCATACGGTTCTTACCTTCTGCACAAATGATGTCTTAGGGCTAGTTCAAGAAGAAGCCGTCAAGCAAGCTGCTATCAATGCTATTATGCGGTACGGAACATCTAACAGTTCTGCCTCAGTCTTGAGTGGTCGCATTGACTTACATCGACAACTGGAGGACGAGATTTCGGCGTTTAAGCATCTGCCCTACACGCAGCTTTTCTTAAACGCGTGGATGGCAATGCAAGCTTTGATGGATGCTTTCTGTCACTTGGCAATTCCAGTACCGGGATTTCAGAACACGAGAGAAACTTTGATTCTCACGGATGTCCTCAATCATGGCTGTATTGTCTCAGCCCTCGTCAATTCTGGGACTCGTTCCGGGAAAGTGTTTAGCCACAGTCCCCGCGTGCGAGTTAAAGCTTATCGCCATTGCGATGTAGAGGATTTAACTCGCAAACTCTATCGGTATGCACGAGCTGATGAGCGAATTATGGTTGTCTCTGATGCCGTATTTTCAATGGATGGAGACATTGCACCTCTACCAGATATGCTGACTGCCCTGCGAAATTACGAAGGCAGTGTACTCGTTATGGATGAAGCTCATGCCAGTGGTTCAATTGGTGCTACTGGAAGAGGAATATACGAACATTTTAATCTTTTGCCACAGCAAGCAATTGATCAGGGTACTATGCCTCTGATTATGACAACTTTCTCTAAGTTTGCCGCCTCAGCTGGAGCCTCGATCAGCAGCCATGTTGCTGAGTTGAAACCACTTTTAAATGTTTCTCCGACTTCAATTGGCACAATTTCTTTACCACCACCCACAACTGCTGCTGCTTTAGAAAGTATCCGTCAGGTTCGGCAATTCCCAGAGCGAGTGAAAAAACTTCAGGAGAATACTCGCTACTTGCGATCGCGCTTGCTGGAACGTGGTTTTATGGCACTTGGCGAAACGAATGTTGTCCCGGTTCTTGTACCCTCAGACATTAATCCCAAGGTTTTTGCCAGAAAACTTCTGAAAGATCACGGTATTTGGGTTTCTCCAATTTGGTTTATTGCCAAACCCAGAATTCGGATTACTGTTAATGCCCTCCATACCGAAGAGGAGATGGATCGCTTAGTTGCAGGAATGGTGGCAACTCAAAATTTGTTGTACCAACCGACAATCAGCGCCTAAGATGAGAGAGGGCAAGGGGGAAAGAAAAAGTAATTTCTTCCGTTCTAGATTTTATTGAAGTGACAATAATCTCTCTCAATCAAATCTGATGGAAAACTAACGTACCAAATCATGACTCCCCCCCTCTGTCCCTCCTTTCCAAACTCCACCATTGGAAGGATGAGTCATCACTTTGTAGTTGATAATCTGACATAAATAAAATAGATAATATTAGTAGCTATGGCATCAACAACACCATTAAAAGGCACCGAATTAGTAGATTGTGCAAGAGCGAATGCCAAGCAAGGAATTGAAACAGCTGCATATCTATGTGGCTATGGTCAAGATCTCAACACCTTTGCTCGAGAATTGCGGCAAGCTTGTACGGAAATGAACTTACAAGTCAAAGAACTCAATGAACTGGTGACAGATCAAGATATGTTACTGGATTTGGGGAGTGGGGAAATTGTGGCACCTGATACAGCATCAGAACTGTAATGTCACTAGAATTTATTACGGTACCACCAAGTACAGGGCTTTCCCCACTCGGTTTAATTGTGGTTTTACACGGTTGGGGTGCAAATGCTCAGGATGTAGCATCTTTATTGCCCTTGTTGAATCTGCCCGCGTATCAGTTTGTGTTTCCTAATGCACCTTTTCCTTATTCTTATTCTCAGGCAGGAACAGGAAGAGCTTGGTACAATCTGAATATGGAGAATATGTATCAAGGTTTAACAGAAAGTAGAGAAGTACTCACAGAGTGGATGTACTCTTTGGAAAGTATTACTGGAGTCCCTTTGTCACGGACAATTTTAAGTGGGTTTTCACAAGGCGGGGCGATGACTTTGGATGTAGGATTAAAGCTACCTATGGCAGCTTTAGTTTGTATGAGTGGGTATTTACATCCAGGTGCCCTTAATAATGTAGAAACATTGGATGCAACATCTCTACCTCCAGTTTTAATTACTCATGGCAGACAAGATACAATTGTGCCATTGCAATCTGCACTCGCGGCTTGCAAAGCTTTAGAGTCGTTAGGAGTGACAGTGCAGTACCAAGAATTTAATATGGGTCATGAAATTAGTCCAGAGATGCTAGAATTGCTACGAAGTTTTGTGGTGAATACGATCAACTAATATAGATCACGAAAGTTTCACAAATTTCGGTGAAAATCATGACTATTTTCACGAAATTATCGCCTCTAAATGAGTAATATATATTGGGTGGTTGCGACAGACGCAACTTCATCCATGCTGAATGCGACTGTTGCTTAACGGAGGGGCGAGCAGAATGAAAACTCTAACTATTTCCAGAAACGAAATTGCTGCCATAACTCCACAAGATGTGGAAAATTTAGCTACACGTTTGGAGCAAGATAATTATAGTAATGCTTTTGAAGGGCTGAATGATTGGCATTTACTTCGTGCGATCGCTTTTCAGCGTCCTGAATTAGTCGAATCATACATCCATCTTTTAGATTTGGAACCCTATGATGAAGCGTAAAGATCATAAATTGGGAAGAGATTAGTCGTTAGTGATTGGTTGTTAGTGGTACTTATGAAAAGTTTGACCAGCAACTAACACTTTATTGTATGTCTAATCTAAAATCCAAAATTTATGGCTCCAAATTTGAAGAGGGTTCTTGTCGGTATAGGCGGCGGTATTGCCGCCTATAAAGTTTGTGAGGTTGTATCCACACTATTTAAAACTGGTGTGGAAGTTAGAGTTATTCTTACTCATTCGGCACAAGAATTTATCACTCCTCTAACTTTTGCCACTCTGTCTCGTCATCCGGCTTATACAGATGAAAGTTTCTGGCAACCAATTCACTCACGTCCTTTGCATATTGATTTAGGTGAATGGGCAGATGTGTTTTTAATTGCGCCTTTAACCGCGAATACATTAGCAAAGTTAGCCTGTGGAATGGCTGATAATTTGTTGACAAATACTGTGTTAGCTTCTCACATTCCCGTATTGTTAGCACCTGCGATGAATACTGATATGTGGGAACAAGTCGCGGTGCAAAGAAATTGGCGACAATTGTTGACGGATAGTAGATTTTATGGTATAGGAACGGCATCAGGTTTATTGGCTTGCGATCGCGTCGGTGCAGGGAGAATGGCAGAACCTCCAGAGATTGTGGCATACGTACAATCTTTGTTACACACCTCTGGGAAAAGAGATTTAGCAGGCAAGCGAGTTTTAATTAGTGCTGGAGGAACGCGAGAGCATCTCGATCCAGTGAGATTTATTGGCAATCCTTCCACAGGAAAAATGGGGTTGGCTTTAGCATTAGCGGCACTCCATCGCGGGGCAAGCGTTACATTGGTACATGCTCCAGCGAGTTGGGATGTACCCTTGGGCGTACAAGCAATTCCAGTTGTGAGTGCTGAGGAAATGCGCTCATATATGTTAGAGTATTTACCGAATGCTGAGGTGATCGTTATGTCCGCAGCAGTCGCCGATGTGAAGCCGCGAGAGTACAGTCAACAAAAGTTGGCAAAGCGATCGCTTCCTCAAGCCCTACCTCTAGAACCTGTACCAGATATTATTGCGGAATTGGCATGTCGCAAACAACCTCATCAAAAGTTGATCGGATTTGCCGCACAAACAGGAGATATTGTGACGCCAGCTAAGGAGAAATTATATGGCAAGAACTTAGATGCGATCGTTGCTAATCCTATAGATGAACCTGATAGTGGTTTTGGCAGTGATAATAATAAAGCAATATTTTTAGATAAGCAAGGTCGAAAAGTAGAAATTGCCCCTTGTTCTAAATTACAAATGGCGCATCATCTGTTTGATTTTCTTGTTTCTTCGGAGTTATAGTACGACTTAGATCATCGTCAACAGTTCAGAGAGGTTCATTAATTGTATGTGATTTTACGGATATAATGTAATAATGTGATTCATTTGGAACACATATATATTTAAAAAATAAATGTGTATACAGGCGGTGAT
>JAQYWO010000273.1 GCA_029379215.1 Rhizonema sp. PD37
CTCTAATTCCATTTGATTTACGTTCTCTCATATTGCTTTTAGTCTAAACTCCAGTACTGATTCCTCTTGCTGTGGTGAATCACTATAAATATGTCGCGTTCTTTCAAGAAGAACGGTATTTGTTGCCATTACGCGGTTAGATTCTAACCATAAATTTGTATTACAAAAAGCAGAATTAAAACTTAAAAATGTACAGAATGCACCTATAATTAGACGATTTAAAAATGAATATGAAATAAAAGTAGTGGCAATTGTAGTAATGATAAAACTAACAACACCTATTAACCCAAATCTAATTCTGTGCATAAGTTTATGTACTTTCTCTTTTGGCTGTTAGACTGATTTATTTCTTAGCTGATAACAATAAATCATGTAATCCATTTCCTCATCAAAATCTCACGTGAATGTTGAAGTACAATATCTCATCACAACATCACCGCACTACCGTATCTTCAGTTAAACGCGGGTTTTATAGCATTAATGTATTGATATTTTCCTCAAACCGATACTGCGCGAGCTGCAAGCTGTTTGCTTACAAAATCAGCGATCGCACCCCAAACTACTATTTTTAGTCTTGTAGTATTGAGCTATTGTATTGCCACGATTATGCCAGTTAATAAATTTCACGTAAAATTTATAATAAATTTATACACTTATTCAAAAAAAGACTTTCATCAACTGGCCGCCACACTGGAGTTTCGCACCGCGAACGGTTAAGACGTCTATTCGTTTAGGCAGCAGAGGAGCAGAGGAAAATAGAGTTGTGTTATTTGTTGGGTGTACATCAGGAAATAACCATAAATTCTCACAGGCTTCCCTGCTCAAGAGCTTCCAAGCTTCCCTGTTTGCCTGAACGAATAAATTTGTGAGCCGAACGGTATTGTCACGGTTCCGAAACGAGAGCGAATCGAATCACCAACTATCCCCGCGTTACACAGCATACTATGCACATGAATTTTCCAAACTACCGATAACAATTGTTACTCTCTGTAGTTCATTTTTTGAACTGGCGCTTATCTGGAGGTTGTACCCAAATGGTGCAAAAGCCTGCTACAGAGGGCCTTCCGGCAACTTCCAAAGTAACACCCAAGCGCTTTACATCCTGAGTACAGTCCAAATTGTCCAGGGAGCCAGAGTTCCACTTCATGAGATTACGAGCAAACCTCCCTTCTTTACTTTGCGCCCAGCGCAAGGCTTCGGCTTCCTCTACTGTGAGGCGGCGCTCTTTCGTGAGTCCCCCACCCATCCAGCCTGGAACTGTTATCCCCAACAATACACCAATTCCCACACAACAGAGCAATACAGCCATTGCTGGGATTAAAGAAGTAAAAAACCGTCGCGCTTCTTTCCTTTCCGCTTGTCGAATCAAATCCCCAGCTGCAACAGCGATCGCACTCTTCTGCTGCTCAAGAGTAGTTTGCTCAACCAAATCCAAAGTACGCTTAATCTCATTCGTCCATCCCTTAAAAAGACGCTCCAAAGCTTGAGGGGAGTCTTCCAACAACACTTCTAAACGCCCAGTAGCCAGCAAGACTAGAAAAACAGGATCGTCCGGTTCCAACCCTGTTTTAACTACTACATCCAATACCCTTCGCTGGAATTCCTCAGTTTTTCCGGATAGAACCGCATTCAGCAAATCTTGGGTTTTGGCATTCTTGAAAAAAGTCACGGCAGCAAACCCGTATTTTTAAACTGTGCATAAGCAAACTTTAGAAAATTATGAATCCGCTGCCTCGACACAATCCCAAATTCATCAGAATCCCGTGCTTGGGCAAACGTTATTTGCTTCTCGTCTACCATATTCCTCTCCCGGTAGCTGAACTTGGGGAAATCAATGACTTGTACTGCATACTTATTAATAGCATCATTAACTTCTGCCATTGCCTCAATATGAGTCCAATCATCACATAATCCCAAATTCCGCACCAAAACGTGGGGCATTTTGTCACCAAAATCTGTCACAGACTTAATGAACAGTTGTACACTATCATGACCACCAGTGCAGACAAACCACTTGCAAAAAGTTAGAGAGTGCTGCTTCCCTAGCTCAATCAGTCCATTCTTGTTGATCCAATTGGACATCGGTTCATACACCTGAGCAGGCAAGTTTACAATTACAGACTTAGAGAGAGCCAACTCAAAAATCCTATCCGCCTCGTTAGCTCTCTTTTCATCCTCACTAAATACAGCTTCAATGCACTCTGAATAAATCCCTGCCACATCTGGATTAGAACGATCTGCTTCCACGGCAATAATTGACAGTGAATTATCCAAACAATATTGGAGCATGGTTCGAGCAACCAAAGACTTCCCTACACCCCCCTTCTCGCCATCCACCAAATGAATTCTTGTCCTTTGCTTTGTTTGTAGAAGGTTCTGTTGAACATCTTGTTTCTCTGTTAAATTATTAGTGGGAATTCGAGCTTCTTTTTGTATTTCTTGAATGAAATTACTATCTTTGCTTTGAGACTCCTTTTGACTTGTTTGATTTAAAGTAGTGTCCAAACTTTGAACCTCCTCCTCTATTTCTTGAAGTGAAGTGATGTCTACGTTTTCAGCTTCGTTTCGTGTCTCTTGAGGTAAAACAGTGTCCAAACTTTGAGCCTCTTCTTGTGTCTCTTGAAGTGAAGTAATATCCGCACTTTGAGCCTCTTCTTGTGTCTCTTGAGGTAAAACAGTGTCCGAAGTCTGCTCTTCTATCGGAAGATTTCCTATTTCTTCAAAATTTGGCTCTTTCTTCTTTCTTCCTCTTAAAGCCATATCCTTACTCCTTAACTTTTCCAAGCATTGTCATCCCAATCACCACTGCCAGTAGCTTGTTCTAGCTCCGACACCAATAACGAATTCTCCCTTTTTTCCTCTTTCAACTTCTGAGGATACGGAGAAGATTCGGGGTAATAATCCGAATTTTTATTTTGAAAAACTGACGAGAGCGAACCAGGGGAAACTAAATACGAGTTAGGAGGAGTCACCCGCTCCAAATCAAAAGTTGAGCAAAGATAATCCACCTGTCGCATCAAAACATACACCGCATCCCTTGCCATCTGTTTTTTATCTGCTTCAGATAAATCCGGATGCTTCAAACAAGCCAGTGGTAACCAAAACGCCCGTAAAGAATGCAACATCATATCGGTTGTTCGGCTCACCACATTGTTTTTGATATAAGCCAATAACACCGCATCCAAAGTATGCGATTCTGGCTGATACCGCCAAATAAAGTGTGCCTGCTTCGTTCTCTCACCCATAATCTTTCACCTTTTATCGTCGCTTTGCTTTTGGGTGTGGGGTGTGGGGTGTAGGGTGTGGGGAATGCCTTGAAAATTGGGAACACCCCGCCCCAATAGCGAGGAAGGTGCTTTCCCCCACCGTCTTTTACGGAGTATATCGGTTAGTTGGGGTTTGAATCCTAAACTACGCGGACACTACACCCCACACCCTACACCCTACACCCTGTTCAAGCCACTCCTTCAGAGTCTCTATCGGGCAACATGTTTACCAAATTAGAGAAGTACAAAAACATTCCATACACATCAGCCAGTCGATTCCCTAAATCAAGGGTGTCTAGGGCTTTGGGAATAACCAAATCGGCATTCCAAAATAGAGGAATCCTATCGTAATGTTCGTTAAGTTCCTTTCTTAAGTAATCGGCTGTACCCCCGCAAAAGACAATTTCTTCTACATCTAAGGGAAGGTTTTCATCTAACCAACTGATGAGGATTTTGGCGTATTCGGGACGAGCTGATTTAATAGCAGCCACAATTTGTTGAACATCAGCTGCTCGTAACTCTCGAGTTGTGCTTCTGGGTAAACGCAACAACGCTGCCGATTTTACCTCGCTGCCCGCTTCCACAATCGCCGGAGTCAGACGCTTGGGGCTTAACCCGGATGTCTTGCTCATCACCTTATCCAGCATCCGAATAAAGCCTAAGTCAGATGTTTTCCCCTCACCTATGACTCCGCGATGGGAAACTAAAACACTAGCATTGCGATAACCAATCATCGCTATGGCACAAACCCTAGTTTTCAGAACTTCTCCTACCTTTTTGCGATGCACCAGATAAATTCCACCGCCTTCTGGCTTGCAATTGAAAGCTTTTAGTGAAACACTCATCCTTCCTGTGGGAGTTTGGTATCCAGCTAACGACGATCGCAGCATCTTCTCAAAGCGCTCTCTATCTTCGTACTCCCCAGGCGGTAACAACACGGAAATTGCGACTCCCAATCGCGAACTCAGTTTATGTTTCTCTTTGATCACCCAAATCGCTGCTAGGGTTTTATAGATAGCTCGCTCGTACTTCAATTCCGATAATCCCGCGTTGGCATAGAAACGAGATTGAGCCAGATATCCTACGGCTCTATATTGCTCACCTACCCCAACCCAAGCTACATTCTCTGGATCTGAAGAACCTAATTTACCACCCTCGTACTCCAAAATAGATTCATGAGCTAAAACTGCTACCTCCGGTTCCATGCACAGCAACTGCGCCATTCTTTCTAAAGATGTGGCGTAAATAATCTTGGTAGCCGAGCCTCCAAAATCCAAAGCCAAAGTCAGCAGTGCCACTTTCCTTTTTTGAGTATTTATACTCATTTTTTATCAAGATTTTATAAGACATTTAATGCAATTTGCAAGCAAGCTTAAGAGAATCTCTGCATTTTTCAAGCAGATAGAAGATTTGAGAAGACACAAAATTTAGCCTTAACAATTCTCTGCACCCTGAAATGACTTGCTTGTTCTTCTTTTATCTTCTTAACTTATCTAAATGACAGGGTAAGCGCAAGAATCAATAAAGGCAGTTCATTCTCAATATTAATGAGAATCATATCAACAAAATTGAGAAGAGTCTCTCACTATTGCAAATAAGTCGGTTATATACCACATTTTGGCAACATTTTTCTTGCGCTTACCCTGATCTAAATGACTTCTGAATTCAGACAAAAGATAGAAGTTATTTCTGTACCTTATGACAGACTAATTCAAGCTTATATTCATTTTTTTAAATTTAAGCAAGCCATATTTTATCTATATGAATTTTACCAATAAGCATAAGATTACCAAGCCTAAGTATTTTTGAGTTTTTACTTATCTACTAATTATATTCGCATTAAATACGCTTTGGTTTCGCATTGCCATAAATTAGATTTTCCCCAATTTTTTAGTGACATTCTTTCTTCAGTAGGAAGATGAATAACACTTAACTAGAATAAGCTAACAATAAGCACCGAAAATCAACTCACACTTCTCCCTATGAAGACTACATCAATATTGAAAGTTGCTGAAGAATGGCAACCACCACATTACCAAGAGATTATAAGAATTTGCCAGGACTTGTACCTGTATATGATTGCGTGGAGTATTGTGAAAGCGATCGCACTTGCTAAGCAGCGGTAAGCGAAGCTAAGCAAGTCGAGCTTGGAGTACAAAAAACTCTATCTTTATATATGAAAATTAAATGCCCCCAATGCAACAGCACAAAAACTCGTAAGCTTAAAGCTATTTACGAAGAGGAAATTGCCGATACCCAAGCTAACGGAAGTTACAGAGGTGTTAACTTTAGTAAACACGGAATTAGCACAAAATCTGGCAGCTTTAGCAGTAGAGGTCGAATAAAAACACGATTAGCCCGACGAGTGGCTCCTCCTTTACCTAAAAATGTCGGGAAAGTCTACGAGCAATGGGCGCTTATCATCGCATTCGTTATCGTGGCGATTTTAGTAAAAGCAATGTGGTCAATGTTTACAGCGACGATTGGCTTTTCTCCTATGGAAGTTTGGGTGCAAATTCTTAGCGCCGCAACAGTACCACTGATTATTATTCTGGTTGCTGCTACTTGCGTCTTGCTTTGGAAAAGAAATCAGGTCAATGCTCGTTACAAAAAAGAGGTTTATTTGTCCGCCCTAGCCAAATGGGAGCGTCAAGCCCGGTGCTATCGATGCGGACATATCTTTGATAGCAGTTTGGAAGATTAGTCCAACAATTATAAGTAGCTGAAATCGGCGCAACTTAATTGCTTTCTTCAACAGCCATCATAGTTTCTACAGCGCACTTGCCCTCATCATCTGTCAAAAACCGTTTTATTCTCATAACTTAAAATGCCAAAGAAAATACAACATATCACGAGTGCCAAATCGCCTCTCAGTAGCGGTAACATTCCCGTCCACTTCAATGCTTTAGATTACCAACTTGTGAAAGCCAAATCCATTGAAGCAGGTTACAGCTTAAGCGAATACATACGTAGATGCGCCTTATCTCGCCACCTTCCCCCCATCGTCACAGACATTTCTATCGACACCTACAGAGAATTAGGACGCATTGGTGCTGACTTGAAGAAACTAACTGCCACCGTACAAGATTCGCTAACTTCATGTCAACAGGACATCTCTAGTGAGCTTAACCTCCTGCACCAACTCCAATCTTTGCTCATCCAAACCCGTAAAGAAATAGCAGGAATCGGGACTAATACCGTTTCACTTTAAAGTTTGAACTTGAGGGGGAGCGAATTGTATCAAGATTTTCGTGAGATGGTATAACAACTAGGATGATTGGTAAGCAAATCAAGGGAACTAACTTTTACGGTTGTTTAGACTACGTGCTGGGCAAAGAAGGAGCCGAGTTAATAGGCGGCAATATGGTAGGAGAGACACCAGCTGAATTATCTCAGGAATTTCAATTATCTGTGCAGCGTCACGAAAGGACGCGCACTAAAAAGCCCACCCGCAAAGTTGTTTATCATGCAACCTTGAGTGTGCCAGCAGAAGAAGCGCTTCCCAATAACACTTGGTGCGCGATCGCACACTCTTATCTACAAGGGATGGAATTTGACGACAATCAGTATATCCTGGCGCGTCATACCGATACCGAACATAACCATGTCCACATCGTAGCCAGTCGTCTCAGATTGAATGGCTCTACTGTTTCTGAATGGCTTGACTACAAGCGTTCTGAGGAACTAATCAGGGATTTAGAGAAGAAATACGAACTGACACCAGCACCATCAAGCTTTGAAAAAGAACGCCGTTCCCCAACTACGGGAGAAAGCCGTCTGACGAAGCGAACCGGAGAAATTAGCACCCGAAAGACACTGCAAGATACAATCGACCAATTGACTGAAGATAATCCCACAATGCTGGATTTGATTGAACAGCTAAAAAACCAAGGCATTGATGTCAGGGTGTCGCCAACACCAACAGGAGAAATGGGCATTAGCTATCAGTTGAACGGCATTGCTTTTTCTGGCACCCACTTGGGAAAAGCATATACTTTCAAAGGATTGCGGAAATACAGAGGTGTTAGTTATAACGAAGAACTTGAGCTTGAAATTATCGAGCTTGCACGTAACTTATCAGTAACCCAAGCCGAGGAACAGCAGCAACAGCAAGCTCAACTTGCCCATCAAAACGAGATTCAGAAACGCCTTGAGGAAGAAGCTTCCCCTACACAGACGTACCGTATTGAAACCACCCCATCTCCTGATTCTTACCCAGCCACGCCAAATAACTTGAACAGCGAGCAACAACCCGAAAGCTGTGTTAATCCTAAACAGCAACAGGTAGCCACAACGAAGCATCAGAAGCGATCGCGTCTTATCCAATCGGTTATTTTGGACGACGATAACACACCTGCTTTTGAGGAAAAAGATACACACGAAAACGCCAAAAAAGTCAAGCAAGAGCTTTTTGAAGTTGCAACAGAAACCGCCGCAACTATGCAACAGCAACGAAAACCCGGAAATGTGGATGGCAAACAACGTGAAACGAAGCTACACATTGAGGAATCTCAAGCTGCCCAAAATCCTGACCACTTGCAAATAAACCCAGACACTCAAGTACAGCAATCTAACCACCTGGGGCAACCCACAACCCAGGTACAAAATCTTGAATCTAACGCCCAACTTGAAGATGACGAAGTGGATGCGGCAAAGCGTGTTTATTGGCGATCTGCGCTTCGCAGCAGCGCTTCGCTATCGCATTCAAACCAGGTAGCTGGGCAGTCAAAGCAACAAATTCTTCATGGGGGAGAGCAGATATCCCAAATACCAGAACAACCCACCGACGCTGCGCCAGAAACCTCAGCAAGAGTGCTACCCCAGGAAAACGAGAACAACTGGCAAGCGGTGGAAGAATATTTGGTTAGCGATCGCCAACTGCCTGAGCAAATAGTAGAACTGTTGCACACTAAAGGTTGGATCTATGCCGACGATGAAGGTCAAACTGTATTTGTCAGGCGGACTCTTGACGGTGAACCAACCGGAGCAGTTGTGCTGAATGATAACACATTTTCTTCTATTCGACTTGACCCAGATGAACCAGTTACCCCTGATGAGGAAGACACAACTTTAACTGACTGCTTCTGGGTAGCTACCAAAACCCCAATCCAAAGAGCAGTTCTTACTAGCGATCCGGTGGAAGTGCTTTCAGTAATAGCTCTCGATCCGGACTTTAATCAAACGCCAACCTTATACTTGGCTGCCGATAGTGTCAAAGCAATTCCCAAAGAATTTCTCTTGAAATTACCTAATGTCATAGTGGGTTTGAAAGGGGATGAAGAAGGTGATGCAGTATCTGAAGAAATACTCGCTGCTTTACCCCAGGCTAAACGACTTAACCCAGGTATGGCTGGTTGGAACAAGATACTAACGGACGAGAGAGAAAATATAAATTCCGAGGTACAAGAGCTTTATAAAAAGCAGACAAGCGACCAAGGGTTAGACATTGATTGACGTTCCAAGTCTTGAGAAATTCGTGTTTGTTCGATGTAATGCTACCACACTAAACGCACTCCTGCGATTAATTAACGAACGTGTTTTTGAGAATCCAAATCAAGTCCCACTCATATTTTTGTGTGGTGCTGCTAATAAGAATTTAAAGAGTTATTTTTGATTTAAGTTTTGATAATTATCAAGCGTTTCCGTGCAGCGATCGCTGCTACGTTCCATGCAGAGCATAGTCAGATGCTCCTGCAAAACAAAGCTATAACCCCTGCACGTATACAATGAGCGATCGCGCCAGAAAAACAACCATCCGTTTTCTCAAAACCATAGGCTTTGCCAGAGGAACCCGAATTTGGCTCAGAGCCTCCTGGGATCACAAAACAGAACCAGCCCCCAGTCGCTGGAGAAAATATCGCATAAATGACAAAACCATTTATTGTCAATACATTTTCTGTGGCAGAATAACTCGTAAAGGCTTTAGCCTTACTAAATGCACATATGGAGGACGAGACAAATACGAGAGTACGATTTGGAAGCAGTCAACTAAAAAACACACAGATGGCTTTGCTCATGTCTTCAAACTGTCTCGTATCGGTGCCACAATCAGTTTTTACCCAAATCAACCAACCTATGGCATCAGCAACAACCATGTTAAAAGCTGCCAAACAATCTTCTATGAAATTGACAATCTGCCATTAGAGAACCAGTGGGATGCACTGCAACAACTCAAACAAAAAACAAAGTTAGAGCCAGCTGCTGTGGTGTTTACTGGAGGGAAATCGCTGCATTGCTATTTTCGTGCCAAAACTGCTTTAACTCCTGAGCAATGGTTAGTACTCAACCGCAAACTGACTATAACCCAAACCTCAGATCCAGCTATCTGCAACTTAGCTCGTGCCATGCGGCTACCGGGATTATTCCGGCGACGAGTTGTTGATGGAGTCCTCAGTCAACCAATCCCAATCACTGTTGAGCAGTGGTCAAATTGCCAGTATAGTCCAGAACAGCTAGAGAGCTCACTCTTATCAACTGGCTTATTCCCCTATGGGTTGTCTGATGAACGATGGAGAAAATGGGTTCATCTCCTCCGAAAAAAGCATAACGGAGAAGACGTAAACCCAAACAGTGTACTGTTACTAAAAGAGTTGCAGCAAGATATCCCGAATGAGCGTTTGCTCTCACACAGCAAGCGCAGGACAATGTTGCCACTCTACCGCCCAAACAGCACTTCTTTACTTCTAAAACAGCAGCGCGGTAGCGCTGAACTTATTCCATTGTCTGTCTGTTTAACCCAGAATGACCAAACTTTAATAAAACAGGGAGACTCACAAGGAAACCGCAATAACTCTGGCTATAAATTAGCACGAAACCTACTGGGGACATCTGCCGTATTGAAAGAACAAGGCATAGGTTACTATCAAACACCGCAAAGCCTATTTCGTCAATACTGTAAACGCTGTAACCCTCCCTTAGACGCAGAAGAAGCTTTATCAATTTGGCAAAGCGCCAACAGCAAACCCGCTTATCCCACGCGAGATGCAGCTTCAATTGCTAGAAGCATAAAGTGGTGGCGAAGGCTTTACGGCTCAGAACGAGCATTGCAATACCATTCTACAGAATAAAACGGATATGCACGTTAGTTGGTTCAAAACAAAATTGTCCAATTAAACATTAGGAAAGTTGAAATGAAAGTCATCCTTTGACGATGACTCTATACAGGAACAACAGTAATTTTCCCCCTGGTGATGCGGGGGTTTTTCTTTTTCCAATAAGAATAATACAAATAAGAAACACAGATACAGTTTTAATAAAAATCGCAAAAAAACTAGGGGTTTATTTTATTTATCATAAACAACTTAGTGGGACTTAAACAAAAATTAAGCCCAAATGTAGCCAAAACTAGCTTTATAAGCGGCAAATACGTCACGATTGTGAGTCAACCAATCAAAAAATCGATAAGACATGGCTGTTTTAAAGGCTTCCAAAGCTTCAGTAAAAGTGTTTAAAGGTTTGGAAGCCCACCTTCGTCTCAAGCCCCCTGTCATCTGATGCCAAGAAGTGATTGCGGAACGAGGCCACCTGCGGGGTCGAGGGTACAAACTTCGCTTGAGCGACAGCGAGATCATCGTATTTACAAAGAGCGCAAAAGTTCTCTAAATCAGGCACAGATTGAAGAGGTACGGGCAAGGGCGTGATCTGCTCCCGATGCGACACCATTCCCGTACACTACCCAAAAGTGACAGTGTTATAATGTAACGGTTGTATCTTTTTGATTATGGTATTGTGTAATATGTAGTATTATTTACGGATCTGTTGTTCGCCTTAACATATTTTTTTCTCTGTTTAGGACAATTCAAGATCCGCACTTTGAAAATTGAAATAGTTTCCCTATACCATAACTGGTGTAAAAAAATTATGAAAGGATAGAGTATGCACCATACATTAGAACGCTTAATAAACGGAGATTCTTCTGTAGTTTCTCATTATGAGATAGCTAAGAAAAAATGGGAAGATTTTTTTGAAAAACATAAAAATGATTCTATCGAAGACTGGGCAAAATGGTTAACTGAGTCACAAATTCTATTCTTTGAACGCAACTGTGGCGGGCGATGGGAAGGGCAAGAGGTAATGGCGTGGAGTGGCTTTGCAACACTTTATAGTATTCAAGAAGGTTTCGGAGACAATCAACCTCTGGCAGAAAAACTTGCTAAAGCATTTGAGAAAAGTGCTTGTAGTTTGGAAGTCAAGACTGCCGCAAGTCAGGCAACTGAGTCTTATTGGGTTTAATGCAGGAATTGAAAATATCATATTTTGTGTTTTAAGAATTGAGGATTTATACTATTCTTCAAAGCCAATTCTTGAAGAAAATAAGTTTTTGCAGCAGAGCCATAATCATTTGGGTTGTTCTTTGCGAGGCTTTGTTGTGCTAGGGTAAGGCGACGCAAATAAAATAGCCAAACTTCCGCTAGTTAAGGCATTTCTTCTCCTGCCCAAGCCAACCATAAATATTGACTGTTCTGCCAATTATCGCTATAGTTACCAGATTAGGCATTATAGAACCCATTTGACTTGTAATGCCAGCGCTGCATCGAAAGGATAGTAACCGTTCAGGGGGCTTGAAAGTGACGCAACTGGGGAACGCTGCGCTAGATTT
>JAQYWO010000027.1 GCA_029379215.1 Rhizonema sp. PD37
ATCTTGATCAAGCACATAACGACTCACAACCCGATCCTCTATCTTACCATCCTTACTAACAAAGGGAACAGAAGTGTGAATCAATGCTAAAGCCCCAGGAGGCATCAGAGATTTATCTGTTGCGATTGAACGTTCTGCGGTGAGTGGTTCTTTAATCGAACCTTGTGCTGGCGCTCCTTTGTTTTCTTGAAAAAACACAAAACTTGGATCGCGGGGAATATAGATACTTAATGCTTCTGGATGCTTCTGGAAATAGTCCAAGAGAATTGGCATCGTCATACCTGCTAAAGGTAATTTACCATCGTTCGCCAATTCTCGTCCAATACTTTTGTAGGTATAAGCTGTATTGCCGGCATAGCCGATTGTGGTTTGAGTGCCGTCAGGAAGTTCAACTCGGGCTGAACCCTCAATTTGAGCTAAATATGGTTCTAGGCGATCGCGGAACCAAAACAACCCCAACCCCTGTAACTTTCCGATAGTTCCTTGCAAACCATCATTTCCTTCTAATTGCTGCCGAGTGGGATGAGGTTTTTGCCAGGAATCGAAATTTGGCGGTAAGCGATAAACGGGATAACGGTATTCTGCTGTCGGCAAGCGACTCGCAGTATAAATTGGCTCATAGTAGGCAGTAAACAAAACTTTACCTTGTTTATCGTGTCCCACGGATTGATAAAAGACAAACTCTCGAGAAATCGCGGCATTCAGTTCATCTGGAGAGTGAGATTTCAGCAAAAGTTGACGAAATCGCTGCAAACTATGAAGAGCGCGATCGCGTGTGACTCCTGGCACTCGTGAGTGTTTGTAAGCAGCATCAGCCTCACTTGTTTCCAGGTATTGTATACTATGTGCGATCGCATTCAATAGTGCCTTCTTGTCTGCGGGTTGATTATTCTTACCCCATAATTGCCAATCCTGACAAGAATTATCGCTTTGACAACAAGGAAATGGTGAATTGATAGGTATGAGTGGCGATCGTTCTTTTTGGTTTTTGATTTGAGAGGACGTTGGCAGCTTCCATTTTTCCAACCTACACTCTGGTGGACTTAGTTCTTTATACTCTAACTTTTGCAAAGGGACTAGAAAAATTAAAGGAACTACAGGAAGGCTGAGAGTGATGGCAGTAAGTTGTTTTCTCATACTTGGGGACTTGCTAATTCCGAACTGCTAACTGCTCATCGCAACTTCCTACTTCTTACTCATTCATATTACGGTAGGTAGCAACGGCTGAAGGTGATATCCGATTCAAGAATCGGAATATCCAGTATTTAAAGATGGTATCTAAAATTACTGGAAATGTGGCGATAAATAAGAAGATTAAATCGTGACTTGCTGGTAATCCCCAATGGCTTGACACGCCTTCTAGAAGAACTTCCCAACCGTGAGGAGAGTGGAAACCGACGAAGATATCAGTGAATAGAATGATAATAAAAGCCTTGGCACTGTCGCTGAGACCGTATACAATGTTATCAATAAAACTTTTGAGCATAGCAATTTCTCGCTTGCTTGCGAGTAAAAGCGCCGAAAAAGCTGCAACTGATAACATATCTGCAAAAATATTCTTAATAGCATTGGCACCAATATTGCGATATTCTTCAGCAATTTCACTTGCCTTTTCTTGCATCTGAATTTCTATGTTCTCTGCAGATAAAGCGACAGTACCAATCAAATTCTCAAACTTGAGCCTCTCTTCAAATTTCTCCAAATCTTCTAAGGCTTTTTCTTCCATTTCATAGTTCAGGAAGATTGCCGCTTCGTTGGAGCTTTTAAAATTGTTAATAATTGGTCCTATTACCAAATTTTTTGATAGCTGATGAGTTAAAAGAGGAACTATAATAAGTAAGAGGATAAATCTAGTAGCTACGAGCGTTCTTTTTCTGGAATTCCGAAAGTTTTGAATAACATTTTGTTCCGCATTCGGATCTAACTCAGTTTGCAAACGCGAAAAAGTGCTAAAAATCGACCGAGGTAATACTCCTGTAGCATCTGCCTTACTTGGGGGTTTACTTACAATCTTTTTGCTGACAGGATTGGGCGATTTGTGTTGAATTGCTGTAGATTCTACAGTGACTGGTGTATCTTGAGTAGTAACTATTTCTCTTGACTCGACTTCATAATCATCCGCTATGTTGTATTTTGCTGTGACTTGATCAATAAGTTTTAGCTTTTCTAAAATCAAGGAGGGCTCTGGTATTTCTATACCCAATCTTAAAGCTTCTTTTTGATTTGATTCGTTCAGGAAAAAACGGCAGGCTTTAAACTCAGTCAGCCTCATCCTGATATTTTTTAATTGTTTTTTTAAATCCGACTCAAAATAATCCATGACACTGCTGCTATACCTGCCTGTGTCGCGACTTATTTTCTTCCCGTTGAAATGCTCGTTTTCTACTGTTTGAATCTGCAAGGCTGTTTTATAAGCCTCATTCAAAGAACGCTCTGGTGTCCGTAAATACCACACGTAGGCTCTCAGTAAGAAAGGGTATATTTTCTGACTGTAAATAGATTTTATCATTTTAGCAATCGTTCAACATTGTTTAATAGCTTTCAGGCTTGCTTTAACGTGTTAGATATCCTAACAAATATACAAGGAGAAAGTCTGTGATGTCTGATTCCTTATGGATAAATGGTCCCAGCCGCAGTGGCAAGACTGAGCGCTTAGTGCAACAGTTTTGTAATTGGGTTAACAATGAAGTTTCTCCTAGAGAATTATTACATACTCAAAACCGAGGACGAAACAATCAGGAGACTATTTTAAAACAATTGTATCTCCATCAAACTTCCCCGGCTGTTTTAGTTTTAGCCGCCAATGATGACAATCGGCGAGAATTAGCAAACAGAATTGTGACTGCCACACAAGGACAATATCCTCTACGCGGCAAAACTCCTTTAGGTTTTTTTCAAGATGAAGTCATTTTATTCTGGCCTCTGCTGATACAGTCGTTGAAGTTGAAGGCGCAATTTCCAGTACGACTGCGCCCAGAAACCGAACAGGAATTGGCAACCAAGCTATGGCGTTTTCAGTTAGAAGCAGAAATTTTGCTCACCCGTGCCCAGAATTCCGTGGAAGCAGAGGAAAATTCTTATGGCGGTATCCGTCGAACGCTCTCCTCGACTGTGAGTGAGTACCGCTTGGTGCGTCGCATCCTCGATTTACTGCAATTAGCGGCTTACAGTGGTACTATAAGTGAAGATATCGCTAGCGTTTTAGAAAAAGGTTTAGGAGAAGAGGGAAGCTCTTTAGGATTGGGACAACTCAAACCGGACTTTCTAGCATCTTTACTCCTAGATTGGCGTAACTGGTGTTTGGAAAGGGGATTGCTGACTTACGGAATCGTGACGGAACTTTACAGCCAGCATTTGTTACCAAACCCAAACTACCAGCAGCAGCTGGCAAAACGCTATCAGGCAGTGCTAGCAGATGACGTGCAGGATTACCCGGCTGTAGCACGTCATTTATTGCAGTCACTTCTACAAGGTGGTGCCGTTGGAGCCTTTAGCTACAATCCTGATAGCACAGTGCGTTTGGGGCTGGGAGGCGATCCTGATTATATATCAAGATTAACGTTTCAATGTCGCGTGGAAACCTTGACTCAGCCGAGTGGTAGTTGCCTCGCAGAAACGCTCACCACACCAATGCTGGAATTAATCACACAACCATTACTATACAGTTTACCACAGTCAGTACAGTCAATTCAAACAACTTCCCGTGCTCAACTGTTACGGAAAACTGCAGAGGTGATTGTTCATGCCATCAAGCAAGGGCAAGTGCAGCCAAATGAAGTCGCGATTATCGCACCCGGTTTAGATGCGATCGCCCGCTACACAATCATGGAAATCCTCTCCAAGCAAAATATTCAGGTAGAGTCTCTCAACGATCAACGTCCGTTAATTAGTTCTCCCGTTATCCGAGGATTACTCACCATGCTAGCACTCATCTATCCCGGTTTAGGACGTTTGGTAGATCGCGATGCTGTAGCCGAGATGTTGGTTGTTTTGAGTCGGGGGTACGCCGTGTACGAGGCGTCCGGGGAAGAAGAGACATCTCTTGAAGCGTCCCCACGTCTCCGTACTCCCTCTTACTCAACAATTGACCCCATACGTGCTGGATTGATAGCAGATTACTGCTTTGTGCCACATCCCGATCAACCTAATTTGCTACCTGTGACTGCGTTTGAGCGTTGGGATCGACTTGGTTACGGCGCAACAACGGTTTATGCAGAGATATTGCAGTGGATAGACAAACAGCGATCGCAACAAGAGATGCGTCTTATTCCCAGTCCGATCTCGCTTTTAGATCGAGCGATTCAGCGCTTTTTATGGAATGGGAGCAATCTCCCCTACAACCAACTCTCAGCATTGCGGGAATTACTGGAAACAGCACAACATTACTGGGAAATTGATACCAGGTTGCGACAGACTCATTCAGCGTATAATCAGTGGGAATCTCTTGCAGAAGCTGACAACAGAGACGTGAATTTATCAGAAAATCTCACCCCCTCACCTCAAAATACCATTGCTGAATTTATACAATTACTGCGGCGTGGGACAATTACCGCCAATTCCTATCCTGTTCGCTCCATTGGCGCTGTCTCAAAGTCTGTAACCTTAGCAACAATTTTCCAATATCGCTCAAGTCGGCAATTTCATCGCTGGCATTTCTGGCTAGATGCAGGTTCGCCTTTGTGGGCAAAAGGTGGTGCAGCGACTTTGTTTGGAGCATCGCTATTTCTTCAAGAAAGGCTTGGACAACCTTGGACAGCAGAAGATGAAAAATTAGCAGAAGAACAAAGACTCCAAAGGATTTTAGCAGATTTGCTCTCCCGTGTCTCTGAGCAAGTTTACTTATGTCACAGTGATTTAGCTGTGAATGGGCAAGAACAACTTGGTTCACTGTTACCTTTAGTCAATGCTTGTGTTCCGAGTCAGGAGTAGAGCATCCTTGACAGGTTAAGGAAATAGCACAAATGTCTGCGAGGGTGCAGGAAAAGGGGATAAATTTAGCTTGGACAAAGGCTTTCGGACAGTTTTGACAACACCTAAGTCTTGATTCTCGCTCTTCAGCGAAGTATTAACAGGATCATCAGCTTTACCTTTTTCCTACACAACACTTCTTTAAAAAGATTCTCAAACAATTCTGCTGGGAAAACCAAAAATCTTTCTGATGGAGATTGTTGGGCAATCTTAGTGGCTTGACACCAAAGTAAATCTTCCCTTGCTAACAGTCGGGTTAACTCTTGTACAGAATGGAACTTGTCTCCACAACAGTGTTAAAACTGCTGCAACCATTAAAGACAAGTTAAGAACTCTATTTCGTAATCCTAATTGCTTATAGTATTTTTGTTGTGCAAAAATAGGAGGAGTTAATAAAGCTTTTAAGTGATTAGCGGTAAGCGTAGCCATGCCGTCAGGTTTATCGCTTCATTATTTATAGTAGGAGTATTGTGTCTTTGTACGCGGTCAGAGTTTCGTTTTTGGGCTTTGGGCATGGTAAAAAACCAACATTTCTTTACCTCAAGAGATAATTTACCCTAACCAACACCAAATGAATTGAAGGGAATTAATGGGGTAATGTCCTTGTCTAGAGCGCCAGTTGAGTAGAAGATGTTGACAAATTACGCATAGTATGAATAAGGTGTGATGTAGATTCCTCAAAGTTTTAGACAACCCTGTCGGTTTGATAGCTGAAAAAAAGCCAGCATTTAATGCTATTACTATCAATGCGCTTTACATTTACTATTTACCTAAAATTGCTCGATTCTCGTAAATTGTCAACTCAATACTTGGTCTAAAACTTCAAAAATTACCGAAATACTATCAAAAATACACATGAAAACGTCTCAGTGCATGACATTTGTTCGAGTCGCTTTGGTGGGACTGATCATCACTATCAGCCTCCATGCCTCAATTGCTGTTGCACTAGACAAGACTGGCAACTGGATTAAGGAGGAAAATAAAAAGCAGCAGGTAGAAACTGCATCAAATTCCTTTGATTCCTCTGCGACTGCTTCACCTGCTCAAGTGGTGCAACTTGCAGAAAACCGTTATCAAGCAGGACAATATTCAGAGGCGATCGCTCTTTGGCAACAAGCAGCAACAATTTATAACACTAAAGGCGATCGCCTCAATCAAGCACTCGTTCTCAGTTTCCAAGCCACAGCCAGAGAAGAACTGGGACAATGGCAAAAAGCAAATGAAGCAAGTAACAAAGCTATTTCGCTGTTAAACGCTCAAAATACAGCCCAAAATCCAGATACTTCACACGTTCAGGCCCAAGTCCTTACCGTTCAAGGAAAATTACAACTGGCTCAAGGCAAAGCAACAGAAGCCTTGCAAACTTGGCAAAATGCTGAAACGGCTTACCGCAAAGCGAAAGATACTAACGGTATACTCGGTAGCCAAATTAACCAAGCAAGAGCCTTACAAACACAGGGACTTTACAGACGAGCTACGACTCTTCTGACTCAAGTAGAACAGTCGCTTCAAAACCAGCCCGATTCGCGTCTCAAAATAATTGGTTTGCGAAACCTTGGCAAGGTTTTGAGATTAGTTGGCAATCTTGCACAATCTCGGACTGTCTTGCAGCAAAGCTTAGTGATTGCTGAGAAACGGAGAGACAAGACGCAAGTTCCGGAGAATCAATTTGCTTCAGATATCAGTGGCATTTTGCTGAGTTTGGGAAACACTGCCCGTGCCCAAGGAGATATAAATACTGCCCTGACATATTACCACAAAGCAGTCACCACCGCTCCCTCGCTCACAGCAAAAACTCAAATTCAGCTTATGCAGTTAAGCCTACTGGTTGAAGCAAATCGATGGGCAGAAGCTCAAGGTTTATTGCCTCAAATTCAATCTCAGATTGCCAAGTTGCCACCAAGTCGCCTAAGCGCTTATGCTCGAATCAATTTGGCTCAAAGCTTAGTGAAGATGAGAAGCAGGGGAGGAAATGTTGAAAGAATTGGGGAAGCTTTATCCTCCCATCTCCTCAGTACCTCAGCTCAAGAATTAGCCACTACTATCGAACAAGTTCGCACCCTTGGCGATCGCCGTGCCGAATCCTATGCCCTTGGTACTTTAGGAAACTTGTATGAAAGTACCCACCAATGGGATAGCGCTAAAACCCTTACACAACAAGCTCTCAGCTTAGCTCAGTCAATTGATGCAGGTGACATTGCTTATCAGTGGTATTGGCAGTTAGGACGGATTTTTTGTCAAGGCACACAGCCATGTACCTCCACGGGAAATCTGCAAAATGCCACCTCTGCGTATGCAGAAGCAGTCAAAACGCTCCAATCCCTGCGTAGTGATCTCGTCGCCATCAATCAAGATGTACAGTTTTCGTTCCGGGAAAACGTGGAACCTGTCTATCGACAATTTGTTGAGCTTTTGCTTACCCCATATCCTCCTGACGGGGGTGAACCCAGCCAGAAAAACCTGAAACAAGCTCGCGAGGTTATCGAAGCGTTGCAGTTAGCAGAACTCGAAAACTTCTTCCGAGAAGCATGTGTCAAGACTCGGACTGTACAAATTGACCAGATTGATCCACAAGCTGCTGTCATTTACCCAATCATTTTGCCCAATAAGTTCGCTGTTATCTTGTCCTTGCCTAACCAACCTTTGCGTTATCACCAGATACCTAAAGCTCAAGCAAAAGTCGAGCTTATCTTAAACCAAATGCGTCAATCTCTTAGACCCACAGCTTTTGTAGAAGATTGGTTGCCTGTTGCCCAAGAAGTGTATAATCTGGTGCTGCGTCCTCACTCGTCTCAATTAGAGGCAAG
Organism: Rhizonema sp. PD37; assembly: GCA_029379215.1. GTDB lineage: Bacteria > Cyanobacteriota > Cyanobacteriia > Cyanobacteriales > Nostocaceae > Rhizonema. The sequence continues at coordinate 7,776 of JAQYWO010000027.1, forward strand.
TGGCGTAAAAACCCTCGTGTTTGTTCCAGATGGCTTACTTCGCAATCTGCCTATGGCAACGCTCCACGATGGTCAGCAGTATCTTATCGAGAAGTATAGCATTGTGCTAACCCCCGGTTTACAACTGCTTAAACCCCAACCCTTAGAAAGCCAACGGCTCAAAGGACTATTGGCAGGGCTAAGTCAAGCGAGGGAGAATTTTCCAGCTTTGCCGAATGTTGCCGTTGAAATTGACAAAATTGAAGCAGAAATTCCGGCTCAGGTGCTTCTCAATCAATCCTTTACCAATCGAATCTTTCAAAACCGGGTTGATTCGACTCCTGTGTCAATCGTTCACCTAGCAACGCATGGTCAGTTTAGTTCTAATGCTGATGATACCTTTATTTTGACCTGGGATGGACGTATAAACGTTAAACAATTGGATCAACTGCTGCGTTCTCGAGAGGGAAAACTCATCCCCATCGAATTGCTAGTACTTAGCGCCTGTCAAACGGCGGCAGGTGACCAGCGGGCTGCATTAGGAATGGCTGGTTTTGCTGTACAATCAGGAGCACGAAGTACGATCGCCTCCTTGTGGTCAGTCAGCGATCGCTCCACAGCATTGCTGATGATTTCGTTTTATCGAGAGTTAAGTAAGCCTGGCGTTACAAAAGCCGAAGCTCTGCGTCGTGCTCAAGTTGCTTTGTTGCACCAAGACGATTACAATTCTCCTTATTATTGGGCACCGTTTGTTCTCCTAGGAAATTGGCTGTAATAAACGCTATGTATCGCATAAAAGCTTTATTGTGTAATACTTCCCTTGGAGTTGCCCTAACTTTAGAATTGGTGATCGCTCCCTTGTCGGCAATACTTATTGTACCCTATGTTAAAGCAGCAGAACTGGATGCACGTGGACAGCAGCAAATCTCAAAGGTAAAGGATGCAAACCCCAAGCCAAGCATTTATCCTCCACCTCCTCCACCGAGGAATCCTGATAGCTCAGTACCAGGAGGACGGCGTGACCGAACTGCTTGTCCTCAGGACACTGAAGCGGTAACAACAGGTCCGTTGCTGACTGCTCTTAGCCCAATAAATAAACCAGGCTTAACTTTAGCAGAGCGTCCAACTTTTCTTGTATACGTACCAAAAACCAGCGCTAAAACCGCAGAATTCAGTCTACGTAATCAAAATGGTAGCGGTGTATATCGGACAACGTTTGCCTTAACCAATACCCCTGGTATTGTCACCATCAGCTTACCATCTAATGCACCACCTTTAGAGATTAAGAAGCGATATACGTGGTCATTTGCCGTCATTTGTAACCAGAGCGATCGCGTTGAAGATCAATTTGTCACAGGCATTGTTCAACGAACCGAACTCGATCCAACTCGCTTGCGCCAAATTGAGCAAGCAGTTCTCAATCAACGTGTTTTATTATACCAAAAAGCTGACATTTGGTACGACGCTCTCCCCATCCTATTAAAGTTACGGCGCAGCCAACCTAATGACTCAAGCATCGGCGCAATCTGGCGCGAATTTCTGCAATCTGGTGGAGTCGATGTCATGATTGATAACAAGTTAAAAGATAACAAATTAAAAGATAATAATATTAAGTTAAACACCAGAGAAAACTCACGCTATTCGATCGCATTCATCTTATGTGGGCAAAGCTGAAACGGCAAATTTGGCGATGGCACGGGGTGCTGTTAACCGTTAAGAGCATTGCTGGAGGATTGCTGATTTTGCGGTTAACGGGTGCATTACAGTTCATAGAGATAGTGGCGCTTGACCAGATGTTTCGTCTACGCCCCTTTGAACCGGACGACTCTCGGATTGTCCTGGTTACAGTTGATGAATCGGATATTAAGCAGCTAAAACAGTGGCCCATGTCTGATGCAGTGCTAGCTCGCTTAATCTCATCGCTTTTTCAACAGCACCCCAGAGTCATTGGTCTTGATATATTTCGAGATTTACCCGTAGAGCCTGGTCATCAAGAATTAGTTAATGTTTTCAAGTCTACACCCAATTTAATTGGAATTGAGAAAGTTATTAAAACAGCTCACGGTGAGGTTATTCAACCACCACCCATCTTAAAACAGCGTGGTCAAGTTAGTGCAAGTGATCTCGTGTTAGATGCAGATGGAAGGATTCGCCGCAGTCTATTGTATTTGAGCACTCAAGACCATCAATCAATAATATTTACGCTGGGAGCGCGGTTAGCATTTGCGTATCTTGAGGGTGAAGGCATTACCCGCCAACCTATTGATCCTAAACAGAATCAGTTTCGGTTGGGTCGAGCAGTATTCACTTCCTTGCAACCAAATGACGGAGGTTATGTTGGAGTTGATAATGGAGGATATCAAATTTTCTCAAACTTTCCCAGGCTGAGGAATGGCTTCCGCACAATTTCGATTACAGATGTATTACAGGGACGAATGCCACGGGATTTAGTGCGCGATCGCATTGTCATCATTGGGATAACCGCAGAGAGCGTTGAAGACCGTTTTTTCACGTCTTACACGACTAACTCAATTGCCGCACCTGCAGGTGTTCAAGTTCACGCTTTGTTCATCAGTCAATTGTTAAGTGCCGCCTTAGATGGACGCCCTCTACTGCATGTTTGGTCAGAACCCTTGGAGTGGCTATGGATCATTCTTTGGTCAATGATCGGAGCAATCATCGGTTGGACATCTCGTTCTCCGAGACGGACAGTGTTTGGAGTTGTTTTCTTCGGCATCGCTCTTTTAGGCGGTGCATATGTGTTGTTTCTAGTAGGTTGGTGGCTCGTTATCATTCCACCCCTCCTTGCTCTTGTCGGATCTGCGATTACGAGCAATGGCTACCTGATGTGGGAGAATCTCAAGGAGTATGCACGAACCCTAGAACAAAAAGTGGAAGAGCGTACCCTGAGATTAGAAGAGGAAATCGTGGAACGAAAACAGGCACAAGAAACGCTTAGTCAGCAGAAACAACTCTTACAAACAATCGTTGACCATATTCCTGTGATGATTACGCTTCATGATGGACAGGGGCGAGTAGAGTTCGTTAATCGTCAGCTAGGACAGATATTGGGATGGTCAACCACAGATTTGAATAATATTGACTGGATTGCTGAATGTTGCCCTGATCTTGAGCAGCGTCAGCAAGTTTTAGACCATATGTTAACAGCTACTGGGACATGGTTGGACGTAAAAATTAGAACCAAAGGCGATCGCTTTGTAAACACCTCTTGGGCAAATGTTCAGCTTTCTAATCGCCTGTTTGTTGGTATTGGACAGGATATTACTGAACGCAAATTGGCTGAAGAAGCATCTATTTTAGAAGAACGCAACCGTATGGCACGGGAAATCCACGATACTCTAGCACAAGCTTTTGTTGGTATCCTGCTTCATGCCGAAGCAGCAAGTAATCTGATTGCGAAAAATCCGGATGCTGTACAGACGCACATTAAAACTGTAGATGAGTTGGCTCGCACTGGTCTGGCTGAAGCCCGGCGATCCGTTGCTGCACTCCGTCCTCAACTGCTAGAAGAAGGGAACTTGTATAGTGCTCTCAACCGTCTTACCAATCAAATGAAATCCTCCACAGATATCCACCTTTATTGCGAGGTGATTGGCACGGCATATCCTCTATCACCAAATGTTGAGAACAACTTACTGCGGATTGGACAAGAAGCATTGACAAATGCTATAAAATATGCCAGCGCTAATGAAATCCGTATTGAGTTGGTGTATGAACACAAAGAGTGCCTTTTACGGGTTAAAGACGATGGACAGGGGTTTGAGATTGACAATATATCGTTTAGAGGTTTTGGTTTGTTAGGGATGAGTGAACGGGCTGAACGCATTGGCGGTGACTTAATTATCCACACTCAACCCACTCAAGGTACCGAAGTCGTCGTGATTGTGAACCGTGAGTAGGCGTCATGAGTGTCAATACTGCTCGGGTTCGCGCGGGATTATTAAGAATACACACACTCACGCGAGTGGACAGGCGCAGGCATCGCAGAGCTTAGCGCCCTGCACCCGCTCACACATGTGCTTTGACACTTAGTTAGTCTTTTCAGCTTAACCCGGTTATCTGTTTCAATGATTCTCAGACCCCAACTTGGTTAATAGGTCAAATTCCCATTATTATTCTTAATGTCACGAAGGAGAATGGAAGCGCTGTTGCTGAATGTACCATTAACTCTCCGACAACTAGCTGATAGTGTATCCCCGGTAATAGAAATATTTCTACAACTACTCTGGAAACTACTGGCATTATTCAGACCAATAAACATCAAATTCCCATTATTATTCTTAATGCCACGAATGCGAATAGAAGCTTTGTTGTTGAAGGTACCATTAACTCTCCGACAACTGGCTGATAGCGTATCTCCGCTAATAGAAATGTTTCTACAACTACTTTGGAAGCTACTAATTGCAGCAGAAGCTGAAGGAACATTAACATAACTAGTAGCCATTAGACCGCTAAAAGCAGCAAGAGTAATTAAACCTTGGGACAAACTACGATTTGCTTTCTTAGACATGATTTTTTACCTTTGAATGGTTAATTTTTATTAGACAGATTATGTACCCCACCATCTATAATCCACAATCCAATACTCGGAAACGCTCAACTCCTCGTATTCAGAAAGTTTTCTAAGATGTTTGCGTTGTTTAACTATCAATAGTTTCAGGGGAAATAATATCTGCGTCAATGAGGATTAGTTAAGGAAAGTTAGGGATCTAATTCCTGGAAAAAGACTGTGGCTCAAACCCATGCATGGCATGTGTTTTGGGCAAGCACGTACCTGTATTGCTTTATTGTCGATTGCAAGCTGTTGCCACTACTCTACCACCGCCTATTTGCTGGATTGCTGTGTCTCCAGCACTGCTAGCACTATCAGCCAATCCATATCCGGCTCTTGTGCCATTTTTCGCTATAGCCCCACAGCGATGCCTCGAGAACCAAACTCCCTCACAATCGTTCCTCCCATTTGTTCTAGAATTACATTCTCGGGATGCAGCATCAATTGCTTCTTGTTTGGTATTATGGTTGACCCCAAATCCATAGGCACCAGTTTTCTTTTCTATAGCAAGCGCACCATAATATTGACCAGCGGCTGCCGGACGCGGAACTGTAATTATAGTTGTTAGTAAAGACAATCCGGTAATTACACTGAAAACACGAAAATTGTTTGAATGCATTGTTCGTTATCCTTCGCTATTGATAAAAGTTGTCAATTTATTGAGAATAAAATCAATAAGGAGTCAAGGGAATACATAGCTGCCTTGTCCTGACGGACACACTGTGCGTAGCTTGCTTAGAGAGAAGGGGTACATACTTTTGCCTTCTTAATGCTCGGTTTTGGTTTGAGTTTTATTCATTTTTTTTCTCGATTTTATTTGAACAGTTGTATCTCAGCATTCACTCTGGCACATTCGCTGGAATTACCGCGCTGAATGCAATTTGTTCAACAACTCTATGGATTCAATATAAACAATTGACCTTCTGTTGTTGTCCACTCTGGGTTGACATTTTTTGACAACCGAGTGATGGATGAACCTGTCCATCTCACAATGGAAGGTTGTCTGCAACTTTAGTTGGAGTCTAAAGCTAATTTAAAGGGGAAAAGGTAAAGGTTCACTCCCCTTCCCCCTTTTCCCCCACTTATACCGTTTCACTTTAAAATTGATACAAATAGGTAGCAGAGGAGCAGAGGTGCTTTCTGTGCAGAGGAGGAACAAATTAAAATCTATTTGTATCAGGATTTGTGTGAAATGGTATTACAAACTGACACACGCTTAATATCAAGTTTGGATAGAGATACTTCAACGGTCACAAGGTGGTTGCAGAAATACCGAAGTGGTGGGCTTTCTAGCTTACTGGAAATAAACAAGGCACCAGGGGCAACCCGGAAAATGAGTGATGAGGCGATCGCTTCCCTCAAGGGGGAACTGGAAACAGGAAAGGGGTTTAATAGTTACGGTGCAATAGTCGAGTGGTTGAAACAGGAACATGGACTTCATATCGAGTATGGAACAGTGTATGCATGGGTTCGATATCGAGAGGAGTGCGAAACTAAAAGTACCGCGCCCCCAAAGTTATAAGCAGGACAAGGAATTGATATCTGAATTTCAAAAAAACTCGAACCTAAATACAGCAAGCGTTTCCAGACTAGATTGCCGATTTTTACACGACTCTCGACTTAATGCCTGAATCAGCGACGGCAGGATGTCAATGCTTGCCAATGCAGTTAATAGGCTCCTTCAACGGATGTTGCAGTGTAGGCGACTGTGTGGTCGCAACCAGAATGATTTCTCCGCTAGGAGTTCTCTGCCATCCGGTTGCTGAGATGATTGGGGTGTAGGGTTTAGGTTTTGGAGTGTGAGTCGTTCGGCTGTGGGATGTGGAGTTTGGGTGAGGCGGATCTACTGTTAACAGGCGTCGGTCTTGCCAGTCAGCATCATCGTCTAATTGTTGTTCCGGAGTAGGAGGTAAACCACCGCGCCCAGTGATGACGAAAGAATTGCCCTGGTTTGCCGGACAACCTTGGGCAATCAGGCGGGATAAATCTACCGCGTTAATCGGTAGTTCAACTAAACCAGAAGTCGGGTTAATTTCTGCTGTCGTGACATCGATTGTGCCACCTAAAGCGTCGGTTGCGCCAGTGGCGGTGATGTCGCTACTGGGGGTGGGTTGAGGACGCGGTTGAATGCCAAACAGAGAAAATGCATTGATGCTGACATTGCCACCACGAAAATCTTCAGAATTAGCGCTGATATGACTATCTTCGCTCTTGCCAGCAACCACAAACCGCGTATCAATCGCGATATTGCCACCAGGAATGTTACTGCCTGTGGCATTCGTCGTAATGTTACTGCCATTGCGTAACAGAATCAGGCGCGATCGCAAATTGATATTGCCTCCACCTCCAGACGTGTCTGCCCGGATGCTGCCAGCATTGTTGAGAAAGATGTGATTCGCATCCACAAATAAGTTACCAGCACTGCCTGTGCCCGAACTGCTGACAGTTACTTCTGCTTGGTTTTGAATGCCGAGAGTGTCGGTTTGGAGATTTAAGTTGCCCCCATTGCCGCTGCTACCCGTCCCGGCGGCAATAATCGAACCATTGCCAAAGAGAGTAATCGACTCTGGGGCAGTAATCGTCAGCCGTCCCCCATTACCATTGCTAGAAGTAGAGGCAGAGATTTGTGCCCCGTCAAGAAGATTCACCCGCACACGAGGCCCGTTTCCCCGTGGCTGAATAATCAAGTTACCCGCATCCCCAGCACTGGTGGTTCCGGCAAACAGACCACTGGTTGCCCCAGCCAGTTGCAGATCTGGAGTATTAACTGTGATGTCGCCAGCATGACCGCGACTAGAAGTCGTGGTAAGCAGTTGCCCACCACCGCTCAAACCCACTGTGTCGGCACTCAGTGTGATATTACCAGCATTTCCGTTGCCAGAAGTGGAAGCAGAGAGTTGAGCGTTATTGAACACTGAGAGCGTAAGCGCGGTGATGTCAATATTGCCTCCCCTGCCCGTTCCACTTGGCGCAAGCGTGCTGATTGCATCTCCTCCATTAAACAAGACACTACCGCTGGCTTGAATCTGGATCTTCCCGGCATTGCCTTGCCCCTCAGTATTTGTGATGATTCTCCCAAGGTCAGAAACAGATAAAGAACCTGTCGTGATGCTCACGTCTCCTCCACTTCCCACAGATCCTGGACTCACCAAGGTAACCACCCTGCTGTGGTTGTCGATATCATCTATCGGGACAAGGGCTGTGCCACTAATTTGTACGGAGTCACGAGCGTTAATGGTAACGCGACCAGCATTGCCTATCCCACCGAAATTGCCGGTGCTTATGCTACCCCCGTTGGTCAAAGACAGAGAATCGGTTGTGATGGTAACATTTCCTCCTTGACCTACAGCTCCTGAGTCCACTTGCGTTAGGATAGCGCTTTTGCCGTCTCCTAACGCAGCACCATCAATGGAGACGCGATCACGGGCATTGATAGTCACGCTGCCTGCATCTCCCCGTCCAGCCGTATCGGACACCAGTTGAGAACCCCCTGTGAGAGATAGCGACTCCGTAGTGATGTTGATACCACCACTATTTCCGACAGCACCTGGCAGCACAATACTGACTATAGCACTGCCGTCACCGTTGATTTCAATAGCACCCAAGAAGACGCGATCGCGGGCATTAATATTCACTCTGCCTGTGTTACCCTGTCCTCTGGTGTAAGAGCTCACTGTAGCGTTATTGGTGAGAGACAGCGACCCCGTAGTGATGTTGATACCACCACTGTTACCAACACCAGTTGGGTCCACGCCACTACCTATAAGAACGTAACCACCTCCGTAACTATCCATAGAAATTGTATCACGGGCATTAATATTTATACTACCCGTATTTCCCTGTCCTCTGGTGACCGAACCCAGTCGAGCACCGTTTCTGATCAAAAGTGACCCTGTAGTGATGTTGAAATCGCCAGCATTACCGACACCAGTTGGTTGCACTGCAGTGCCGCCTATGACACCATTGCCATCCCAAGAAACCGTATCGCGGGCATTAATATTTATACTGCCTGCATTCCCCTGCCCCTGTGTGTTGGAACCTATTTGAGCATTTCCTGTCACAAAAAACGACCCGGTCGTAATGTTGATGTTACCTGTATTACCCGTACTTCCAGGACCCACTTGGCTGGCGATGAAGCTATCATCAGCTATGCTGATTGCTCCTGTGGCATCAACCTGCGAATCTCCCGCTTGCGCTCTAGCATTGCCCAACCCGTCTTTGATTCCCACCCAAGTTAGACTTCTTTGGCTCAAGCTTAAGTTTCGAGCCGTGACGGTAATACTCCCGCCATCCTCACCACGAGTGTCTACAATAGCCCTGCTGAGGGAAACATCAGAGCGCCCTACAGCATCTGGAAAACTCAATCGCCAATCACCACCCCTTCCACTCAGTCCAATCGTCCCCTGTCCCGCCACACCACCCAACTCCACTCGGCTGCCCGGACTGATGATTTGCCCGCCTTCTAACCGGACATCGCCACCAACTAGTAACAGGCTCTGTCCGGCAGGTACTTGCAGCCCGGTTGCATTGTTCGCAGTCGAGCGGTTGATGATGGCTGTTGCTGATAGTTGATTGAAAAATAAGGCATTGGGATTGATGGTGAGTAACTGACTCGGTAACGGTTGAGTCGCATCGCTGCTGAAAAATTCGCCATTGGGAAACCTAATTGCATTAGCAGTCGTCCCCACAAAAGAACCACCAATATTGAGTGATGCATTCGGACCAAACACAATCCCATTGGGATTGAGCATAAACAGATTGGCAGCTCCATTTGCTCGAATCACACCATCAATGTTGGAAATTGTTCCACCTGTGACGCGAGTAAAGATGTTCTGCACATCAGCTGCGTTGTTGAAGAAAGCAGAACCGCCTGTCGGGAGCGAAAACGATTGGAAACTGTGGAACAGATTACCACCCCGTCTTGCTCCGCCGTCAATCTGAAAATTGGGATTGCCCGAAACTTGCGATCGCTCTGCTGCTGGCAGTGTGTTATCGGGAACGACTTGAGCGGCGATCGGTTGGGCACAGTGAAGCACACTCAAGGCGCTACCAATTAAGAAGCAAAATTTCAGATACCGCGTGTTCATTTCGCCGTTTTGCTCCCCGCATCACTAACGACAACTCAGGCACTAGTTATAAATACTTCAACAATACCACGCTCAGAAGAGCGTTTTTTACAAACGCTCCAAGTTTATGAACAGCAGCTTGAGTGTTTCTTAGGGATTTCCCACAAATAAATTATCCAAGTTTTGATGACCGTGGGAGCGTTAAAGGTTGACAATTCCTCGTTTCAGGGCAACAATAACTGCCTGTGTCCGGTCTTTGACATCTAACTTGCTTAAAATTCGGTTAATATGGGTCTTAACAGTACTCTCGCAAATACATAGGGCAGCGCTAATTTGTAGATTACTCATGCCCTGTGCAATTAAACGAAGCACTTCTAACTCGCGATCGCTCAATTCCGAGTTGGTCATTCGCTGCACCAGTTTGGCACCGACATTCGGTGGAATGTATTGTTGCCCGTTGTAAACTTCCCGAATAGCAGTTTGCAGTTCGTTTGGTTTCAAGTCTTTGAGCAGATAACCCTTTGCGCCTGCCCGTAACCCTTGATAGATATCCTCATCCCCATCATACGTTGTTAGCACTATAATTTTCGCCTTGGCAAATTCAGCGCAAATGGCAGCAATAGCTTCGACTCCTCCCATTTTCGGCATCCGCAAGTCCATCAAAGTTACGTCCGGTTGCTGTTGCCGAAACAGCCTAATTGCCTCAATTCCATCCTCCGCTTGACCAATTACACTCATATCCCCCTCTAGCTCAATGATTGCTGCTAACCCTTGCCGCACAATTAAATAATCATCAACAATAAGAACGCGAATGACTGTTGACTGACTCATATTGCCTACTCTTCTGACGCTGTTGCGTTGAGAAAATCCATTTTTTGAACTTTAAACAAAATTATCAAATTCTTTCCCAGTGTGGGGTTGAGCAGGGCGGACAATAGCCTCTAAAAGGGGCACTGTGCAAACGTTAATGCTACGCGCTTTACTCTCTATTGTGCAACTTGTAGGTGTAACAGCCTACTACTTTTTTATAGTAACCCAAGTTGCAAGTGGATGCGATCGCCAGCGCTTCGGGGTGGTGTATGGGGTTAGTATACATAATAAAATACCCTCCACGAACAAAAACGGAGGGGTTCCTGGTTACTGCTAAAAGAAGTATTTGTACTCATCTGGTTTGAGAAAATAGGTTGAAGGTAGGTAAATTATCTTAACTAAACACTATTGGGCGATCGCACATGAAAGTCGAGGGACGAATAATTAAGAGCAACATTTCCCTATTCGTTGGATAATAATGACTAGCTTCTACTATATTGATTGCAAAAATAGCATGAACTTACAATTAGGAGTGGAGGTTATATGGCTCAAGCCTCACCAAAACTAGTAACTTTTGATGAATTTATTGCTTGGTATCCAGATAATGTACAACGTCAATATGAATTGCATAATGGAGTGATTATTGAGATGCCTCTACCTATAGGGGATCATGAAGAGATTACAGGTTTTTTGGCAAGAAAACTGACTGTAGAATTTGACCGACTAGATTTTCCTTACTTCATACCTAAAGTGGCATTAGTCAAACCACCTAAGAACGAATCTGGTTATTCACCAGATGTATTGATAGTAAATCGTTCTAATTTGATCAACGAGCCACTTTGGAAAAAAGAATCTACTCTCACCCAGTCAGCATCAATTCCGTTAGTGGTTGAAGTTGTGAGTCAGTGCGTTGCGCGGGTTCCCCGCGTTGAAGCAACTGAGGAACCCGTAAGGGTGAGTACAAACTGGCGAGACGACTACGGTTATAAGTTGATAGATTACGAAGCTTTGGGTATTCCTGAGTATTGGATTGTCGATTATCTAGCTTTAGGCGGCAGTCGCTACATTGGCAAGCCCAAACAACCAACTATCTCAATTTACTCATTAATTGAAGATGAATATCAGGTTACTCAGTTTCGAGGTACTGAGCGTATCCAATCTCGAATATTCCCAGAGCTTACCTTAAACGCTCAGCAAATTTTTCAGGCTGGTAATCAATAATGATGTCTTGGTTATTCCACTATCAGTAACATTGCGTGTCCGTTAGGATCCTTGACTAGGCAACCTTGGCGGTAAGGACATGAGCTATCTGTAAACTTAACAATTCCTGATGAGACAAATTGAACTGCATTCTCTTTCAGTAGATTTACTGTCTGCTCAATATCATTGACAACTAACTCAATTTGCATATGGGCAATATCATTACTTTTCCAGTCACTTGGTATGGGACGACCGGTTCCAGGAATGATATAATCTAGTAGTTCAACACCTAAACCGGGTTGGCTGGGTCGCAATGGTGTAACTCGGACTTTTGCTTCTGGTAAACCATCAAGGTGTGCTTGCGTTTCACCTTGATTGAGGCTACCTCCTTCGATTTGCATTCCCAACAAGTCTCGGTAGAATTGGAGACTTTCCTCGGTGTTGGCAACGGAGATCGCACTGTGATCGATTCCCAGAAATAAGCGATCTGTCTGTTGATGCCACTTGTCTTGTCCTTTATCAGGTGGAAACCAAATCAATTCCAAGTTGTGGCGATCGCCATCTTTGAACTTGAAAGCGCGGACACCAGAGGAAGCTTCGTTACTAGGCGGTATTGTTTGCGGACTTATGGAGATGGGTTCAAAAGGAAACGATTGTAGGTGAGCATAAGCACGATCTATATCACTCACCACAATCGCCATATGTTGAAACCACAAATCATTTGATCGCGAATCACTGGGGATGGATTTGCCCTCAAGGTTGAGATACTGCATCAGTTCGATGATCTCATCTCCAAGCTGTAAAGTGATAATACGAATTTTGCTCAGGGCAACGCCTTGAAGCTCGCTGTATTCCTGTCCTTCAAGCGTGATATCTGAAACGGGTTCAAACGAAAGAGCTTGCGTGTAGAAATCCTTGGCGCGATCGGCATTTGTCACCGTTAATCCAATGGCTCGAATTCTTTGCGTTTGTACATTGGTGCGATCGGGCATATTCATAAATTCCTATTTCAGATACTTTAATAGCCGCCAAGATCTACATAAATATTAGCCTACAGCAGTTAATTCCACGACTTCTATTTTTGGACTTACGCAGTTCCCTAAGGGCGATCGCTTCTAAAAACTAATGGACTAGAGTTTGGAGCAAGCTCGCTCGTCGGCAACCTAAAAGCCGACGTAAACCACATCGATAGGATAATTAACAGGAAGCGCATTTAATTGCCTGACGTGTAGTACAACTGGACAAAGCTCTTATGATATCAAACTTTTCTCCAGCGAAATTCCCTAAAAGCGCTTTCATCAAAAAGTATTTTTTGTATCACCTTATCTACAGTTTACAGACAATAACTAATAACTCACCAGGACTGACGCAAAAATAGCCGAAAAGCTTAATCTATTGAACCGCAATAGACTTGGGCAGTGCGTTGGTGAGCCAGCGCTGCAGGAGGGTTTCCCTCCGCAGGCGACTGGCGAAAGGCTCTGCCGACTTGAAGCACCTGCCCGCGCCAAGAGCGCCAAGAATTAGTAGAATGTGCGTAAGTTTTACTTATATTATGTCTATCAAATATAATAATATGGAAGACGTCAAATTTTTAGGTAACCCGATTATTATTTTTTATAGATCATTCTGGAGATAGATTGGTATTTATCTCCCTGTCGGCAGATAGTTAATAGCAATATACAAAAAGGTATAGGTGAGCGCTTTATAAACCTGAGGATGCAAGAACATAGTCTGCACTATCCCCTAAGTCTTTGGGGATATATGGTAGATATACATGCTTCGGAAACAGTAAGCACGATTAAATTAAGAGAAGTAATCATGGTGTTTGAAGGAGAAAGCAATGCCGACTCTGCCTTTAAATAAAGCGAATCTACCTTACCCCGATCCAATGCATCCCGTCGTCGTTCACTTTGTGATTGCGATGGTGTTGTTTGCCTTCTTTTGCGATGTAGTTGGTTATTTCACCCGTAACCACCGTTTGTTTGAGGTCAGTTTTTGGAACATGTTCGTGGCTTCAGCTGCCATCTTTGTCGCGGTTATCTTTGGTCAGTTTGAAGCAGGTTTGGCACAAGCTTACGATGCAGCCCAGCCAGTACTGAACCAACACACGATTACTGGCTGGTCACTTTCAGCTATACTCGTTGGCATTACAGCATGGCGATTCGTGATTCGCAGCAGTGATCGGTCGAAGATACCGACTGCTTACTTGGGTGTAGGTATGTTTTTGATCTGCCTGGTGTCCTTCCAAGTCTATTTAGGAACCCAACTGGTTTGGGAATATGGGTTGCATGTGGAACCTGTAGAGGAAGCAATTACGAAAGGGGTTTTGAAATGAACTTTCAACTCATGCAAGTAGTGTGGGGGTTCAAGTTGGGTGCTAACGGATTACCTTACAAGTTGCCAATTCATCCGCAACTCGTGCATCTGACTTTAGGTCTTTTCATCATCGCCATCATCTTTGACATCGCCGGAACACTTTTTCGCTTTGAAAAACCGATTTTCCGTTTTTTAGCCCTCCCTGCCCTTCGTGAGGGCTTCTTTGATGTCGGGTGGTATAACCTTGTGGCTTCAGCAGTCATCACATTCTTCACTGTAGCAGCAGGTTTTTTTGAGATTCTTCTGGCCACTCCACCAAGTGATATTAAGAGTCCTTGGGGATTGGACGAAGGTCAAACAATGATCTTACATGGATTAGGTGGTGTCTTTTTGTTAACAGCGATTGTCACTATGACTGTTTGGAGAGGTTTCCAGCGCTACCAGTGGCGTCGGAGGGCTGTCAGACAGGTAAGCTGGAGCTACTTAATCGTCGGGATTGCAATTATGGGTATCATGTATATTCACGGAACGCTAGGAGCTCATCTAGGCGGTGATTTTGGTGTTCATAATACAGCAGGGCACTTACTCGAACGTGGTGAAAACCCCAACGTACTGCTTAAGTAACAAAGAGTCATTCGATGCTCGGATTTGAGATCAGGGATTGAGAAATCAGTGTCAGTAGCGAAAATCGAGAGTTTATCTGTCACAAAGATTTATAGAATTGCTCTTATCAAGATTCATTCACTCATAGCAAAAGAATTCTCCTGCCTCCTTACTTCAGTGCCAAAAGCGTGTAATCATAGATAATTTTCTTTATGCGAAAAACTTTAAACGCTCTGCTCTTGGCTATCTTTATAGCGGTCATTCTTGGTGTCAGTCATTGGGTTGGACAGGAGGCATACTCATGGATGCCTGCTCAAGCAACAGCAGAAGCAAAACGGGTTGATGAAATCTTTAGCTTTCTAGCATCAGTAGGAACGTTTATCTTTCTAGGCATCACTGGTGTCATACTGTATTCGATTATTACTTGTCGCGCACCTAAAGGAGACTGGACTCACGGTCACCCGGCAAGAGGTAGTGCAAGGTTAGAAACCCTCTGGACAGTTGTTCCCACCATACTGGTATTATGGGTTGCATTGGAAAGCTTCCATATTTATGAGGAATTAAACATTCTTGGTTTGACACAGATTGTGCATCTGCATATCGAAGAACCTGCATCTGCTAACACGCTTCACGTGGATGGTCAACCTATTACTCAAGAAATTAGGGTTATAGCCTCGCAGTCAGGTTGGTCTTTCATCTATCCAAGTAAAGTCATACGTAAAGAATTGCATCTGCCGATTAATGACCGCATTCGCTTAGTCTTGAATTCGGAGGATGTTCTCCACGGTTTCTACGTCCCTGAATTCCGCTTTAAGCAGGATATAGTTCCCAAACGCGATATTGTCATTGTGGTAGACCCGATACGTGCGGGTCAATATCGGCTGAATGATTCTCAGTTCAGTGGCACAAACTTCTCTTTGATGCAAGCAAACGTATTTGTTGAGTCCCGCCAAGCTTATGACCAATGGCTGATGGCTGCTACGAATCAGCCTAAACTGGCATCTAATAAAACGGTTATAGAACCAACCCAACAATCAAAGATTATCTTCAATAGTCACTGGCCAACAGTCCAGCCTGTTGAGCCAACTGTAGTAAATGATTCTAGATCCATCACCTAAGTAGGTCGAGTGAATAGTTAATAGTTAATAGTTGATGGCAATTAACTATCAACTATTAACTATCAACGTAATTTCTAAGTGATTATCCGCTCAGAATAAGTTCACATCCGTATATTTAATGACACTAATTTATTGAACAATGACAAATAACTCCACAGAAGGCATTTCTCCGGCTGAAGAGTCCGAAGTTCAAACACAGCCACAAACAAGCTGGCGCGAATACTTTAGCTTCAGTACTGACCATAAAGTCATCGGTGTTCAGTACATGACGACAACGTTCTTCTTTTTCCTCGTTGGCGGACTTTTCGCGATGTTGATTCGGGCCGAATTGCTGACGCCTAATTCAGATTTGGTCGATCGCCCGTTCTACAATGGCTTGTTCACTATGCACGGCACGATCATGATCTTCCTGTGGATCATCCCTTTCAATGCCGGTCTTGCTAACTACGTGATTCCACTGATGATCGGGGCGATGGATATGGCTTTTCCTTTGCTGAACGCGATCGCCTTCTGGATCATTCCCCCAGCCGGTATTTTGTTACTGTCAAGCTTCTTGCTGCCTACTGGGACTGCTCAAGCTGGGTGGTGGTCTTACCCGCCAGTTAGCCTTCAAGTTCCTGAAGGTCACTTATTTAACGGCGAATTGATTTGGATAGTAAGTTTATTCATGCTGGGCATCTCATCAATAATGGGTGGGGTAAACTTTGTCACAACCATCTTCTGGATGCGGGCACCGGGGATGACGTTCTTCCGGATGCCAATCTTCGTCTGGACATTTCTCAGTTCTCAATTACTCCAACTATTTTGCTTGCCTTCTCTGACTGGCGCATTGATCCTGCTATTTTTCGATCTGACTTTAGGAACAAGCTTCTTTAAACCTTCAGGAAATGGCGATCCCATCCTCTATCAGCACTTATTCTGGTTTTACTCCCATCCGGCAGTTTACGTCATGGTGCTGCCAGTTTTTGGCGTTTTCTCAGAAGTCATCCCAGCTTTTTCCCGCAATCCCTTATATGGCTACCGCTCAGTAGCAGTCGCATCAATTGGAATTGCGGTAGTCAGTACTGTTGTCTGGGTACACCACATGTTCGCTAGTGCCACACCAAGCTGGATGCGGATGTTCTTTATGGTGACTACGATGTTGGTCGCTGTACCCACGGGGATCAAAGAATTCGCTTGGACTGCCACCGTCTGGAGGGGTAGACTACACCTTTTAACACCAATGCTGTTTGCCTTGGGAGGAGTAGTGATGTTTCTTTTCGCTGGCATCACAGGTATTATGCTGGGTTCAACGCCGTTTGACCTTCACGTTAATAACACTTACTTTGTAGTCGGTCACTTCCACTACGTTGTCTACAACACAATTACAATGGGAATCTTCGCCGGAATTTACTTCTGGTTCCCAAAAATAACAGGACGAATGTATGCTGAAGGCTGGGGTAAAATACACTTCTGGCTGACCTTTATCGGTGCCAACCTCACCTTCTTCCCCATGCACCCATTAGGCTTACAAGGTATGCTGCGCCGAATATCCTCCTACGATCCCCAGTACCAGGGGTGGAACATCATCGCCAGCCTCGGTTCCTTCCTACTAGGAATGTCTACACTGCCCTTTATCGCCAATATAGTAGTTTCTTGGCTCAGAGGACCAAAAGCAGTTGACAACCCTTGGCACGCCACAGGGTTAGAGTGGAAAACCTCCTCCCCACCCCCCAAGGAAAACTTCGATGCCATTCCCCTTGTCACCGAACCACCTTATCACTATAACGACAACGATCCCGCAGAAATTGCCAGACCTGAAGCTGCAGCGCAGGAGTAGGGGCAATACCGTTCAGAATTGCGATATTTATTCGTTAAGGCAGGCAAGGGAGCAGGGGGAGAAGAGGTGCAGGGGGGGAAGAACTATAATTCTCCATTAACTCTTTCCTCCCCTGGCTAAGAACTGCTTATCCGAGCAGTATTGCTATAGAAGTGGGCGATAATCTCAGGTATTACCCACTCCTAACTATCAATTGCTAATTACCATTACCTAAATCCATGGCACATACCCATTCCGATGAAAGTCCCATCCCTATAGAAAAGATACGGCGTTTGCTGCCAAATTGGTTGAAGCGATTTCTGCCAATTGGTGGGGGAGATGCTGATGACCATCATGGTAAAAGTATGTTCGGCTTCACCGTGTTTTTGCTATCGGAAAGCATTATTTTTCTCAGTTTTTTCCTAACATACGTTACTTTGCGGTTGCTAAATCCTCATTGGCTGCCACCAGGTGTCAAGGGACCAGAATTGTCTACCTATGTGATTATTAACTCTGTAGTGCTGGTTTCCAGTAGCTTTGTCATCCAAATTGCCGAAGGTGCCCTCAAGCATCATAACCTGAAAAAATTTCGCTTGCTGTGGTTGACGACATCTGCTATGGGAGTATTCTTTCTAGTTGGTGAGGTTAAAGAGTGGCTAGGACTTGACTTCGGGTTATCCACAGGGCAGATTGGTGGGACTTTCTACTTGCTGACAGGCTTCCACGGTTTGCACGTTTTTACTGGCATTGTCTTGCAGGTGATTATGCTTATCCGTTCCTTTCTTCCTAACAACTATGAAAAGAGTCACTTTGGTGTAAGTGCCACTACCCTATTCTGGCACTTTGTTGACGTAATTTGGGTTGTCCTATTCTCCCTTGTCTACCTTTGGCGCACTTAGAAGCAGTAAAATTAAAGAAGCTGACAAAGTAACCTTTACAGCTATTTGAAATGAAACTTTATTTGCGTCCGTGTATTAGCAAGAGTTATCAGATAGTAATATTAGTATAAAAGTGTACAAAATTTATTTCTGACGCGGTGTGATAATTGCTAATAGCTGAAGTTACATTACTTTAAGATCGAAGATTATTTCTAGCAAAATCATTAAAAATATTGCTAGATAACAATTTGGGGTAAATTATAGTCATGAGCGTTTATGTGATTTTGATAACAATATGAATGACAACGAAATTAAGCTGTTGCTGCTCATAGTTAGGGAGTAATGGGGGATAAGAAGAAAAAACAATTAAGTAACTACGCGTGAATCAACACAACTTGACATGATATCTGTTAATAATTTGTAAAAGCAGGTTTAATATGATAACTTGTCAGGAAAAACGAACAATTTTGTCAAACCAGCCTGTACAGTTGTTATTTGGCATCACAATATCTCGAAGTTTGTTGACAAATTAAGGTTTTTTGCGCCAACCTACTTACATTTTTTCACTCTCTAATTACCAATTATCAATTACCACAAATTTAGTGAGCAGTTTTATGAGTTTACCAAATGAAGAAGTGCCAAAGGCACAGCGGCCAAGCACAATTCGAGAAACTCCCTCAAAAGCCACAATCGATCAAGATCCACTTATTGCTAAAGGTTTGCAAAAGGAGCAATATATTGGCATCTTCTCTGTCGCTGTTTCACTAATTCTTGTTGTCGGATTTTTCAGTCGCAAAGTTGAGTATGCATTATTGTTCGCTGCTGCCCTCAGTATCGTCCTCATTGCATTCTTTTTGACAGTTTAGTACTTTTTAAACCTTGAATCTGCTATTCAAGGCGATCCAAGGGAGCCGTTTTGAGAAGGCAGTCTCAATGAAACAAGTTTCACCGCCAAGCATGAAAATGTCTTGCGCCCCCTGCTCCCTGCTCCCTGCTCCCTGCTCCCTGCTCCCTCTTCTGTGATTAGTCGGGTACAACTATACTCGCTTGGTTGAGAGGAGTTGCGAAGACAAAGTAAATAATCCCACTTCCCAAAAGCATGATAGCAAGGCTAAACAAAATCACCCAACGATCTGTCGGCTCGTAAGTATCTTCTTCAATATCACGGCGAACAGTAAAATATTGTATCGTTGAAAGCAATACCGTTATCAAGCCTACCAGAGAAAAAAGCAATCCCAACTTCCAGCTATTGCCAACATGAGGCACAAAAGGAGGTTGTAAAACACGCAAACGTACGATAACAACACCGAAACCCAAAAGAGAGATTCCTGTTCGCATCCAGGCAAGATAAGTACGTTCATTCGCCAAGTGATCTCGTACTCGCGATGGATTTAGTCGCCCAGGCTTTTTTTGTTCTGTCGTTTGAATATTCAACTGCACTTACACACCCTTATACTATCATGCAGATTATTGAATCATATAACCATTACGCCAGAAGATCAATCTAGTTTCCGTTGAATTTTAATGATTGCTGGCATTCACGTTCAGCATCGTCACGTTTACACCAATCCAACCAACTTAGCACTAAGCTCCCACAGCTTTTGAGCTTTTCGATCATCAAGTGCCTCATTAGACATCTCTTGCTCAAAAGACTTACGATCTGGCTTCTGGCGATTTCCCCAACTCCAGTAGGAACCAGATTTATCGTATTCCGGATCGGCAACCACATTAGCCAAGCGATCGCCAGCTAACTCTTCAGTCACATACCCCCCCGTAATATTTTTTTGAAACCAAGGGAAAACCTTCTGAAACAAAGGATAGCTGTTGCGAAACAGTGCCGTCTCTGCAACACACCCAGGATACAGAGAACTGAATGTAATACCTGTTGAATCGTGATAGCGCCGATGTAATTCCCGCATGGTTAACACATTACAGAGCTTGCTATCCTTATAGGCTTTGCCTGGTTTAAACTTGTTGCCGCTAATCATGGCGATCGGTGCTTTGAATCCTGCCTCAAAACCCTCAAGATTTCCCAAGTCTGGAGGTGCCGGAATCGGAATCTTACCACCTAATTCCTTCGGATTTGCCGTCACAGTACCTAAAATAATCAGCCTCGGTTCCTTGCTACCATTCTTTAGATCCTCAAGCAAAAGGTTACACAAAAGAAAATGTCCCAGGTGATTTGTAGCAACACTCAATTCATAACCATCTTCACTATACAACGGTTCTTTTAATAAAGGCATATAAACTGCGGCGTTGCACACTAAAGCATCTAGAGACTTGCCAGTGTCCCTAAAATTCTTCACAAACTGTCGAACACTCTCTAAGCTAGCTAAGTCGAGATGCATAATTGTATAGGTGTCAGGCGACATTCCCAAAGCCTGAACCGCTTTTTCCGTCTTCGGAATATCCCGACATGCCATCACCACATGCCATTGCCCCCTTTGAGCAAGTGATCGCGCAGCTTGCAAACCAACCCCCGATGATGCGCCTGTAATAATAACCGTTGACTGCTGACGTTGTTCCATTTTGTTCGCACTCCTTAACCTTACCTAAGACTCTCACACCTTATGCAAGTAAGTCAGCGCGAAACAACCAAACTATGTAAAGATAAGTAAATACGCATGCAGCTACCGAGGTTAATGCTCTCAGCTTTGGATGTATGTTTGCTTACGTTGCGGGTTCACCATTGGTAATACTCAAAGTTTTGGGGATCTCAACCACAACCTATGGATTGCTCTTTGCCTTAACCGCTATTGGTATCATGGCTGGCTCATTCCTGAGTGGACGCTTGAACACTCGTGGCGTGCCACCAAGACGCTTGATGAGCTTCGGGTTATTACTGGCTGCTATCTCCGCGATTGCACTTGTAGCAGTGTCGATGAGTGGTGCGGCTCAGGTACAAAAATTATTACCTCTGCTGATCATCAACACCTTTTGTTATGGGTTAATTGCACCTAATGCTTTACACAATGCACTTCAATCAGTACCAGAAATAGCTGGCAGTGCTGCTGTCATCGGATTTCTGCGAATGTTGGGCGGTGCGACTGCCAGTGCGCTGGTGCCTTTTTTGTTTGATGGACACACTGCAAATGCTATGCCTGAGGTAATGGCATTATTTGCGATCGCTTCCCTTTCTACATATACTCTATTGCAATTTCATCAATAAACATCTGATCGAAAATCAAGCAAATGTTAGCTGTGAGCGCGGTGTTGGCTCAACTTGACCTTATATAGATTATAATTTCTCCGTTAAGAATGCGGTGAAACGTCATGCCATCAACATCGCGTGTTATTCATTGTGACCCTGAAACGTAGTTCTTTTCTTCTTGATAGGGTAATCCTTCATTAATAAGTTGCGCGTACCACCGACGTTTACCATTTAAATCTCGCTTAACAATGCGGACAAACTTAATAGGAGATGGCAATCTGTGCATTATAACTGAATTGGATTCGTCAATAATTGAGCGCAGTTTGAGGCTGCCCCAACACAATTGATTATCCTTCCATCTAATACCTTGTTTATTGGTCTTTCCTTCTACAGAATTAAAGCGGTTAGGCACTTTGTAACGTACTTTTTTAGAACGACAAAAAATTACTTTTTCTGAAGCCATAAAAGCTCTTGAGGCAATAGTCTGCTGAGTATTTGAGTCAATTTTATCCGCTATCCACTTTGAGGAATTAGCAACGTTCTTCGCGTATGCCTGTATTGACCCAAGTACCCCAATCAATTCAATAATCAAAGCCCTTAAAGGCCGTTGCTCTAGGTTATTGCGTCAAGAGTTTCCGCATTTATTGAAATTACCAACACTATGGACTCACGCTTATTTTTATGACAGTATCTTCAGCTGTTGTTGAAGCTTACATAAACGACCCACATCATTACAAATGAAGGCAGATAAATCTGCCGTGTCACCTTTCCGGAGCCACTGCGTTGCGGAGCCAGCGCTGCAGGCGGACTGGCGTTGGGGTTCCCCCTGTTATAGCAAGTGGCGTCCCCGATATAAATATCGTTGATGGCCCAATTCATTTAATTTCTTGAGCCATCACCTTCGGGGCTACCAGGTTTACCGCTTTTTTTAGGTGTACCAATGAAAACTTTGCTTGATTATCTCTAAGCAGGCGATTCACGGAGATGAGTTTCTAGATCATTTCCCCAGTGTCAGCCGAGAACAGGCGATCGCAACTCTGGAATTAACGAAGGAAATGTTAGCTAAGGATGCGAATTCTTTTACATGAATGCGTGCCACGACGTCAAGAGCGGACACCAAGTTTAAAGGCACTTTTGCCTTTATTTTTTATGAGTTGTCAATTGGAAGTTTTGTATCACAAAATTAGATATAAATTTAATAATTTTGATAAATTGTTGCAAAAAGTTATATGAGGTGTTACATTCCTTAACAGCTACTTTGTTAAGGAATGTAAAAAATGCAAAATCGTACTCCTGGTGTGACTCCTGTTGCTAACGCGTATAATGGCAAAGATCGCAATGCTTTTCTGTTTGGGTTTAATCCTCAAGCTGAATTGTGGAACGGACGCTTAGCTATGATCGGTTTTCTTGCTTACCTGCTTTGGGATTTAGCTGGCTATAGTGTACTGCGTGACGTGTTCCACCTGATTGCTTAAGCAACCGTTTAGATAGAGAAAAATATTTATAGGGCAGCGATTATCTACACTCGCTGCCTCAGTGCTGTTTAAAGGTATTTGAGAGTAGCGCAATACATAAGTTTATTTGGTTGACAACTATTAAAAAGCGAGTGTTGTGTTGAAGCAATTACATGCTACTCAACTAAACACAACTCACACTTTTGAAAGGATTTAAAATTGTTAGGAATACCTTTTGTTGAGTCATCGCCATTGCAAAAGTATTTTTAGGTAATTTTTATGTTAAATAAGCAACATAAAATCATGATTATCCGGATATTGATGTATATTATATACCTAATACGCAAACGGTTTCAAGGGATTAGTAGCAGTGCGTTGAGAGTGTTAATAAAAGTTTGTAATTGGTTGGTACGATCGCTTTCCACTGTTATTTGTCTTAAGTAGTATAAAAATACTACTTTACATTACTTTATTCTGAATATTACAATTTTTTTGTACTATGGGTATATTACTTCTTTTCGGATGAGGGTTGCATGTCTAACATAATTACTTTGAGAAAAATCTCACTTGCTGCTGCTGGCTCAGTATTACTTGCTTTTGGAGGTTTTCAAGTAGTACAAGCCTCCAGTTCAACAATTTTTAATTCAGGTGTAGACAATGCGGCTCCTGATAATAATATTGTACCTGTCCTGCTTAATAGCAAAAATATTAGTATTACTAATATTTTAAATGGACTTGACAATTCTAGGAGACACTATACATGTATTCGTATTGGAGCCTGTGGTTAAGTAGAAAAATAGTGTAATAAAGAACACTATCATAATAATAATAATTTCAGTTATTACTTAACAAGTACTTGTACAGAATGATGAGTACTTGTTATGTGATTATTTGAGAAAAATGAGATTTTACTTGTAGAAGAGATTTGGGAGTCACTTTCTCAAGGTGATTTTCCAAAAAATAAAAATTTATGTGAATTTTGATAGATTAAGAGGGGGTCTGTGTTCAATCAGACCTCCTATTTTTTTCTTCAGCTTCAATCATTTAGTTTAAATTTTAGTTTTGAGGATACTGACTGATAAAAGTGTAAAGAAGAGTGCCAGTGGTGCAGTAATAAACATTGGCGCATCACTGGTCTTAGCTGTTACTCCTCAACTACGCACTATGTAACCAAGATTTAATAGCTGCCTTCACAGTTGAAGGAGCGTGTAATCGAATCGTATTTGAAACCTGGCTGGAAACTTGTTTGCTTCCCATACTAAAACCTGGACAGTTTTTAGTGATATATAATGCGACGTTCCATAAAGGTGGGCGTATTCAACAACTGATCCGCTCCGGCGGGATGTGAACTGCTATACTTACCGCCTTATTCTCCAGATCTTAACAACATTGAAAAATGCTGGTCAAGGTTAAAAAGTCGAATCCGCAAAAAACGCTTTGCAGTTCGATTGCTTACGAGATGCCCCAATCGCATGTCTTGCGTTTGGCGTCTTAACCGTCTTGGCGGTTGCTATACATAAAAAGATCGGGAAATTGAAAGCCGCCAAGCTTTTGCTACGTCATAGTAGTAAACTGGCTTTGGGCGATAAAGAGTAATGAGCCATTGACACACCGCCCTCTAAAGACATGACGAATTATAAGAATTCGTCATTCCCATTCATCTTAAATTTTAAGCTGAATCCGATTGCAGTTTGAGCAGCACATATTGAGGAAATATAGGTGCGTGCTTAACACTCAATAGGTAAAGACAGAGGTGGAATTCTTGCTAAAATTCCTTTTTTGAGTGGTTCAGGTCTTTCTGCCCAAGGTAGCAATCCTTGTGGATGATTGTAATACTTTTTGGCACAATCTAAGACATTCAAAATCTCTGACGGTGAATCGGGTGACAAATCACCAAAAACATAAGTGTATTTACTATTCGCCACAAAGCAAATAGCACAAGAACGACTACAGACACTCATGCACTCTACAGGCTGAATTGCAAATTCTTCGTGCAGTTCCCAACAGGCGTGCAGTTCCTGCAATTGCTCGAGTAATTTTTCACCACCACTTGTACCAACTCGCTTCCCATCTTTCCACGCACTTGAGCAAGTGGTGCAGACTAATAAAGTATGTTGCGCTTTCATCCGCTCCGCCATATCCCTCAACGTTTTAATGTAATTGTTTGCATCAAATCAGCTTTTAGTCTAATGCGTTTTCCAGAATAGTTGAATAAATTCTCCACAACTTTGTAGCACAAACACCGTTATGGTAAAATAAGACATACGTATAAATGGCGGCATAGAAGAATGCGTGGAAGGTATTTTTTTCACCTACCGATTAGTCATAAAAAATTAAGACAGCATAAAAGCGTCAAGTTCATCAATGTTATGAATAATTTTGACATCTGAGACCTCATAGGCTTCTGCCAACTCAATACTAGCCTGAAGCCTTAACGCTACGTTCTTACTTGTATCAAATGCTGCTTTTGTCAAATCTCCAAGCTTTTTATATTCAGCAATGATTCTCGACACTACTGCTTGGTAAGTTTGATCAATCTTATCAAGGCACTGATTGTAGTATTCTT
Source organism: Rhizonema sp. PD37 (assembly GCA_029379215.1). Lineage (GTDB taxonomy): Bacteria > Cyanobacteriota > Cyanobacteriia > Cyanobacteriales > Nostocaceae > Rhizonema. The sequence goes on from JAQYWO010000027.1 coordinate 33,288, forward strand.
CCATCCGATGTTTCAAGCCCTCAGTTTCCTTCGCAAAATATTTCTGACTAAAATCTATCACCATACGACCAGCAATTGTTCCCAGAACCGCACCTAGAATCGGAACTGGAATTACAGCATGTCCAAGAGCAGAAGCTAAAGCGACTGCGGCTGATTCTGTACAAACTAACTGACTCATCTCAGTAAATTGCTCAAAGGAAATTTCCCCTGAGTTGAGACTTTTGACGAGACTGGCAATTGACTGACTTGCACTAACGAAAGAAGCAGCAAAGGGAGCTGACAAACTTGCATAATTAGTCAGAGCAAAGATGGTAGCAGCAGCAATTCCGCCAACAACTGCTCCCTTGGCAGTATCAATTCCCAATTCCTGCCAATCCTCGACGGTGTAATCTCCTAAAAAAGGATTCTTGCCCTGCAAGTACTTTTCATACAATTTGAAAGCTAACCGAATTCCTCCACCAATTAGAGCGCCTTTAGCAGCTACCTGAGCCATATCTCCTAAATTTGGTTGTGCATCAGTTCGTATATTTTCCTTAATCCGTTTGTTTTCTCCACTGATTTCTTGCTCATGGCTATCTAATGTCTCATGAATTTTACCTTGCTGAACGTCGCTGTATTGAGAATGACTTGGTTCAACAACGTTACCAAAGGACTTGCCAGAAAGCTTTTCAATTTCCTGTACTTTTTGCTGAATTTTACGTACTGTACGCTCAGTTAGCCCTTCTACAAACTCACCACTGAGAACTTTTTTGATTGTCTGGTGGTAATTTTCTGGAATGTGGTAGTAGGAGCCATCTCTGCCGAAGTTTTCATACTTTCTCATGTGTTCTAGCACATGATCCAGATTCTTATTAATGCCATTGATAAACTTGGACTGAACTTGAACACCATCAATTAAATAGTCTTCAGGTGCTGTTCTACCAACGCCATCAAAAGTAGCACTCGGGGTTTGCTGTCGCAGATAGTCCCTGGCATTACGGATACCTACCTCGACTTGCTCGGCAATCTCACCATGTTTGGTTTGATTGTTACCTAAAATATGCTCTGGACTTCCAATAAAGTCTCGGACTTGATCAATTTGCTCAATTGCTTTTGTGAAAGCGGAATCTTGCCTTGACAGAGTGGCTTTGAGATGTTCTATATGGTGAATATTTTCACCTGCTACCATCCCACCAATTATCTGGCTTGTCTGATGAATATTTTCTTTCATCGATACTCTTGGTTAACTTAATTTCTTGTTGAGCAGTTGAGAAAGTGCCTGAATATTGTTAATTAAAGCTGCTAATTCTATTTTGTGGTCATGGCTGAAGTCTAGATAATTGTTAGGAGCTTCAAGTTTGAGAAAATTTAACCGTGTGTTAATGCCATCAGCGTGAGCTTGAGTTAACTTTAATAATTTAGCTATTTCTTCCTTAGCTGCCTTTAAAGCAGCAGTTTTTGACTTAATTTCGGCTGTTTTCTCATTAGCCTTTTGAGCAACTTCTTCATTTTTGTGTCGTGCCCAGACAGTACTACCCAATAAAGCTGTACCGCCAATAGCCCAGCCAACAGGCCCAGCCATCGCTAGTAAAGCATTACCGGCTACCATACCACCACCACCAGCAACAACAGCACCACCACCGAGCCACGCCAAAGCCGCATTGGTTGCTGCCGCTCCTGAAAGAGCTGAAATAGCAGTACCAGTTGAAGCAGTACCAAAGGTAGTAGCAATAGCGATCGCAGCAGTTGGAGCAAAAGCTGCAACACCAACACCAGCCGCTGCCCCAGCTCCTGCCATTGAGCCGCTCACCTTGGCTGCTTTATCTGCCTCAGTATTAATTTGCTGAATTACCTGAGAAAACTTGGTAAACTCTACCTTAAATTCAGAAACCGACTTATCAAACTCTTTAGGTGAGTTGGCAAGAGTATTGATATATTTTTCGCAAGCTTGAATAATTTCTTCAGCAGTTACTTTACGTTCTTCATATAGTTCTGCTGCTCTTTTAGTAACATCTACTGCAATTATTTGATATTCTTTATCAGCAGTTTCCAACTTTGCTATAGCTTCTCTTTTAAGGTTGCCGTTTAACATTATTTACTAACTTGATTTATTAATTAATCTCTAACTTCGTTCTTACCCTGAAAAAATTATGCCTTTTTTATTTTTCTAGGGCATAATACACTTTAACTTTGAGGTATAAGGCTGACACATCGAGAATCTACTGAAATCATCAGAAACTAAAACTAACACTGCCAGAACAATACGCTAAGTTAATCTTAACAGAAAAAATGTAATTTATATTACCAGGAGTTACTCATGAACCTTTCAGAAGAAATCCGCAGCAGTGCTAATCAACCAAAGTATCGAAACTCAAACGCTTAGAAGATTTGCTCGCTAACTGCCCAGAAATCGCGACAAGAGTCCCTGTAAGGTTGGAGACTCTCATCAAACAGGAGCTTGACTCACTGTGCAATTGTGAGAAGGTGACAATCAAAACATTACTATTAATTTTGAGGGGTACGTAGTGAGCGATTTATCGCTCAATTTTAAGCACGAAGAGTGCTTACTACGAACTTTCGTGCTAATTCCTCTGTTATTGGAGTAAAGCGTTTCAATAGTTTAGTATAGATGCTGTATTACCGTTTTTTCGTGTCTCTGTGAAGCTATCATCCCGTCTTCTGCTGATGTCAGCTTCGGTTTTCCTCGTCGCAATCAGCTTGAATTTCTTTTCCGCCTATTTTTTCCAGCAGAAAATAGGTTTGACTCCAACCCCAACGGCGCAGGTGAAAGCGCTTGTCACGTCTCAAGGTTGGCCTCAACTTGATCCCCTACCTCCAGCCAAACAGGTGTGGGAATGTTCTGTAATCGTTGTTGGTGGTTCCCTTGGAGGAGTCGCGGCAGCTTCTGAAGCAATGCAATCAGGGGCAAAGACATGCTTAATCGAATCAACTCCCTGGCTAGGTGGGCAAATTAGTTCCCAAGGAGTGTCAGCAGTTGATGAATCCCTGGCGATGCGAGCAAAGGAAAATTATTCAAAAAGTTGGATTGAGTTCAAGCAGTTAATTAAACAGCAACTTGTAGAACTTCCGCAGGCATCCAAGACTCAGCTTGTGAAAGTTGCTGACATTAATAGCTGCTGGGTAGGAAAGTTATGCTTTCCGCCTAAAGCTGGAGCAAATGCGGCAGAACAATTGCTAAAATCGTCATCACAGCTTGCGCCAGGAAGTCACTGGGGAACTTCCATCGCCTTCAAAGGAGCTGAATTTGACAGTACAGGTCGGAATATTGTTGCAATTTATGCAGTCCTGCGAATACCGCGTCAAAGAGATTATATACCAAAAGGTAGACTAAGTCAAGAACTTACCTCTTGGTATTCCTGGTATGACGATGACAACTTTGAGAAAGTACCCTTGCGGTTGCAGGCACCAGCGAATAGTCGAGCGATCGTCATTGATGCCACTGATACCGGAGAATTGGTAGGATGGGCAGGAATTCCTCACAGACTCGGATCAGAATCGCGTGCAACGACTGGTGAAATTCACGCTTCCCTCAAAGATAACCCCGAATGTACCCAAGCATTCACCTTTCCTTTTGTACTTGCCCTTCAAGACGATCAAGGGAAGAGTCGCGATCGCCTGTCTCACATTCAACCCGGAATATCAAAAGAAGATCATCTAAGAGACTACTCTATAAAAGGGTTCCCCATGTTTGCAGGTAGGAGCTTTTTTAATTACCGACGCATTGTCAGTCAGAACCGCAACGATCCCTTCGTCGATACTCCCGAACTCGGAGATATGACCTTAGTTAACTGGAATCGCGGCAACGACTGGAATGTGATGAATCCACCATTAATTCTCAATCAAGAACAGATTACCACATCTTCGCAACGTCAAAACTGGATGGGAGGACTTTCCTTAGAAGCCCTGAAACAAGCCGAAGAACACGCACTGTTATTTGCTAAATGGTTGATGGAAACCCAAAGTAAACCCGGTTTTCCTCTCGCTTATTTATCAGGAACAGAATCTCTGATGGGTACAGATTCAGGATTGAGTATGATGCCTTATATTCGGGAAGGGAGAAGAATTCTGGGACGTAAAGCTTATAAACAGGATGAATTCATGATGCGCGAAGCAGATCTCAGAACAGATGAATCAGGTGGTCGTGATTTCTCCGCAACGATGGTAGGCTTAACTCACTACGACATGGACTTACATGGATGTCGCTATCGTAACTGGGAACCACCAAACGAAGCAAATAAAGCACCAGCCAGAGAATTTGTTGTTCGACCAACGTTGATTCCCATCGAAAGCATGATTCCCCAGCGAATTGATAACCTCTTAATTGGTGGCAAAGGCATTGCCGTAACTCACATCGTCAACGCCGTCACACGCATCCATAACAGTGAATGGAGTATCGGTAGTGCCGCAGGCGTAACAGCAGCTTGGCTTCTCACTCAACCTAATTTAACACCAGAACAAATTGTTCCACAACACCGAATGCCTCAATTGCAACAAACTTTTAAACAGCAAGGTCTACGTCTTTCTTGGTAAATCCCTAACTTCTAACTTGATAACAAAATTTGAACCCGCCCTTGGGAAGATCCCCTAGCAGACTTCGCCCAATATTCCGATATAGGGCTGGATATTTATTTACTGGTAAGTGTCATATAGTCCACAATCACCCCGCGTTGTCAGTTAGCTCAAAAGTGTATAAGTTTATTTTGCTCACATCTATGAAACAATATCAATAATTCATACTCGCATTCAGTAATGCGTAATATCATGTTCGGTCAATGAGTTATAAATGCAAGATAGGTTTGTAGTTGCGCTTATAGAGCGATCGCCATATAAAGAAGTCAAACTGCCCTTGAACTTGTTGCGCTAGCTTTGCAGCCAGAGTTGTTTTTCCAATTCCCCCCGTTCCCAACAGTGCTACCAGTCGGCAACGATCCTTTGTCAGCCATTGCTTTCGTGCGTTGAGTTCTACTGTATGTCCGTAGAACTTATATGTAAACTCTACCATATAAGTAAAAGCACCGGAACTTTACCGGAACTTTACCGGAACTTTACCGGAACTTTGCTATATCCATAATTTGAGCTGATCGCTATATACTAGGTTTACTGGAAGTATAAGGATAATCAGCATGGAAGTATAGTGCTTCTTTCATTCATAACGGTTAACACTTCAGCAGTGGGACGCGTTCAAGAAACAAGGGATAATCGGCATGGGGCGCGGGAAATACTGTTTCTTTCATTGATAACGAGTAACGCGCATCCCGTAGGGCGCTTTCAAGAAACACGATCTAATTAGATCAACCTTATTTTACAAGCATTCTGGCAAAAAATCTCAGCTATGTTGAACAAGAACTTTATGGAATGTCAATCATCTGCTCAGAACTTAGAGTATCTAGGGCAAGGCGCATAAATAGGATTTCGTAGAATCTGAAATGGGAAAAAGAGGAAGTGTGGTAATAATAAATAAAATGTTCTGAGAACGCGATAGCATCACTCTTGCTTTTGAGAAAACAATTGAAACATGGGCTTATCTGGACGGCAGCGCCAAAAAATACAGGAAGCTTTAATAAATGCTTTTCCTAACATGGCATCTTTAGAGCAGATGTTATCCTTTGAACTAAATCAGAATTTAAGAGCGATCGCACCTGAAGGCAGTTTAGAACAAATTGTCTTTGTCTTAATACAAGTAGCAGAGTCACAGGGATGGATTGAAAACTTAATCCATGCAGCCTATAGGACAAACCCTGGAAATTCCGAATTACAAGCTGTTGCCCAAACATTTAATATTGCCCCACAGTCTGGATCTAATATACCATACCCGCCCAACCCGTTTTTTACAGGGCGTGAAATCCATAATGGTATCGAGCCGAGATGTGATAATGATGGCGGTCAACTGTTTGGAACACCTACTCCATTCATTCCTTTCCGAATTCAATTCAAACCCTCCGTTTTTATTCCATTTACAAGTTTAGCGATTACAGTTTTAGTGACTGTAATAAGGTTTTCAGGAATTCTACAAGGATTCGAACTCCGAGCTTTTGACCAGATGATGCGGCTACGCCCGGATCTGGGAATAGATCCTCGGCTTTTAGTAGTTACTATCGATGAAACTGACCGAAAATACCAAGATGAGAACGGAATGGAAAGGCACGATTCGTCCTTATCTGATACTGCATTAGCTCAACTTTTAGAAAAACTAGAACCTTTACAACCGAGAGTAATTGGCTTAGATATTATTCGTGATTTTCCCGTTAGCAGCGACCAACCAAAATTGGCGAAAAATTTACAAAATACTGATAATTTCATTGGGATATGCATAGGTAATGATCCGACGAATAAAGACCCTGACATTACGATTCGAGAAAAAGGTATTAAACCTCCGCCCGAAATCCCAGCAGATCGTATAGGTTTTGCTGATGTGCAAAAGGACAGTGATGGTATTCTTCGCCGCCATCTGTGGTCTGCAACTTTTAACAGTAATACGGATTGTAATACAGACTTTTCTTTAAGTCTTAAGTTGGCACTATATTACTTAGCTAAAAAAGATATAAAACCTGAAAACACAAGCTCAGGGGACTTGGTGTTAGGAAAAGCTCGTTTACAACGGTTTCTCCCGAGATCTGGGGGGTACCAAAATTTACAGAATGAAGGTTACCAAATGCTGCTTAATTATCGCTCTCGGAATATTGCCAGACAATGTTCCCTAACAGATATTCTGCAAAAAAATACATGTAACCCCTCTTGGATAAAAGATAAAATAATTCTCATTGGTGTGACCGCTAGTAGCGTTAAAGATGATTTTTATACCCCATATAGTATCAACGAGCAACCAGACCAAACGATGCGGGGGGTATTTGTTCAAGCCCAAATGGTAAGCCAGATTATTAGTGCAGCTTTAGATGGACATCCTCCTTTGCTCAAAGTACTACCCTGTTGGGGAGATATTTTTTACATATGGATTTGGTCTTTGGTTGGAGGCGTTTTTGGTTTGCCTGTGTTAAAGAAAATCACTAGGCGCGATCACAAAATAATTTTTGTTCTTGCAAGTACAGGTTTTATTTTGATCATCTCCTATAGCACCTGCTTGTTCATTCTAATTAAAGGCTATTGGCTACCATTCATTCCTTCTACAATAGCTGATCTCAGTACAAGTATAATTATGTTTAACTATAACCACAAAATTACGGATAAACGGCAGTAGCAGAACAAGGACAAAGAGTGCGTCGGTTGTTTTGCATATAGGTTTCTTCTAGAGTTCTATAAAAAAATGATAAAGTTGCTTTTCCCACATCTAAGTTTAACTCTAATTTTCACCTTAACATTAGGCTTTTATCCTATTGTTAAAGTAGTGCCGCAGCCTATTAAGATTACCGAAGATGGTGTTACTTCCAAACAACAACAAAAACAAGAGCCTAAAACGCCTACACTTACAAATGCGCCTGAAAAGTCGGGACTTATTTCTAAAATTATTCACTTTATCTTACCTCCAAAAGGAGCGCCTGGTCAGCGAAGTTATGCTGCTGCCAGAGCAGACTGTCCCGCCACTAAAATACCTATGACCGCTTTGGTTCCACCAACAAATATTGGGTTAACAATTTCTGAACGTCCCACATTCTGGTTTTACATTCCCTACCAATCTATATCTACAAAACCTGTTGAATTCTTGCTGCTAAATGACCAAAAGAATGTGGTATATAAAAAGACTTATCCATTAACAAGTACCCCAGGAATTATTAGTATTACCCTGCCCCAAAATGCACCAATATTAGAGAATGGAAAAAAATACAACTGGGTACTATCCTTTATATGTGACCCAGAAAATCGCCTTAAGGATACCTTCGTTAAAGGATACATTGAAAAAATTCCTATCAACTTTAATTTAAAAAGTCTCTTAGACGTAGCAAATACACCAACAGAGCGCGTTTCGGTGTTCGCCGAAAATGGTGTTTGGTATGATGCTTTAACCCTCCTGGCCGAAGAACGTCGTATGAAACCCAAGGATGCATCGATAGGAAAGGATTGGCAAGATTTATTAGAGTCACCAAAAGTGGAATTACAAGAATTTGTTTCAGAACCTATTGTTCCCTGTTATCAATTCACGCAATAACTCTATTATTTTCCTAACTCCAACAAGCAGTCTATAATAGTCGTGCTTCAGACACTCCTAAAACGCTAAAAGTTTATTTTTAAGGCACACAAATAGTAAATTATTCAGATTAGCCAATGTGCATTTTTTCCGGAATCAAGTTTTCTACGTTTGTAGCTTTATTTATAACTAAAGGAACCTGAAAGATGTTAATACTTAATGCTATAGCCTTGATAGCTGCCGTTGCGCCTGTAAGTATAGAGCCTCAACTCCATAATGCCAGATACACAGATACAGTATTGAGCAATCATCCCCAGATTCAGTTAAACCACTTACAAAACGCAGTTACAGATATTGCTAGTTCTTATAAAGGTAACTGTGATCGGATTCGCGCTATCAATAATCATTTGCAGTTGGGTTTATCAAATCGAGAAATCGAGTTGCTTGGATCTGGCAGACATCTTCTGATGAATCCGAGACATTTGAATAATATTCATCAACAGTTCCAGAAATTGGCTCGTCAGCCGCCGCAGGTGCTTAAACTAACACCTAGAGATAGAGTAGGTGAAATTTGGTTCACCCCTGGAGGACGTTATTCAAGCTTATCCCAAGATGATTTGACTGCCCAAAAAGCAAACAATAAAATCCAATCCACGCTTAATCTTGATTCTAAGGATGATTATTACTCAAATAAAACAACATTTACCATAGCAGCTCAGTCTTATGAAGATACTATGACTTATAATCTTTTAACTGGGCAATGCATCTGTTCTTTGGATCAAGGATATGATTATGGATGGTAGATAAAAGGGTTTAAATCCCAGAGCAAGCGCATCTCAAATGCTATTGACAAAACAAATGTTTTGTATGATTTACGTATTTCCGTTCTTTCAGACTATTGCAAGATAGGATAATTGTAAATTCTGCGTAACAAGTATCTGCTCGGAGCTTAACAATGCAAGGGGTAAACTCTGGTTAATCTAGCGCTAAACGTTTAAAATACAAGCATCTCACAAATTTATGTTTTTGTCAATGATTGCTAAGATGCGCTAACCCTGGTTTAAATACCCAACTAATTGCATTCAAACTCCTGAATTCTTGTCTGCTACCCGTCCATGTATACCTTATCAGAACCGGAATCGCTATATATAAGAGTTTGAACTATCAATTTTTGATAATTTATCTTAACATAATTAGTAGCGAATTAGGTTAACTTGAACTGAGTGTGGATAAAACAATCAGCCTTTGAAGCATGTTAATGGTACGCTACAAAAGTGTTTTTTGTCTCGTTTATTACTTACGCATAAGATTCATTATTATCGTTGCTTTTCAAAATAAAGAAATACACCATCATTTGTCGTTGATTTTTTCCTCTCTATCCTATGCATTTTCATATTAAATTTACGCCAGTAACTCAAGGAATTTTTCAAAAGATTTCTCCTTTTTTATTTTTCTTCTGTAACTGTTTATTTTTGATTTTTCTACCTTTGCCAACTTTTAACTGTCAAACTTCTGCTTTAGTGTGGGCGCAAACACCAGGTCGCAAAGCTGAGGCTGACCTCCTTTTGCAGGAAGGAATGCAGCAATATCGGAAAAATCAGTTTTTAGAAGCATTGCAATATTGGCAGCAAGCACTAACTTTGTATAAAGAGATAAAAGACCCACGGAGTGAGGGCGAAGTGCGGCATCATATGGGAACGGCTAACTTGAATTTGGGCAACTATGCTAAGGCTATCGAGTACGAACAGCAGTGGTTGAAAATTGCACAAGAAACTCTAAAAGATCGTAAAGCTGAAGCAACAGCGCTGGGGGGTTTAGGAGTTACTTACTTTTACTTAGGTAACTTTACAGAGGCTATTAAGTATGAACAGCAATGGTTGACAATTGCACGGGATTTGAAGGATCAAGGAGGAGAGGGAGCAGCACTGGGTGATCTGGGAACTGCTTACCTAGCCTTGAACAACTATGTTGAGGCTATGGAATCTGAGCAGCAGCATTTGCAAATTGCACGGGAGATGAAAGACCAAGACGCCGAGGCAGTAACGCTGCTGAATTTAGGAGTGATTTACTCCAACAAGGGCGAATATACTAAGGCTATCGAGTATGAACAGCAGGCTTTAATGATCGCACAGTTTAGAAAAAAACAAGGGATCGAAGCCAAAGCACTGGGTGCTTTGGGAATTACTTACTTACTTTTCTCTAGGCGACTATATTAGGGCTATCAAGTATGAACAGCAGTGGTTAGCGATCGCCCAAGTGAGGAAAGATCGGCAAAATGAGGCCGACGCTTTAGGTTCGTTGGGAGTGATTTACTGGCAAACTCGCCGCTTTCCAGAAGCAGAAATAGCTTTATACAAAGCTGTTGAAGTTTTGGAATCCCTACGTCCAGGACTTAGTGATAGCAATAAGGTATCGATTTTCGATCTGCAAACCAGCACCTATCTTGTATTACAACAAGTCCTGGTTGCCCAAAACAAGAATAATAAAGCTCTAGAAATAGCTGAACGTGGTCGTGCTCGTGCCTTTGCGGAATTGCTAGCTTCTAAGATAGCTTTTCAACCAAGCCAGCAACTCCCATCAGCACCAAATATTCAGCAAATCCAACAAATTGCCAAAACAGAAAACGCCACCATTGTTCAATATTCAATTATTTACGATGACTTCAAAGTTCAAGGTCAACCAAAAACCAAGGAATCAGAACTATATATTTGGGTAATCAAACCAACAGGTGAAGTCACATTTCGCCGCACAGACCTAAAACCCCTGTGGCAACAACAAAATATCTCCCTAAAAGATCAAGTAGCCCAGGCTCGTCAGTCGATAGTTAAAGGTGTAAATACTGCTAGCCGTAGTGATAAAATTACTCTTACACCAGGTGATCGCGTTAAACTCAATGACGATGATTCAGACTGGGAAGCTTGGCAAGTAGTATCAGTCGATGTGAAAAATGGCAAAATCACTATCCGCTTGCCGTCTTGGGAAGCAGGCAAACCAGCAATAGAACGTCCAATCCTCGATGTAGTGAAAAAAATTGGCAGAAATAGTTCCAGTACAAACACCAAAAACTCCCAATTACAGGAACTTTATCAGCTACTTATCCAACCAATTGCAGACATACTCCCAAAGGACGAAACCGCTCGCATCATCTTCATCCCCCAAAAGTCTCTATTTTTAGTTCCTTTCCCAGCATTGCAAGATCCATCAGGGCAATACTTAATTGATCAACATACCATCCTCACCGCTCCCTCAATTCAAGTATTAGATTCTACTCACAAACTCCGGCAAAAAGTACCAGGTTCAGCTAAAGATATCTTGGTAGTTGGCAATCCTATAATGCCAACGGTTGCCAAAAAACCTGGACAACCACCACAGCAGTTAGCCTCACTACCAAATTCTGAAAAAGAAGCCAAAGCCATTGCATCTATATTTCAAACACAACCCCTAATAGGAAAACAAGCCACGAAAGCAAGTATATTACCCCTACTGCTGAAAGCTAGAATCATTCATTTAGCTACACACGGCTTACTCGATGATTTTACAGGTGAGGGTGTTCCGGGTGCTGTAGCCCTTGCTTCCTCTGGTAATGATAACGGCTTGCTCACCGCTAGCGAAATTCTGGATTTAAAACTCAATGCCGAATTAGTTGTCCTGAGTGCCTGTGATACTGGGGAAGGTCGGTTAACAGGTGATGGGGTAATTGGGTTATCCCGTTCCATAATTGCCGCAGGGGTTCCCAGTGTCATAGTTTCTCTGTGGTCGATACCCGATGCACCCACTGCTGAGTTAATGACACAGTTTTATAAAAATCTCCAACGTCAGCAAGATTTAGCTACCGCATTGCGCCAAGCGATGCTGACGACGAAGAAAAAACATCCCAATCCTGCTGAATGGGCGGCTTTTACTCTGATTGGGGAATTTGAATAACTCAAATTTCATGACTAATAAATAGCTAAGGAGCGTAAAATGTCAAAGACCTGAGTTTGACGTAAAAAAAGACAACATTCGTTAAATTCTCTCCTCTTTCTTTTCTTGGCGCTCTTGGCACGGGCAGATGCGTGACTGTCGAGCCAGCGCCGTGCGGGGGTTCCCCCCGTTGAGGCGACTGGCGTGGCAGAGTATGAAAGCCAGTCACAAGAGCGAGGGCGTGAGCCCCCTGCAGCGCACAGTGAGCCAACGCACTGCCCAAGTCTATTGCGGTTTATAATTTTACAACTCAAACAAAACTCCTATAAAACAATTCTGCATAGGTTGAAGAAACTTGAATCTATATATAAATGTAACTCTCCAGAATCTTAATGAAAAATGGTCTGTACTTAGACCCTCTTATTTCTTTTGAAGACTCTTTCATATTAATATTATTCCATTTGATTACCTAGTCTTCAAACCCAATGATTGACTAAATCACTCATATCATCTCTCAACATTCAGAGGTTTTTAACCATGAATCGTAACTTTATCTATTGTAATTTATGAACACTCAACCTTTTCCTGTAAATATAAGTAAGGCGAAAAAGGGAAAACTTCATACCCCAAGGAAGTTCACATCAGATAGGGACAGTCCCCTAAATTATGAATCCGGCTCTGGCATTTTCGCTCCAACTCAGTCATTTTCAACACTTTCGCCTGTTACAAATATCCAGCTAAATCCACAATCGGACTTTGTCTCTATCTCAGTAGCTTCTGCAATAGTCAAGATGCTGGAAAACATGGGAGTGCAATATGCATTTGGTGTATCAGGGGGAGCAATTGTCCCTTTGTGGCATGCTTTGCAACAGAGTTCAATTCAGGTTTTTCACTTTCGCCATGAAGCAGGAGCCGCTTTTGCCGCTACTGAGGCATACTTTGCTAGCAACCGTCCCGTTGTCGTATTCACCACCACTGGTCCAGGAATTACGAATGCATTAACTGGGCTATTTGCTGCTCGTTGGGAAGGGGCGAAGATTATTTTTCTCTCTGCTTCTACCTCAACATCGCAGCGCGGTCGATGGTCTCTCCAAGAAACCAGCACCTACACAATGCCTAGCACAGGGATTTTTACAAAAGAACCATTATTTCATTACGCTGCGACTGTTGAATCCGGTGATGAACTCCCACAAATCTGTCAAAGGCTAGCGAGAGGTTTAGCGCAAGTAGGCGGCTTTGTCGCCCACTTAAGTATCCCGACAAATATCCAAACAAGTTTAGTCAATACATCCTTACCGCAGGTTAGTTTGTCTTTTGCTTCTGCGATCGCCACTGAAGAAACCATCTCAAAATGTGCAGACTTGTTATCACAAAGACCATTTGCCATTTGGGTTGGCTTTGGTGCCCGCTTTGCAGCAGCAGAAATTCGCCAACTTGCTGAGAGAACGAAAGCTATGGTGATGTGTTCGCCACGAGGCAAGGGTATTTTCCCTGAGAATCATCCTCAATTCCTGGGTGTCACAGGCTTTGCTGGGCATGAATCTGTTTTAAAATATATGCGAGAGACTCCCCCTATCAGGACGCTAGTACTGGGAACACGTCTTGGTGAATTTACCTCTTTTTGGAATCCGGCAATGATACCAGAGCAAGGTATTGTGCATGTTGACATCGACCCAGAGGTTCCAGGAAGTGCATATCCATTTGCTAAAACCTTTGCAATTCAGTCTGATGTGAGATTGTTTGTACTGGAGCTACTAAAGTACTTCCCAAAAAGTCAAAATCAGTTAAAGACGATATCGCGTAGACGCTCCGCAACTTGCCTTTTGGCAGCGCAACCCAACCGCCATGCGATCAATCCACGCTCACATGGTCAGGTGCGACCGTTCGTACTCATGAATGCGATCCAACAGATTATTGTCGAGGGAAGCAATGCAGTGGTTATGGCAGAGGGGGGAAACTCATTTGCCTGGGCAATTCACCTACTGCGATTTACTAAACCGGGTCGTTTTCGAGTCAGCACAGGGTTTTCATCTATGGGACATACGACCACAGGTGTTGTTGGTGCTGCGATCGCTCATCATGGTAAAGCCGTGACGATTGCTGGGGATGGTGCGATGCTGATGAACAATGAAGTCAGTACAGCCGTAAGTTACCAAATTCCTGCTGTTTGGATTGTACTGAATGACGGACGTTACAACATGTGCCATCAGGGCTTGAATATGCAGGGTTACGAAGGTATGGATACAGCGATCGCCCAGACAGATTTTGTCAAAATTGCTTGTGGTTTGGGAGCTACGGGTATCCGTGTGAAAAGAGAGTCTGAGATACAAGCAGCATTAGAGAAAGCGATGCAATCAACCGGTCCAGTTGTTGTTGACGTCATTATCGATCCAACTCAACTAGCACCAATAGGAGGTCGTATTCAAAGTTTGATTTCCCAAGGCGCTACAAATTAACAAATTTGGCCTTGCATAGAGTGCAGGATAATTTTGTTTCCTCTGTCAATCAAAAAACTTAATACAGGAGCGTTCTTCTCTACGAGACGCCTGACGGAGAAGGCGCGGACAGATTCTTACGGAGGAGCCAGTACTGTTCAAAGCAGCGTCTCCCCTTGGGAGAAGGAGGGTTTCCCGACCTAGGGCTCTGGTGAGACCAGCGCGAATGACGGCTTTCCCGACCTAGGCGACTGGCGTTAGTGTAGCGGTAGCGAGTCTTCGAGCGTCACCCGAAGGGCGTTGGAAACCAAAGCTGCGAACTGTCCTTTGTCTATTGCGGTTCAATTTTCATCCCTGTTTTATGCAACGCCACAAATTTCTCACCAATTCCCATCAGGAGATTTATCATGGTATACAACCCAGTCGGTATTCGCTCGCTGGCATTAAGCATGCCTTCCATCAAGCGTACAAACGATTACTACAGAGAAAAATATCCCCATCTGATTGCTACTGCCGAGCAAAAAAGTTTAGCAAAGCTCTTTTCGCTGACTAACTCAGCTCCCAGCAACGAATTTGACCAAGGAATGATGCCCTATCTTCAAGACCCTTTTCGTGGTACCGTTGAACGGAGAGTACTAGGTCCAGACGAATCTTCACTGACGCTAGAGTACAAAGCGGCAAAAGATGCCATTGAAGCCGCTAAGCTTTCTCCCCACGAAATTGACCTCATGATTGTTGCTTCGCTGGTTGCTGAGCAAATCGTACCTGGTAATGCTGCCACACTTGCTGCTCAATTAGGTCTGACTGGTGCTGCGTGGAATCTGGATTCCATGTGTTCAAATGCCATAGTTGCACTCCAAACTGCCGGTGCATTAGTGCGAGCGGGGGAGTACCGTAATGTCTTAGTGGTTCTCTCATGTACATATTCTCGCTTTATTGAGGAAACTGATACGCTCTCCTGGTTTACTGGCGATGGTGCAGGAGCTTTTGTAGTCACTTCGCTGGAATCAAACCAGGGAATTCTTGGCTCTAAAATTGTTCATACCGCCGAGACTTGTGGTGCCTTCTTTAGCGAACTGACAAAAGATGCTTGTGGTCAAGAGCGAATTTTCCTCAGAACAGGGAAGAACGCAAACAAAGTACTCAGCAACATGGCTGTACCTTCTATACGGACATGCTGTGAAGGTGCTGTTGCTGCTGCAGGTGTGACCTTAGATCAAATAAAATTTTTTGCTTTCAATACACCCACAGCTTGGTATGCAAGCCTTTGTGCCCGTGCATTAGGCATCGAGATGGAACGTACAATCAACCTTTATCCTCAGTATGGAAACATTGGTCCAGTACTTCCTCTGAGTAATCTATACCACGCTGCAAAATCAGGCAAAATTCACGAAAACGACCTGGTTCTTCTCTATACCATTGGCTCAGTATCTAATGCTGGAGCTACTGTAATGCGCTGGGGCGATGTTGCATTAGGTCCTTATCCTTGCTCTCCCCTCAACGAATCCTAATAGACATCTCCGCTTCCGGACGTAGGGATGTAGGGGCGAACGGCTGTTCGCCCCTACCAAGGATTTCAACGACCGCATAATTAATTTTCCTATCAAGTTCGGTTAATTAGTTATCATTCATGTTGCATAAAACCCCACCCCTTTATCCCCTCCCCCTTCGGGTGACGCTCCTCCGTCGCTAACGCTTCGCTAACGCCAGTCGCCTACGGAGGGAAACCCTCCTGCAGCGCTGGACTCACCG